>JAUMYO010000094.1 GCA_030528605.1 Peptostreptococcaceae bacterium | reverse complement strand
AGTGGCAGACGATCGAGTGAAAAACGGATACGGGAGACAACTTCGTCGCTCGGGACCACTCCGGTTCGTTGACAGTTGACAGATAGTATGTTATGGTAAAATCAAAATTGTTTTTGTATCAACATAGCTTTTGTAATCTTTCTGATGCCAGAGAATCATCCGGACTTTGAAATGATAGGGGAGGATCAAGATCGTGAGATATGGGATAAGAAGGATCAGCATCGAGGATTTTGGAGCAGTAGCAGAAATCTATAATTCCAACAAGGATTTTTTGATACACCATCTGGGGATCTCAAAGGTGGATCCGGCGTTTGTTGAAAAGGAAGTTCAAACTATGACGGATCTGGGATTTTTATCCTGTGTCATTTTTGATGTCAGAACCTTCGAGATATGTGGTCTGATCGATTACAAAATAGGATCTGAAGTATATCTTTCTCTACTTATGCTGAAAAAATCTTTTCAAAAAAAGGGGATCGGTCAGGAAGTGTTTTCTTTTTGGGAGTCGGAATTGACGGGGCAAGAGATCTCTCATATACGGATCGATGTGGTCCATGATCATGTGGATCATAGCATCACCTTTTGGGAAAAAATGGGATTTAATAAATTTGAGGAGATCGAGTTGGCTTGGGGTGAAAAGAAGAATAGGGCGATCGTCATGAAGAAGTATGTTGGAGCGAAAAAACGAAATATGTAGCGAAAAGATCTTTTGGAAGAGATCGGGTCGACTATATCGACTATAAATGATCATCCGAGAAAGATGTTTGGTGGACTAAACTCGAATGAAGTTTATAAGAGCTTGGAAAAAAATTTATAGAGACACTGACACTTAGAGTTGCAATTTACAAACACGACCTAAATGGTAAAAAGGTTTGACAAGTGGAGCGATCTCTGGTAAAATTATGCGGTAAACATTCCGCACGAAACAGGTCAAAACTCAAAAGAGTACCTGCATAGGCGAGACTTGATTATGAGGAGGTGTTCAAATGTACGCAATTATCGAAACAGGCGGAAAGCAATATATGGCTAAAGTAGGAGATACTTTGTTCGTAGAGAAGCTTGATGCAAATGAAGGAGATACAGTTACGCTAAAAGCAGTTGCTGTTTCCGGAGATGCCGGTCTGAAAACAGGTGATGATGCAGGAAATGTAACGGCAAAAGTCGTTGCTCACGGAAAATCGAAAAAGATCATCGTGTTCAAGTACAAGGCGAAAAAAGACTACAGAAGAAAACAAGGTCACAGACAACCGTACACAAAAATTACAGTAGAAGCGATCAACTAATGATCACGGTAACTACGACCGCCGACTCGGACGGATCCATCTACAAGGTGGAAGTTGCGGGGCATGCGGAACAGGATGAGTATGGCAAAGATATTGTCTGTGCTGCGGTATCCGCTCTTACGATAGCGACGATCAACGGTCTTACCGAAGTGGTAAAAGCCGATGTGGAATATCTCGTTGAAGACGGATACACAAAATTTGAAGTGAGAGATCAAGAAAAAACAAATTCTATAAAAGTGCTGCTGGATACCTTTGAACTTGCGATCAGGCAAATGGTGCAAGATCATGGTCAGTATGTACGATTGGTGAAGAAGGAGGTGCAACCAAATGATCAAGATGAATCTACAGCTTTTTGCGAGTAAAAAGGGAGTCGGTTCTTCAAAGAACGGTCGTGATTCTCAATCGAAAAGACTGGGAGTCAAGAAGTTTGACGGCGAAGTCGTTCCTGCGGGTTCGATCATCGTTAGACAACGTGGAACGAAGATCCATCCGGGAAATAATGTAGGCAGAGGTGGAGATGATACTCTCTTCGCTTTGATCGACGGAAAAGTAAAGTTTGAAATAAAAGACAAGAAACGCAAGCAGGTAAGTATTTACCCGGCGTAAAGAGGACTAAGAGGGGGGCGCATGTCCCCTTTTTTTGTAGAAAAATATGGCTATAAATATTGTATTGGTAGAACCTGAGATCCCACAGAATACCGGGAACATCATTCGGACCTGCGCCTGTACGGGCGCGGTACTCCACTTGATCCGACCGTTGGGATTTTCGATGGATGAGAAGAGTTTGAAAAGAGCGGGGCTGGATTATGTGGATCTGGTCAATATCCGTTACTATGACAGTTTTGAAGAATTTGAGGAAAACAATCCCGGTGAATACCATCTTTTTTCGACAAAAGCAAAGAAACTATATACCGATGTCAGTTACAACGAAGATTGCTACTTGATCTTTGGCAAGGAGACGAAAGGGCTCAGTGACGGTATCCGGGAAAAATATATGGAAGTTCTGGTCAAGATGCCTATGAAAAGATCGGAGAGGATCCGTTCTTTAAATCTTTCCAACACGGTATGTGCAGCGGTTTTTGAAGTGATCCGGCAGTTGGGTATTTCGGGGATCGGATGTTAAAACTGATCGTTTTTTTATCTACAAGAGATCGTTAAGTGAAAATATAAGGATCTCTTGTTTTTTTACATTTTTTCTATTGATATTTTTTTGCTTTTATATTAGAATAGTTCATATAGAAGTTTCTTTTTCGACAAAAGGAACAGAGTCGTATCATAGTCATTCGGATGAGGGCATCTGAATGGGATCACGACAGAAAAGCCGGATGAGATAGTGACCGTAGGATCGACAGATGGTGGAACGCGGCATATTGAGCAAAAATAAGTATGTTGTATGATGAATTAGAGAGAGTGTGATCTTCACCACCGAAGGGACAAGTCAGTAGTTGCCAATTACTGATGAAATTCTCAGGTAAAAGGATCTAATTTTGACAGCGCTCTGGTTATACAGGGAATCTCGGCAAGGGGTTCTCTTATTTTTTTATGTAGGTGAAGAATGAAAAAAAATCCGATGATCGTAACGAACAATCCCAAAGTAAGGTCTTTTTTTGAGGATCTGAAATATCCGGTGATCTTTATAGAAGGTGGATATGGAGATGTATTGGATGAGTTGCGAAAGAAGGTACATTTGAATTATGAATTATTGACACATCCGCTGTCGGGGAGCATCAAACCCAATGAGACGCCTTATAAATCGGTGGGGATCCATAAGGGGGATACCTTGGACATGCTTTCGTTGGAATTGATATCCAATGCGGTCGAAGTTTACGAGAGGCTACAAAATGATTTGAAAACTCCGCTATGGACGGAGAACATTTTAGATGATTTTATGGTAATAGATTTAGATTTAATAAAAAATGCTTTAATCTAGGAGGTTTACATGTCAAAAATTTACGACTTGGTAATCATTGGTGCCGGACCGGCAGGACTTTCGGCAGGACTTTATGGAGCTCGTGCGAGAATGAGCACTTTGATCATCGAAAAAGATAAGACCGGCGGACAGATCGTTACTACGGATGAAGTAGCAAACTATCCGGGATCGATCCATGATGCTACAGGACCATCTCTTGTTGCAAGAATGGTAGAGCAGGCGGAAGAGTTCGGTGCTGAGCGTGTAAAAGATACCGTAGTATCTTTCGACTTTGACAGCAAGGTGAAGAAGATCGTTTGTGAGAACAATGAATATCTTGCAAAGTCAGTGATCATCGCTACCGGAGCAAACCCTAAAAAACTGGGAGCACCGGGAGAAAAAGAATTGACGGGAAAAGGTGTATCTTACTGTGCTACATGTGACGGTGCATTCTTTGAAGATATGCAGGTATTCGTGATCGGAGGAGGAGACTCTGCGGTCGAAGAAGCGATGTTCCTTACAAAGTTTGCTGAAAAAGTTACTATCGTTCACCGAAGAGATGCGCTTCGTGCAGCAAAATCCATTCAGGAAAAAGCTTTTGCTAATCCGAAGATCGACTTCCGATGGAATGCCGTTGTTGAGGAGATCAAAGGAGAAGGTATCGTTGAGGCGATCGTATTCAAGGATACGGTAACAGGTGAAGTTGAGCAATACGATGCGGACGAAGAGTTCGGGACATTCGGAGTGTTCGTGTTTACAGGATACATTCCAAATACGGAGATCTTTGTAGGAAAGGTCAATACTTCCGAGACGGGATATATCACGACGAATGAATTGATGGAAACAAACTACCCCGGAGTTTTTGCGGCAGGAGACTGCAGAGAAAAACTTTTGAGACAGGTTGTAACTGCAACGGCTGATGGAGCGATCGCAGCGGTTATGGCAGAAAAATATATTGAAGAGAATGAGTTTTAATTAAAAGATTTGGAGGTGAAACTTATGATCATTTTCGACAAAGATAATTTCGAAGCAGAAGTACTTCAAGCTGAAGGATATGTATTAGTGGATTTTTGGAGTGAGAGCTGTGAGCCTTGCAAGGCACTTATGCCGGATGTTCAAAGACTTTCTGAAGAATATGAAGGAAAGATGAAGTTCGGTAAGCTCGACTCTACAAAAGCAAGAAGACTCGCTATCAAAGAAAAAGTTCTTGGACTTCCTACGATTGCGATCTACAAGGATGGAACTAAGATCGACGAGCTTACAAAAGACGATGCTACAGTAGCAAATATTGAAGCAATGATCAAGAAATATATCTAATTGCTATTAAAAATCAGGAGGTGTAAAATGCGTTTAGAAGTTGGTAATATCTTCATAAACGACATACAGTTTGCCAATGAAACGAAGGTTGAAAAAGGCGTTCTGTATGTAAATCAAGATGAGCTGGCTAAGATCTTGAAAGAGGACGAACATATTCAATCGATCGAATTCTTCATTACTAAGCCGGGAGAAAGCGTAAGGATCACTCCGGTAAAAGACGTGATCGAGCCGCGAGTCAAAGTGGAAGGAAACGGCGGAATATTCCCCGGCTTCCTAAGCAAAGTCGATGTTGTCGGTTCAGGAAAAACTCATGTTCTTAAAGGTGCAGCTGTTGTCACTACAGGAAAGATCGTTGGTTTCCAAGAAGGTATCATCGATATGTCCGGACCTGGAGCGGAGTACACTCCTTTCTCCAAAACTTGCAACCTGGTCGTAAAAGCGGAAGTCGTTGACGGATTGCTTCAGCATGCTCATGAAGAAGCTTTGAGACTTGTTGGATTCAAGACAGCAAAATATCTGGGAGAAGCCGGAAGAAATGTTACTCCTGATGAGGTACACACTTATGAAACAAAACCTCTTCTTGAGCAAGTAGCGGAATATCCGAACCTTCCAAAAGTTGCTTATGTTTACATGTTGCAAACTCAAGGATTGCTGCATGACACTTATGTTTACGGCGTGGACGCAAAGAAGATCGTTCCAACGATCATATACCCTACAGAGGTTATGGACGGAGCGATCGTTTCAGGAAACTGCGTATCCGCTTGTGACAAAAACCCAACTTATGTTCATATGAACAACCCGATCATCCATGACCTTTACAAGCTTCATGGAAAAGAGTACAACTTCTTGGGCGTGATCATCACAAACGAGAACGTGTACCTTGCAGACAAAGAGAGATCTTCTAACTGGTCTGCAAAACTTGCAGAATATATGGGTCTTGACGCGGTGATCATTTCTGAGGAAGGATTCGGAAATCCGGATACTGACTTGATGATGAACTGTAAAAAGATCTCTGCAAAAGGGATCAAAACGGTTATCGTAACAGACGAGTATGCAGGAAGAGATGGTGCTTCTCAGTCACTTGCCGACTCGGATCCTTCCGGAGACGCTTGCGTTACCGGCGGAAATGCAAACATGATCATCGACCTTCCAAAAATGGACAAAGTGATCGGACACATCGACTATGTGGATACGATCGCAGGAGGATTTGCCGGTTCACTAAGAGCTGACGGATCACTCCAAGTAGAGATCCAGGCGATCACCGGTGCAACATCAGAGGTCGGATTTGGATATTTGACAGCAAGAACTTACTAAGATCAAAAAAATT
>JAUMYO010000093.1 GCA_030528605.1 Peptostreptococcaceae bacterium | reverse complement strand
TCGTCCAAAGCAATGCCGCCACAGCGGAAGAAAGTTCGGCGGCAAGCGAGGAGCTCTCCACTCAGGCTACGCTGCTCAATAATGAAGTGAAAAAATTCAAACTGAAAGAACGAGAATACCGAATGAACGATCCTTACGCATCAAGCCAAGAGTTCCGGCATTCCGTATCTCAAACAGATCCAAGCGATAAATACTGATACCGATCCATTTGAACCGATAGGATCGATCCGATCCCTATGGATGATACTTCCCAACATTTGTTGGAGCTCCGTATCGACCGTTTTATATCCTATCGATCGCATCCAATAAAGAATGAAGCATCCCTATGTTTTGTATCGGGTATCAGTATAAGATCCGGACCATAGAAAAGACCTCGTAAGATCAGTCGATCTCACGAGGTCTTTCTGTCATATCGATCTATGGCACAAGATCGATCCTATTGATATTTTGGCAAAGATCCGCTCTTTTAGCAACCGGATCCCTTGATCCGATCATGCTCAAGATCATCTTTTAAAATGTTCCACCTGTCCGAAAACATCTCGGATCACTTCTACCAAAGTTTTCTTTTCGATCACTTTGATATGATCAAAATTCACCTTGCGATTGAATGCACCCTTTGCTACATAGACTTTGGAAAAACCCATACGATCAAGCTCGCGGACTCGCTGCTCCATCGACGGAACTTTTTTGAGCTCCCCCGTCAATCCGACATCGGCGATAAAGACCAGATCATTTGGGATCGGTTTTTCCGAAAAAGAAGACACGATACTCATCATAATGCCGAGATTGATCGCATTCTCTTTCACTCTCAACCCTCCGGTCGTTTTGATCACGACATTTTTGTTCAGAAGATCGAACTTTGCCCGCTGTTCCAAAATACTGATCAGGATATTCAGCTGATCTCGCTTCGATCCTTCCGCGATCCTCGTCGGATATGGCATAAAGGAGGTCGATACCAAACTCTCGATCTCCAGGATCACCGGTCTGGTCCCTTCCCGCACTACGGTCAGAGCCGATCCGGATACGCGATCTTTTTCATCACGCATCGTCATAAAGTATTCCGACGGATTATCGATCGATATCAAACCCTCTTCGCTCATCGTAAAAAAGCCCATCTCTCCCGTACTGCCGAATCGATTTTTGGTGCTTTGGAGCTCTCTTAGCTCCTCCTCGCTCTCCCCTTCGATCACAAGCACCGTATCCACAAGATGCTCCAGTGCGCGCAGTCCCGCCATCTCTTCATTTTTATTCATCTGCCCTACAAAGATGACCGCTCTGGGACGCTTTTTGTTTTTAGCGATCCGTACCATCGCATTGGCACATTCCATCGTCTGTGTCGGCGAACCCGCCCGTGAAGGAAGGTGTTCTTCAAGCGTAAAAGTCTGGATCGAGTCGATGATGATAAAGTCCGGGTCGATCGCCTCGATCTGTGCCAACACCTCATCCATCGAATGATCCGTAAGGATCCAGATATTTTGCGATATTTGCTTCAGGATCCTTTGTGCGCGAGCTTTTATTTGAGAAGTACTCTCCTCCCCCGAAGCATAAAGGACCCTCTTCCCTTGTTCCGCAATGTTTTGTGCCACCTGAAGCAGGAGCGTCGATTTTCCCGCTCCGGGCTTTGCCGTGATGATCGTTACCGAATCTCGTACGATCCCCCCGCCCATCACACGATCAAATTCATTGAGCGCACTGATGATCCGGTCACTGTTTTGAGTCTTGACATCCACAAGACGCGTGATCGATGTCGCAGGAGTTCTTGTCGAAACAGAAGATGTTTTTATCGAGTTTTTGCTCTTTGCCGCCACCTCGATCTCTTCCATCGTTCCATAGGCACCACATTCAAAACATCTTGCGCTCCACTTGGCATTTTCTTTTCCACATTGGCTGCAGCGATAGATGGTTTTTGTCTTCATATTACATCCTTCGTAATTTTTGAAATATTATTCTTGCAATTTTCCTACATTTTTTTTATACCTCTACTTTATTTTGACAGTAAAATAAAGTTGTAGCAAATCAAGATGCTACATGGTTTTTCTTCTCTATTAGGTTCAAATGAACTAACCCCTATTGTCTGCAATGAGATAGATTTCTCCCAAACTCTATCTTCAGACAGTTGAAAAAAAGACCCCTAAAGAAAACAAGTCAAATCCCCTGACTTGTTTTCTATTTTTTTGCTTTTTTGTAAGAGATATTTTGATCCGGTAAGGGATCGCCATCTTGCTATCATCTGCTCGCCTCACAGAAAACAAAACTTGATCGGATCTCCAAAAGACGACAGAGCGTATCTATCGCCTTGAAATTTTTTGATTTGTAGGTTCTCACCTGTAAAAGGGTCTTTATATCGCTTTTATGAATTCATTAGCCGCTTCTAAAGCCCCGGTGATATAGAGAGCCGCTTTCGGTAAACCGAAAGGGCTTAACAGAAATGCTATCACCAATCCCTGGATCCCCGTTACTGTATCTTTTTGAATGAAAGAAGCAAGAGCGGCAATGAATATTATGAACGATATGATGCTCAAAATAATGCTGCTTGCAACGATCAAAAATTTAAAAAACGCGATCAGTATAGAAAGGATCATTGTGATCGGAAATAGAACGATCTTTAGTAGCGATCTTGTCAATTTCATTATCATCCCTCTTTCAACTGCTTATCTTTGCTTTCCAAGCCGGTGTCCCGCTGTCATTATGATGACATGATCCCCTATCTTGTACAAAACATTTGCTCGACCCAAAACATCCG
Source organism: Peptostreptococcaceae bacterium (assembly GCA_030528605.1). GTDB lineage: Bacteria > Bacillota > Clostridia > Peptostreptococcales > Filifactoraceae > JAUNKE01. The sequence goes on along the minus strand of JAUMYO010000093.1, from coordinate 3,091 downwards.
CCACCCTGCATTTTTCTGCTCGATCTTTTGTTCCGCTTCTGCACATCCGGATCTTTGGATCCATTGTTTTCTATAAGAGGCCCTGCTTTATTTCTTTGACCGGCTTACAGATCCATATAAAAAACGATACTTCGGATCCACCGGCTCTGCCGACTGAATGATCGCTCCGCCCAGACAAACTTCCCCATCATAAAGAACAGCCACCTGACCCGGAGTCACTGCCTTGACCGGATGATCATAGGTGATCTTCAGGCTGCCATCTCCATGATCTGTAACCGTGACCGGGATATCCTCCTGTCGATATCGAAACTTTGCTGTACATCTCAAAGGAAGATCGGAAGGCTCTTCAAGGATCCAGATCATATCATCAGCGACCAAACTTTTGGTAAACAGCGATCCATGTTTTTCTCCCTGCGCTACATATAGGATATTCTCCTCCAGATCCTTCCCGACTACGAACCAAGGCTCACCCGTTCCAACTCCTCCGATCCCGATCCCTCGGCGCTGACCGTAGGTATAATGGATCAGACCATGATGCTCTCCGAGCTTTTTGCCCTCGACCGATCGGATCTCGCCTTTTTTTGCCAACAAATATTTATCGAGAAAGAGGTCAAAATCACGCTCTCCGATAAAACAGATCCCCGTCGAGTCTTTTTTGTTCGCAGTTGCCAGCCCATACTCTTGCGCCAGCTCGCGAACATGGCTCTTGGGCATATTCCCGATCGGAAAGATCGTTCTCGAAAGTGCCCGCTGTCCGATACGAGAGAGAAAATAGCTCTGGTCTTTTGTCCTGTCCATTCCTCGCAACAGGTAGAACTTGTCTCCTCTTTGTTCAACACGGGCGTAATGCCCCATCGCGATATAGTCTCCTTCAAGCTTGAGCGCATAGTCCAAAAAGGCATTGAATTTGATCTCAGTATTACACATCACATCAGGATTCGGTGTCCTTCCTGCATGATATTCTTTCAAAAAGTAGGTGAATACACGATCCCAGTATTCTTTTTCAAAATTGATCGTATAGTATGGGATCTCCAGCTGAGAAGCCACTCTTCCGACATCCAGATAATCTTCCGTCGCCGTGCAGACACCGCTTTCGTCTTTTTCATCCCAATTTTTCATAAAAAGGCCGATCACATCATAGCCTTGTTGCTTAAGCAAAAGAGCGGAGACCGATGAATCCACTCCTCCGCTCATTCCAAGGATCACTCTCTTCTTCATCGCTCTCCTGTCTTGCTCAACATCGTTTCCATCTCGACCAGCAATTCTTCAAAAACTTTCATCGCAAGCTCGATCGGTTCCGTGCTGCTCATATCGACACCGGCGATCTTCAGCAGCTCGATCGGATGATCGCTTCCTCCGCTCTTTAAGAATCGGATATAAGATCCCGCGGCAGGCTCGCCTTCTTTGAGGATCTTTCTTGAGATCGCGGTTGCAGCCGAATATCCGGTAGCATACTTATATACATAGAATGGAGAGTAGAAATGCGGGATCCTCGCCCACTCAAGAGAGATCTCCTCGTCCAATTCCACATTCTCGCCATGGTATTTGCGATTCAGCTCAAGATACTTGTTGCACAAGTACTCTACAGTCAAGGCTCCTCCTTCTTCTACCGTGGCATGGATCAGCCTCTCGAACTCGGCAAACATCGTTTGACGGAAGATAGTCAACCGGAAACCTTCCATATACATATTGATCAGGTACATCTTTTCATTATCATCTTTGGCATTTTTGATCATATGGTCCGAAAGCAATGCCTCATTGACCGTTGATGCGACCTCTGCGGTAAACAAAGAGTACCGGGAATACATAAAAGGCTGCTCTTTTCTCGTATAGAGCGAATGCATCGAATGACCCATCTCATGCAAGAGCGTAAACACATTTCTCAAAGTCCCATCATAGTTCAACAAAATATAAGGCATGCTTTTGTACGAACCGAAAGAATAGGCTCCGCTTCTTTTTCCTTTGTTTTCATAAACATCGATCCATCCGGAAGACACGCCCTCCTTAACATATCCGAGATATTCTTCACCAAGCGGTTTTAATGCGTCATACATCAGATCCAGTGCTTCTTCATAGTCGAATCTCTCATTTTCCAAAGTCAAAAGCGGTACATAGATATCATACATCCTCAGTTTTTCAAGCTTCAGCATCTTTCTGCGAACTTCCATATATCGATGCAACAGCGGCAAATGTTTATTGATCGTGTCGATCAGGTTGGAATACACGGAAGATGGGATATTGTCCGGATCAAGTGCTTTTTCAAGCGAGGACTCATAATTCTTTACTTTTGCCAAGATCGTACTTTTTTTAACTTCATAACTCAGCATGGTCGCGATCGAATTTTTATGCTTATCATACTCAGCATAGTATTTTTTGTAAGCTTGTTCGCGAACTTTTCGATCTTTGGAATACATAAACGATCCATAGTTTCCATGTGTCAGCGTCCTATCCTCTCCATTGGGCATTTGGACATTTCCAAAATCCATATCCGCATTTGAAAGCATCATATACGCATCATCACTTGCCGAAAATATCGGGCTCAGTGTAGAGATCAGTTTCTCTTCCGCCTCACTCAAAGTATGCTCTTCCGCCCGAAAAAGCTCTTCCAGCATAAACTCGTATGCAACGAGCTGAGGCTGCTCTTTATAAAAAGCTTTGATCTTATCATACTTGGCTGAAAGCAGCTCCGGTGTAAAAAATGCGATCTCCGCCCTTGCTTTGGCTTCAAGCCCCTGGATCTTATCCAGTCGGGCAGCACTTGAAGTTACCGTGTTATCTTCATCTTTTTTCATTCTTGCAAAAGTATACAGCCCTCCGATCTTCATCAAGATCTCATCTCTCGCTTTTAGTGCTTGCAATAGAGTGTCCGCATCCTTGGTCAAGATCCCCTGATATTTTGCAAAGTCTTTTAACATCGGTTCTACCGATCCATGATCTTCTTCCCACGATCGGTCATCATACATCTTATCCAGAGACCATTTGTACTTGCTTTCTATGTCTCTACGTTCTTTTTGCATATTCTTTCTCCTCTTCTATACTTTTATCTTGAGGTCCGGATCATGGATCCGACCCTCTTAAATCGACCAGGTAT
>JAUMYO010000092.1 GCA_030528605.1 Peptostreptococcaceae bacterium | reverse complement strand
TTCTAAAGAATAATAGTATGAATATATCTCGACACTCTCTAGGGATAAAGCCTTTTGATTTATTCTACCGTAAATCCATGATCTCCCATTCCGGAGGTCTCGATGATCTCGCCATCGCTCTTGATAAAGACCGCTTCCACATCTTCCAGTTTTTCGGCAAGGGCGAGCCCTTTCTCCGGTCCGAGCACAAAGCAACCTGTGCTGAGTGCATCTCCTGCGATGGAGCTTGGTGACAATATGGTGACGGAGGAAAGTCCGTTATCGGTCGGTCTGCCTACGAAAGGATCCAGCAGATGATGGTAGATTTTGCCGTCTTTCTCAAAAAATCGCTGATAAACGCCCGATGTTACCACCGACTCGCCTATGATGTCAACGGTCCCGATATAATCATTCGGTGAGCCTTTGGGATCTTGGATCCCGACTCGCCACGCTTTGCCTTCTTCTTTTGCGCCGATCATCAGCACATTGCCGCCGAGGTTGATGATCCCCTTCGTCACGCCCTGCTCTTGGAGCATCGCAGCGATCTCATCAGCGATATAGCCTTTGGCGATCCCGCCAAGATCGAGCATCGCACCGTTTTTGAGCGAGATCGCACGCCCCGGCTGCACCTTGCCTTCATTGTCTTTGTACTCCGTTTTCTCCCCGAGCATGATGTTTTTGTAGCCGACTTTTTTGACGGCTGCATCGATCTGATCTTGCGATGGGATCGTCGGGTCCTGCGCCTTGAAATCCCACAAGTCCTTGACCGGTAATATCGTGATATCAAAATAGCCATCGGTCCATTCGCTGTACTTGATCGCTTCTTCGATCAAAAAAGCGGTCTGCGGACGGACGACGACTTTTTCTCCGCCGGCATGATTGAGCCGGTAGATATCACTTTCTTCGATCGATTTGCTCAGCATTTTTTCGTAGAAAAAGCAGAGCCGCTCCGCTTCGACAAGCAGCTGTGTTGCCCGGTCCTGATCGATCCGATCATCCGTCCAGACCGAAAAACGCACGATGGTGTCCAAAACGAACACCTCTTTATCCATTCGCGCCGACTGTGCCTTGCCGCAACCTGCGGTCAAGATCATCGCCAAGATCAGCGCAACCCATTTTATTTTCTTCATGATCTTCCTTCCGCTCCATTGGGATATCCATCAAAAAGAGCCGCCGACAGCAGCCCTTTGTCACAAGATACGAACGCTCTCTTGCGGATGCGTTTTAGATCCCGAAATATTCTTTGAGTTCCTCGATGCGGCTCTCGACCAGATCATAGCCTTCCTGATAGAGCTGCATCATCTTTTCGACATCCTTCTCCGTCCTTGAGAAATCCTTGGTATCGTGCGGACGGATCACTTTGATCCTGTCTTCCTTCTCCAGATGATCGACGATATCCATACAATAATTATACACATGAGGTCTTCTGACGATCGCATTGACAAAATTTTTGTGTTCCTTGAGCAGACGGATCGCCGCACGGTCCATCATCTCCGGTTTTTTACGGTACTCTTTTTCTCTTGTCGAGATCACCAGGATCCTGTCGCAGCCGTCTTTGATCGCCTGACGGATCGGCATCGGATCGCAAAGACCGCCGTCCAGATATTTTTTGCCCTGTATCTTTCTTACCGGAAACATCATCGGCAAGGAGCAGCTTGCGATCAGTACATCGTCACGAAAAGGATCCTTCATCAGATCCCGATATTCCGCTTTGCCCGTTTCGACATTGGAGATCACGGCGATCACTTCGCCTTTGAACTTGTCAAACTGCTCATAGTCAAAGGGGCTTAGGGTCTCCGGGATCACTCGGAACATAAAATCGATGCCAAAATAGCTTTTGTTTTTCGGATCCAAAAAATTACGAAATCCCATATATCTTTTGTCGTTGGAAAACTCGGTCGCCACAGCGATCGCCCTTCCCTTCTGCTTTGAGATATAGGACGCCGCATTGGCGATACCTGCCGACACGCCGATCACATAGTCCATCTCGATATCGTGTTCCAGCAATGCGTCCATACATCCGCAGACAAAGACTGCGCGCATGCCGCCGCCTTCCACTACCAAACCTTTTTTCATCATTCGTCCTTTCTCTGATATCCGATCCTCTTTCGGAAAGTCCAAAAACCTTTGTTCGCTTTTGAAATCTATATGAAAAAGCATGAGCATCCATAAAGACCTCTCTACTATTTTTTCGCTTTGTTTCGGATCTGATAAGTGGATCTGACGGAATAGACGATCACTACTCCCAATGCGATCCACGCCAGGATCCTGAGCCAGCCGATCTGAAATTGGAAGCTCGATCCCGTCAATATAAAATAGGAACCGAAGAGCAGCCACTCGATCGCCGCCTGACGATAATATACTTTTTTATCGATGACCTTACGCTCTTCTTCGGTCGCGTAGAAATATTTTTTGTTTAAGACGATCCCCTTCTCCATAAATTGCAACAACGACAGGATCCCGCACAATCCCCCGATCAAAAAATACATCATTCTAAACTTCCTTTCTTTCCGGTCGGATCATTCGGCTTCGAAAAAAATAGCTGCAGAGGGTCCAATAGTAATATTCCGACAGGTGCCCGAGCGATCCCGAGCACCTGTTTTATTCTAAGATCGGATCTTTTTACTTGATCCCATTGATCAGATTCATCGCCAACACCGTAGTCGTAACGGAGCCCACGCCGCGCGGTACCGGTGTGATGCCGGCTACCTTGTCAAGCACCGCATCCAGATCGACATCGCCGACCATCTTGCCTTCTTCGTCAAAATTGATGCCGACATCGATCACGACCGCACCCTCTTTGACAAAATCTTTGGTGACGAACTTCGCCTTACCGATCGCAGAAACCAGGATGTCCGCATTGCGACAAACATCCGCGAGATCTTTGGTGCGGCTGTGGCAAAGCGTGACGGTCGCATTTTCATCGGTCAGAAGAAGTGCCACCGGCTTGCCGATCACCGTCGATCGTCCGAGCACGACCGCATTTTTGCCGCTCATCTCGATATCATAATGCTTGAGGATCTCGATGACCGCCTGCGGTGTACAAGGTTTTTTGAGTGCTCTTTTCGGCTCAAGCACCCCTGCCAATGCAAGCTCCGACATACAGTCGATGTCCTTGTGTGCAACGAGCAGATCGCGTATCATATTCTCGTCGATATGTGCAGGCAGCGGTCTGAGCATCAACACGCCATGCACTTTGTCATCATGGTTGAGCTTTTCCATCACATCTGCCAGCTGTGCAGTCGTTGTCTCCTGCGCAAGCTCGATCACTTCGACCTTGATCCCCAGATCCTCCATCGTCTTGGTCGCACCCTTCTGGTATGCGATATCATCCGGCTTCTCCCCTACGCGAACGATCGAAAGTTTCGGCTCGATCGATCTGTTCTTAAGTGCCTCCACCTTTTCGCGTACCTCTTGCTTTAATTTATCCGCCACATTTTTTCCAAGTAATAACTTTTCCATATTCTCTCCTTTTCTTAATTGATCTTCTATCTCCAAAAACATTCCATCGTTATCATTTTTAGACTTATCCTGCTAGCGATACTACTCTTGCATCGCTTGGATCAGCTCGCCTTTTGGCAGGATGTTTGCGATAAGATCGGTAAATTCTTCCGGTCGATGCGAGATCAGATCTTTTTTCTGAAGGATCACGACCGTCCCGTCCTGAAAAATACCGAACAGATCCTCCGTCTCAACAACATATTCGATCTTTTCGTAGGGAATGATCTCCTGCTCCGGAAGCAGAAGACCCTCCTGTGCAAAGACGATCCGCACATCCGATGCCTCTCCGAGCCCTTGAAGAAGGCTCTTTGCCGCCTTGTCAAAAAGCAGCGACTTTTCCTTCGTGATCACAAGGTTCGAGATCCCGTACAAGATCACAAAAACCCCGAATATCAGTGGTATAAACAACTCGGAAGGATCCATGATCCCGGGCAACACCAGCATGACGCCGAGCAGGATCAACAGGATGCTCCAGATCCGCATTCGCAAGATCCTTCTTTTCCGGACGACTTCGGACACGCTCTTGCCTTGGTTCGACCGGTCCAGCCGATCGGTGATCTTCCAAAGAAAAGACGATCCGGCACGAGATGTTACCTCCGTCCTTTTTTCAAGCATTCGACTGACTTGCTTTTCTTTACTTTCCGCATCGATCGGTGAGATCGCAAAGATATATTCCATCGTCCCTCCTTACAGTTTGATCCGATAACGCTCCACCTCCCGCTCGGTGAATACATTGATCACATTGCCGAGATATTCTCCTCCACAGGCAAGAATGGTGCGGCGGCTCCTTTCGTTCCCGACGGCGCAGGTCAGGATCAGATCCTTCTGACATCGTCTTTCGGCGATTTGAAGAAGGTATTTCAGTATCAGTTTGCCAAAGCCTTTGCCCCGCTCGCTCGGCCGGATGCTGTAGCCGATATGTCCCACGCCCTGCAGATAGTCCGGGTGCAGATCGTATCGAAAATTTCCGATGCCGACCACCTTGTCGCGATCGGTATCGATCAGCAGATAGACCTCCTTGGTCATCCGATAGCCTTCATGTATGACGGATCGGTTTTGCAGTTGCTCCCGGACCCAGTCTGCCGCACAGTCTCCGCGACAGATCCCGCCGGATCCGTCCGTGTTTCCGCTTGCGATGATCTCTGCGCGATATTCCTCCAGCTCCTGAACACGATCCATACTGAGCTCTCTCATTTGCAGATCCATTCTACCTCCAACTCCTTGAGATCGGACCGCTCTTTAGCGAGCCCGCCGAGTCCGGATTTTTGACCTGAAAAACAGTTGTCCAAATTCCGGTCCCGTCTCCGATCATTCCTTGTTTTCTGCCTCCACATGCTTTTTGATCCTTTTCTCCAGATCGGGGCGGTCGATCCAGATCTCCTTGCCGCAGGTATGACATTTCATCCGAATATCCATCCCCACGCGCGTGAGGGTAAATTCATTTCCGCCGCATGGATGATTTTTTTTCGTGGTGATGATGTCCCCCACCGACAAGACCATAGGCTTCTTCATGACTCCTCCATATTGGTATAAACGCGCTCGAGCATCTTGTCCCCGACGACAAAAACACCGACCACCTGCAATTTATTCTTTTCGATAAGTTCCACGACCCGATCCAGCTCGACCTCTTCCTGTAGCTTGATACTCATGCCGCAGCTCTTGGAGATCGCGCGAGGCGTCGGGATCGTCATCGCTTTGATTCGGTTTTCTTTGACGATATGCTCCAGCATCATCGCATGATGCGTGGATCTCAAACTGATCAAATACATTCGATACCTCTTTTTCTTAAATGGTTTTCAAAAATATTTTACCACAAAAGGACGCATTTGGCTTTTAATTCTGAGCAAAATATTATAATATAGTGATAACAAAAAGATCGATCAAGCGACTTTGAAGATCATTCGGCGGCTCCCTCAGCTATGCGATGCCAATGCTTTTTACTCTGATCCGAAGGCTCTTTGGCGATGCGGATGGATCAAAAGCTTTTGCAGCAGCAGACGATCCGGGTCTTCAAAATACAAGGAGAAAGTATGAAAGAGATCTATAAGAATATATTTGCAGGCGATGTGATCCTTCCGAGATCCCCGCTCAGATCCCTGAATTCCTATATCATTCGCACCGACGATCACGCGCTGATCATCGATTCGGGCTTTGATCATCCGGAGAGCGAGGAATGTTTTTTTGCGGCTCTGGAAGAACTGGGCATAAAAAAAGGGCAGGTCGATCTCTATCTGACCCACCTGCATGCCGATCATTCCGGTCTGACGGCAAAGTTTCAACAAAAATATGGCGGCAAAGTCTATTGCAGTGCGATCGATGCGGAATATGTCAACGGAATGGCTAAGTCGGACTACTTCGACAAACAGCTCTATTCACCGGAGTTTTTGGGTCTTTACAATGACGGACATTTCTTTGATCGCCATCCCGCGGTGCTCTATTCGCCAAAGACGGCGGTAGAGTTCGTCTTCGTCAAAGAAGGCGACCGGATCTCGATCGGCGACTACGAATTTGAAGTGATCGATCTTCCGGGTCATAC
>JAUMYO010000091.1 GCA_030528605.1 Peptostreptococcaceae bacterium | reverse complement strand
AAGGAGATAATGATGCGAAACACGATCGAATATAAGGTTTTTGGGAAATACGCGCTGTTTTCCGATATCGTGACCAAGATCGGAGGAGAGAAGATGTCCTATCCCGTTCCGAGTTATCAAGCCTTGAAGGGCATCACGGAATCGATCTACTGGAAACCGACGATCATTTGGTACATCGACGAGGTACGGATCTTAAATCCGATCTCCATGGATTCTAAAGGAGTCCGGACGATCAAATATAACAATCAAAAAGAACAGGATCTGTCTTTTTACAGTTATTTAACGGATGTTGCTTATCAAGTAAGAGCACATTTTGAGTTCAATCCGAATCGACCGGAGCTCGTTTTGGACCAAAATGAACATAAGCACCACAACATCGCGAAAAGAATGGTCGAAAAGGGAGGACGACGGGATATTTTTCTCGGGACAAGGGAATGTCAAGCCTATGTCGTGCCGGAAGAATTCGGAAGCGGAAAAGGATATTATGATGAAGCGGGAGAACTGACTTTTGCTTTGATGTTGCACGGGTTGAATTATCCTGATGAGACGGGACATGATATTTTACAGGTCCGAATGTGGCAGCCGGTCATGAAAAATGGAGTGATCCGTTTCATTCGCCCGGAGGAATGTAAGATCATCAGGGATCTTCATAAATTGGAAACAAAGTTATTTACGCTCGATGATATTTGTACAGCAGAACAATTTGAAGAATAGAGAAAGGAGGAAATATGGGACTGTTTCAGGATCTCTGTCAGATCTATGATATTTTGGCAGAGCAGCAAGTAGAGAATTTACTTCCGATCGGATTCAGTAAGCAGAACGTTCAGATCGAATGTTTGTTGTTTGCGGATGGGGATGATGTTGAACTTGCCGAGGCAGAAGTGATCAGAGACAAGAAAGATATGCCGACCATTTTGCCGGTGACGGAAGAGTCAGCAGGAAGAACGAGCAAACCGGTGGCGCATCCGCTCTTCGATAAATTGTGCTATATCAGCAAAGACTATATGAAATATTGTGATGAATCACAGTTTAACCAAAGACAGCTCGGTGAAAGGCAGAAGATGTTCGGGCTGTATATAAAAGAGCTTGAATCTTTTTTGGGATCTGTAGAAGCCGACCGAGAGCAAAAAGTGGACTATGACGTAGACAAAGTAGGAAGATTTCTTTCTGTTCTTCATCGATACTTAACTCAAAAAAACATCATCGAAGATCTGGCAGACTTAGATATTCTTACGATCGTCGACGGGAAGTTGAGAACGGAAGAAAACAAAGAAAAGACGGCTTTGCTGAAAATTCTTCCGAAACCCGAACAAGGAGAAGCGATGATCCGTTTCTGCATTCAGATCGAAGAGGACGAAAGTCAAGAAATTTGGAATGACATCGATGTTTGGAAAGCATATCTTTCTCATATCAACAAGAAAGAAGGAAAAGATGATTGGTGTGCTATTACTGGGCAGTACGCTAAAATAGCGGAAAAACATCCTCGATATATACGGATGCCCGGAGATGGAGCCAAGCTGATCTCTTCAAATGATGCGGTAAATTACACTTATAGGGGTAGATTTATCGAATCTTCGGAGCCCAATGCGATTTCCTATATCGCTAGTGAAAAGATGCATAGTGCATTAAAATATCTGATCAAAAATCAAGGCTTTAGTATCGACAATAAAGTATTCCTGCATTTTCATTCGGAGAATCGACCGATACCAAAACTCGACCTGGAAGAGATCAATACGGAATTGGCGGAAAAAGAAACAAAGATCAAGAGTGTTGAAAAGCTGGACAGCACAAGCGAAGTGGTTGCAAATCAGATCCATCGGGCGCTGCTTGGTCGTGGAAGCGGATTCGGATCGTCCGGAACGATCACCACTTTGATCCTCGATGCTGCAACTCCCGGAAGATTATCAGTCCTTTATTACAATGAATTGCCGGATAACCGGTTTTTAGAAAGGATCAAGCTATGGCATGACAGAAGTTCTTGGGAAAATCGCTTTTTTATACCGGATCAAAGCGAAGAAGTCGGTAAAGAACATTCTGAGCGAAAAGGCAGGTCGCTGTCTCTTACCAGAGCACCTACCCTTTGGAGTTTGATCGATGCTACGGTGGGAAGAAATGCTGATGATAAACTTAAAAAAGAAGTTTATCAGAGGATCTTGATCAGTATCGTCCAAGGGCAGCCGATCCCGAAAGATCTGATGCTGATGAGTGTTCGAAGAGCATCTCAAACGATGAGCATGGATCCGATGGAGTGGAGAAAGCAGCTTGGGATCGCTTGTAGTTTATACCGTAATTATTATTGGGAGAAGGAGAGTTACACGATGGAATTAGATAATAAGAGAACAGATCGATCCTATCTGTATGGGCGTTTGCTGGCGGTTGCGGATAAGATCGAAAGGGATGCTTTATATACCAAAGCGGAGGATGGTGCCAAAAGAACGACCAATGCATGGCGATATATGGTTTCTTTTTCCAACCACCCTTACCGCACCTGGAATATTATTTTTAATGCGATCAATCCATATATGAGCCAATTGGAACAGAAAAATCCGGCGAAGGCAAGGTATTATCAAAAGGAGATCGCCGATATCTATGCTTTGTTTGAGGAAGCGGATTATGAGAGCAACCGATCGCTACAAGGCAGCTATTTGATGGGATTTTTCTGTGAAAACAAAAAATTGTGGGAGAAACATTCGTCAGCGGGAACAGATAACTTTGAAGCAGATGAAAATGAATAAAAGGAAAATAAAAGGAGGATTTTGAAATGAGTTTGAACAATAAGATCGATTTTGTAGTATTTTTTACGGTAAATAAGGCAAACCCTAATGGAGATCCGCTCAATGGGAATCGTCCAAGGATCGACTTCGAAGGATATGGAGAAGTATCGGATGTTTGTATCAAGAGAAAGATCAGAAATCGTTGGATGGATATGGAGCAAAATGTTTTCGTACAATCTGACTGCAACTGCAAAGACGGATTCAAAAGTTTGAAGGAAAGATGGGAGAGCAATCCTAAAGTAAAAGATAACAGCAACGAAGAAGAGCTGGCAAGGATCGCTTGTGAAGAATGGCTTGATATTCGCGGATTCGGACAAGTCTTGGCATTTAAGAGCAAAGCGGCAAAAGGGATCTCGATCGGGGTAAGAGGTCCGATATCCATCCATACAGCGACCAGTTTGGACAAAGTAGAAGTTAACAGTATGCAGATCACCAAAAGTGTCAATAGCGAAACTACCGAAAAAGGAACAAAAAGCAGTGATACGATGGGTATGAAGCATCGGATCGATTTTGGTGTCTACAAACTATGCGGCAGTATCAATGTTCAGTTGGCTGAAAAAACAGGACTTTCCAAAGAAGATGCCGAGCTTTTAAAAGAAGCTTTATGTACTTTGTTTGAGAATGATGCATCATCCGCAAGACCGGAAGGATCGATCGAGGTCAATAAGGTGTACTGGTTCGAGCATAAGTCCAAGACCGGAGAAGTTCCGACTGCGAAGATCCATCAGGGGCTCTCTGCTGAGGTGGTGAATGCGGAACTGAATACTTTTGAGAGGTATGCGATCCAAGAAAAAGAATGGGAAGGCTTTGAGAAGGAAGAAGTGACTTCTCAGCTGACAGTTTACAAAGCGAGATGATATTATGAATTCCGATGAATATTTAAGGATATCCGGAATACAGCATTATGTATTTTGCCCGAGGCAATGGGCGTTGATCGAGATCGATGGGGAATGGGAAGAAAATATTCTTACAGTGACCGGCTCCATCTTGCATGAAAAAGTCCATCAAACCGATCGAGACATCAGAAGTAAAGCGATAACGGTCCGAGGGATGCGAGTCCGCTCCGATGAATACAAGATCCAAGGACAATGTGATGCCGTGGAATATATCCCTGATGACAAGGGGATATATATCCCGGCATATAAAGGAAAGTTTTCAGTTTATCCCGTAGAATATAAGAAAGGGAAAACAAAGACGGACGATTCGGATCGACTTCAATTGACGGCACAGACAGTATGTTTGGAAGAAATGCTGTGTTGCGAGATCCCGAAAGCATATCTGTTTTACTTTGAGACCCGAAGGCGAGAAGAAGTCATGATATCCGAGCCATTGCGCCAAGAATTAAAAGAAATGGTACGGCAAATGCTCCATTATCGTGATCGAAACCATATTCCGAGAGTAAAGATCAAGCCTCGATGCAGGTCCTGTTCACTAAATGAAAAATGTGTACCACAGCTCTTTAGTTTAGAAGAGGCATCCGCGTATATGAAAAGGAGGCTCAAAGAATGAGGATCTTAAAGAATACACTGTATATCAATCAAGAGGATGTCTATCTCTCGTTAGACGGGGAAACGGTCGTAGCCAAGAAAGAAAAAGAGGTTTTGTTGAGAGTCCCTTTACATAATTTGGAGGCGATCATCTCTCATGGGTATAATGGCGCGAGTCCTCGGTTGATGCAAAAATGTGCGAAAGAAAATATAAAACTCGTTTTTTTAGACACTGTCGGAAGATTTTTGGCGCGAGTCGAAGGAGAAACTAAAGGAAGTGTGCATCTACGTGTTCTTCAAGTCGAAAAGAGAGCGGACTCGAATTTTTCGCTGGATATTTCTAAAAATTTCATTTTAGCCAAGGTATATAATTCCAGATGGGTACTTGAAAGAGCGATCCGAGAGTATTCGATGAGGATGGAGGTAGAGCTTATCCAAGAGGTTTCGGAATATCTTTATCAAATGTTGCCCTTGATCCGAAACTGTGAAGAGTTGGAAGAGCTGAGAGGTTATGAAGGGAATTGTGCCGGAAAGTATTTTAGTGTGCTGGATATGTTGATTTTAAATCAAAAAGAAGACTTTTTCTTTTATAAGCGTTCAAAACGACCTCCATTAGACCGAGTGAATTGTCTGTTATCCTATTTTTATACCCTGCTATCGTTTGATATTGCGGCTGCTTTGGAAATGGTGGGTCTGGACCCGTATATCGGCTTTATGCATACGGATCGCTCCGGTCGTCGTTCTTTAGCGGTCGATATCGAAGAAGAATTGCGAGCGGTAATGGTCGATCGCTTTGTCCTGACAATGATCAACAAGAGGATCGTCAAGGCATCCGATTTTGAGACCCAGGACAGCGGAGCGGTCATTCTGAAAGAAGATGCACGAAAAACTCTTTTGAATCAATGGCAAATGAAAAAGAATGAAGAATTGACACACCCTTACCTAAAAGAAAAAATGAAATGGGGGCTGATCCCTTATAGCCAAGCTTTGTTGTTAGCGAAGTATTTGAGAGACGAATTGGATGAATATCCTGCGTTTTTATGGAAATAGGAGACAGCTATGTTTGTATTGTTGACCTATGATGTATCGACTATGACGGATGCCGGCAAAAGTCGATTGCGAAAAGTTGCAAAAGAATGTGTAAACTATGGGGTACGTGTTCAAAATTCCGTATTCGAACTCGTGATCGAGCCATCCTTGATGAAGAAGCTGGAAAATAAATTGGAAAGAATCATAAATAAAGAGGAAGACAGCATCCGAATCTATAATTTGGGCAGCAAACAAAAACCAAAAATTATAGGCAAAGAAGTCGGTATCAAAGTGGAAGAACCTTTAATAATTTAGACATCTGAGTTATACTTTAAATAACCGGTAATAGAAAAATGATTAGTATTGGTGCGGAATACCGGCAAACAGAAAATGTATGGGAGATCCGCACCGAAAAATGTCGTTTTTTGGCTCAAAATTCATATAAAAATCTTGGTTTATTGTTTTTATAATAAAGGCAATAAGATGAAATGTGCTAAAAAACGCTGTCGAGCTCCGTCTGGAGCTCGTGGATTGAAATAACTTTGTACCGTATAGTGTTCTACCTGCTAAGTGTCGAGCTCCGTCTGGAGCTCGTGGATTGAAATCTGCCCTTCTTTGACGAGTTCTTCGGCGGTCTCGTCGAGCTCCGTCTGGAGCTCGTGGATTGAAATAGGATATTCAGTACGGGCTTTTGAAGATCCGGAAGTCGAGCTCCGTTTGGGGCTCGCGGATTGAAATGACCGATCGTAATAGACTTTCGGGAACGCATAAAGTCGAGCTCCGTTTGGAGCT
>JAUMYO010000090.1:1549-6107 GCA_030528605.1 Peptostreptococcaceae bacterium | reverse complement strand
TTTTTATTCTTTCGGTCTCAGTTCCTCAAAGATCCGCACGCTTTTGATCTTGCGCTCGTCTTCTCCCTCGCGGATCTCGACGATATCCTCGGGATAGATCGCCCAGATGTTCGCCTGCACGGCAAAGATATTTTCATCGTCCTTATCCACATCGAAGATCCGCTCCCAGCTGCGCATCACTTTTTGCGCGAGGTCGGGATAGAATTTTTGGTGAAATTCATCGAGCAGGGCAAAGCTGTTTCGGATCCCGCGACGATCGAGTTCCGCCTCAAAACGTCGCTGATCTTCCGCATCCTTTGCGATATAGTAGTGATTGAGCACGAGATCCCATTTTGGCGAGTCAAAATAGACGATCCGCTCTTCGTCGATGCTCAGCTCGATCAAAATATTGCCATGTGCGCCTCGAAGCATGTATTCCGAATTGACCGAGCACCAGATCGGATACTGTGCGCCGTCAGGTCTCGGCACGCGCTTGCTCGCCTCCGCCACGAACCAGTCATAGAGTTTCAAAAAATAGAGTGACAGCTCCTGATTCTTTTCTTCGATGTATTCCTTCTTCGCATGGAATACGCCTTCCTTTTTGATCGCATCCAAAAAACGTACATCCTGTCTCGTCCACAGTTTTACCTTTGCCATATGCTCTCCTTTCTTTCTCTCCGCTTTTCTCTCCCATATTTGGGTGACTTATTTGCAATAAGACCTCCGATGGTCGCGATCTTTGAGCGAATGCGCCACGGAGGTCATTTTTATCTTTTTGTCGGTCTATTTTGCCGATCCCTCGAGATTTCCGAAGATCACTGTACGGCGAACTCTTCTTCCCGAAACTGCATCTTATACAGCGATGCATAGATGCCTTCTTGTTCGAGCAAAGCTTTGTGTGATCCTTCTTCGACGATCCCTTCCTCGGTCAACACGATGATACGATCGGCATTCTTGATGGTCGAGAGCCGATGCGCGATCACGAGCGTCGTACGATCTTTGGACAGTTCGTAGAGCGCGTCCTGCACGAGTTTTTCCGATTCGTTGTCCAGCGATGAAGTCGCCTCGTCCAGAATGAGGATCGGCGGATCCTTCAAAAAGATCCTTGCGATCGCCAGTCGCTGCTTCTGTCCGCCCGAGAGTTTTACACCCCGTTCTCCGATATAGGTGTCGAATCCGAATTCGAGTTTTTCGATAAACTCCAGCGCATTCGCCGAGCGCGCCGCCTCGCGGATCTCTTCATCGGTGGCATCGAGCTTGGCATAGAGGATATTGTCGCGCACCGTACCGGCAAAGAGCACGACATCCTGCTGGACCAGCCCGATATTGTCGCGTAGGGAACAGAGTTTGATCTTTTCGATATCTTTGCCGTCGATCAGGATCTTGCCTCCCGTCAGACTGTAGAATCGCGGGATCAGATTGAACAATGTCGTCTTGCCCGCTCCGGACGGTCCTACGAGTGCAAGCTGTTCGCCCGGTCGTACCGTCAGGCTGAGATCTTCGATGACCGTTCGATATCCTTCGTAGGCAAAGCTGACATTCTTGAACTCGATCTTTCCTTCGACTTTGCCCAGCACTTCGGCATCCGGCGCATCCTCAATATCCGGCTTGATGTCCATCGTCTGACAAAAACGCTCAAAGCCGGTCATCCCTTTTTGGAAGATCTCGATCGTTGTCGCAAAACGACGGATCGGTGTAACCAAAATATTTACATATAACAGAAAACCCACAACATCCCCATACTGAGCCTGATCGTGCAGGATAAGGTGACCGCCATAGGCAAGCAAAAGTAAAGAGATCAAATTAGCTATAAATTCAACGCCCGTAATATACTCCGCCATCGTTTTGTAGGCTTCTTCTTTGGTCTCCTTGAAAAACTGATTTCCCCTCGCGAATTTTTCCATCTCATAGTCTTCGTTGGCAAAAGCTTTGACCGCCTTGATACCTGTGATCGAATCGTCGATCTGCGAATTGACATCGGCGATCTTCTCGCGCATCTTGCGGAAAGTGCGTTTCATTTGAATATTTTTTGAGATCGTAAATAAAATGAGAACCGGAACTAGCACAAAAGCCACGATCGTTAAGTGCAGATTGATGTAGGTCATCAAGAAGAGCGAACCGATAACGGTCGTAAAAACGATAAAGACATCCTCCGGTACGTGATGCGCAAATTCGGAGATATCGTTGAGGTCGTTGACGATCCCTGAGATGATCTTCCCCTTTCTCGTATTGTCAAAGAATTTAAAGGACAGCGTCTGGATGTGATTGAACAGATCCCGGCGCATATCGTGCTCGATCCTCGTTCCCATGATGTGCCCGATATAGTGCACGACATAGTTGGTCGCGAATCGGATCACATAGAATAGGAGCAGCGCGACCATGATCTTGAAAAAAAGTTCGCCGTCTCCGCTCGGCAACACTTTGTTGATCGAGTAACTGACCGCGAATGGAAAAAACAGATCCATCAGAGCCGTCAGAAATGCGCAACCGAAGTCCATAAAAAATAATTTTTTGTGTGGCTTATAATATCTTATCAATCGTTTCAGCATATCAAACCTTCCTCAATACCTGTGTCAAAGTTTTTCCGTCATCTATTCAAAACTGATATATCTTCCTGCCTTTCGATCGGAGTAGATCCTTCCCCGTCGGAGCATCAGCACTCTTTTGCGCGTCAGATCGACCAGCGTCTTCTGATGTGTCGCGATCAGGATGGTCGTGCCCTGATGATTAAAATGTTCCAGCAGATTGATGATGTCCCATGCCGTATCATGGTCGAGGTTTGCCGTCGGCTCATCGGCGAGGATCACCGGCGGATTCGTGATCAAAGCACGGGCGATCGCCACTCTCGCACATTCTCCACCCGAGATATGGCGGATCTTTTTGTCAGCGATGGCACGGATGCCGACCGATCCCATCATCGCATCCACCGCCTGATCGACCTTGCGCTGTCGCTCACCTCGAACGATCAGCGGAAGCGCGATATTCTGCCGAACGCTTTGCTCCATCATCATCCCGACCGAGCTTGTGATGATCCCGAAGTTGCGCCGGAACATCGGCAGATCTTCCGGTCGGATCTCGGACAGGTCGATGTGAGATAGTCTTATCTTTCCTTCATCCGGGTCGATATTTTTGATAAGGAGATCGATCAAGGTGCTTTTTCCCGCACCCGATCCCCCGATCAGATATACAAATTCCCCGGCTTCGATCTTGAAATCCAGATCGTACACGCCGCCCTGAGAAGACGGATATGTCTTTGTTACATTTTCAAAACAGATCATGGCTCCTCTCCTTTCCGGAATTTGTCTCTATCCTAATTATAGTATCAAATGCAATGAATATCAATGATTTTGTAAAAGGAGCATTCGGAGATGTGCCGTCGTTGCCTTTTGCGATCTCATCTCGTGGATCTCACGAAACTTTTTCGGAGGATCGTCTTCCGAAAGCATCGTACAACAAGGAAGTTGTATTGGTAAAAGAAAGGAATTTCTATGGGTTCAAGCATAGTGCACTTCACCAAACTGCTCCTGACTTTTGTCAGCAGCTTTGCGGTCGCTTTTGCGGGGATCTCTTTGACGCTCGGTGACAAGCTCGGTGTAGAACTGGACTGGTCCGCCCTTGCCGATGATGTGCTGGCAACGCAAAAAAAAGTGGTCCGGACCGCCTCCAAGGGAGCAGCGCATCTCTACACTCAAGCAAAAACGCTCAGCAAAGTAAAGAGGAACGACGAGCCGAAAACGCTGATCTATACGGCTTACGGCAGCACTGCCAAAAAAGATCCGTCCGAAACATCTCAAAGCCCTCAGCAAAAAAAGAGCCCCGGCGAAGTGATCTTGGACGGAAATATCGAAAACTTTGTATATTACAGCCAACATGATGCGCGATGGAAAGATCATCTCTACGGGTCACAAGATCCGATCGATAAATACGGCTGCGGTCCAACGACACTCGCAATGCTCGTCGGCAACCTTTCCAAAAAAGATCTGACCCCGATCCGATCCGCAGATTGGGCAAGTGCCAACGGATTCCATGCGCCGCAAAGCGGTTCATACCACGGGATCATGAACAAGGGTGCCGGTGCGTTCGGCTTGGACAGTACCCCGTTCAAAAACTACAGCCCGGATGCGATCCGAAAAGAGCTGGAAAAAGGCAATGTGTTTGCCGCGCTGATGAAAAACGGGATCTTCAGCCAAAGCAGCGGACATTTCATCCTGATCCTCGGACTGGATGAAGGCGGCAAGGCGATCATCGCAGATTCCAATTCGATCGAAAATACACAAAAGTCTTGGGATATCCAAACCCTGACCAATGAATTGAAATATAGTGCGTCCTCGGGCGGACCGCTATGGCTCATCCGACTGTAGGGAAGCGTATCTGCCTGAGTCTGTGTGGCGAAAGATCTTTGAGATCCCTGCCACAGGAACAGCCGCTTATTTTTATTCTGTTTCATTTTCATTCATTTTTCCGGGCGGCTGCCTACGGACCCGATGCTTTTGATCTCAACGCTCCGTGATGGCTAGGCTTGGGATCGAAAGCTCGACATACAGAAATATGCAGCACAACAAAAAAGATCGGAACATAC
>JAUMYO010000090.1:0-1449 GCA_030528605.1 Peptostreptococcaceae bacterium | reverse complement strand
TATACATAGTTTTCTTTGCCGATCTCATCATAAGCCAATTCGCGGATCGGTCGCTGCCGATCCTCTTCGCTTCCAAGTCTTGAACAGGCGATATATATCGCTCCGAGCACGAGCACGATCATTATCAGGATATACGAGGGTCTTGTCATTTTCATCTTTGCACCTGCTTTCTTATATGTGCAGAGGGATAAGCAAAAGGCTTAAAAAGCCTTTTGCTTACAGATCACTGTCCTTATCTATGAAGTAAAGTATAAAGTACAGCTACGATCTCCGCTCTACTTGCTTTTTTGTCGGCTTGTATCTTCCCGTCATAACCTGTTATTATTTTCATCTTGATCGCTTTTGCGATCTGATCTTTAGCCCAACTCGGGACCTGTTTTTTATCTTTATATTTTGACAGGATCTGCTCCACTTCTGCAGCCGGTAGATCCTGTACCTGCTCCAAAGACATGATCATCGAGATCATCTCCGCTCTTGTGATCGTTCGGTCCGGCTTGAATGTGCCATCCTGATATCCAAAGACGATCCCTTTGTCGATCCCTGTTTGTATCACACCACAATACGGATCCTCCGATGTGACATCGCTGAATTTTCCCTGATACTGCGTCTCTTCATATCCTTTTGCATTGATCAACATCCTTAAGAACTCGGCTCTTGTTGCGGATCGGTCCGGTTTGAAAGTATGATCCGGATAACCTGCCGCTATTTTGTTCTGTAGTGCATACTCGATATATACTTTTGCCCAATGATCCCGGATATCGGTCAGTTGCGGTATATCCTTATCGTCCTTTTGTTTTTTGTCCTTTGGAGGAGCTTGGATATCCTCCCGCTTTTCGCCGCTCCTATTTCCGCCGGTGCCGCCGCCTGTATTTTTGTCATGTGAGCCGTCATCATTCGGGTCTATTTCAAATTTAGCGACCAAAGTCCTATCTCGATCCGCTCTCACTCTGTATTCCGTATCCGATGATACTTTTTCGCCATTTTCATACCAGCCTTCAAACTTATATCCTTCTTTTGCCCAGGCGATAGGTTTTGCAAAGCTGCCTATGATCCTCGGACCGCTTCCCCATGCAAGCCCTTTGCTCTCATCATCCGATCTTACTTTTATATCATAGGTCGCTTCGTTCGCTCGTTCTCCTCTGAGCTCGCTCGATCGGGGGATCGTCTTGTTTTCCGTCCGATCTTCAAGGGAATATTCTCTTGATGAGCCTTGCTCCCCTCTTTCTTCGATGTCTTCCTCCGAATATGCCGGCAGTATCGACGAGAACCTCATTCCCGTTTTGATCGGTATATCATAATAGTTTATGATCCTTACGATCCCTTCGCCGACTGTGTCTTCCGTTATGTTATAGTTCAGCGTTCCGTCTCCTGTGGCTGTGATCTTTACTTCATATCTTGCATCGGATGGCAAAAAAGCGAATTTTTCGCCGTCTTCATTGATGCCATAGA
>JAUMYO010000089.1 GCA_030528605.1 Peptostreptococcaceae bacterium | reverse complement strand
CAGTAGTAAAAGGACCGAAGGGACAGCTTCAACAACAGCTTAGCCCGGAAATGAAGATCGTCGTTTCCGATGGGGTGATCCACGTAGAAAGACCATCCGAGCTCAAGAAGCACAAATCACTTCACGGACTTACAAGGACGCTGCTTAACAATATGGTCGTCGGAGTGACCGAAGGATACCAAAAGAAACTTCAGATCGTAGGAGTCGGATACCGAGCATCGAAGCAAGGGAAGGTACTCAACCTGAGCCTTGGATTCTCTCATCCGGTAGAGATGGAAGATCCGCAAGGGGTCGAGACTGAAGTTCCGACTCAAACGGAGATCATCGTAAGAGGGATCGACAAGCAACTGGTCGGAAACTATGCAGCGAAGATCAGAGCGTGGAGAGAGCCTGAGCCATACAAAGGAAAAGGGATCCGTTACGAAAACGAATATGTGAGACGTAAAGAAGGAAAAACAGGTAAGAAATAATTTGAAAGGAGTGATCAGATAATGTTCAAGAGGATCGACAAAAACGCGAACAGGATCGCAAGACACAAAAGAGTGCGTAAACACGTAGTTGGAACTCCTGAAAGACCTAGATTGAATGTATTCAGAAGCACAAATCATATCTACGCACAACTCATCGATGATGTGAACAGAGTAACATTGGTTTCTGCTTCTACATTGGATAAAGAGATCAAGTCGGCAGTGCAAAACACAGGCAACAAAGAAGCTGCTAAAAAAGTAGGGGAACTTGTTGCAAAGAGAGCGATCGAAAAAGGGCACAAAGTCGTCGTATTCGACCGAGGCGGATATATTTACCATGGAAGGATACAAGAACTGGCAAACGGAGCCAGAGAAGCGGGACTTGAATTCTAGGAGAAGGAGGAAAACAAATGTATAAAAAGCCAATCGATGCAGGCAAACTGGATATCGAAACTAAGGTTATCGAGATCAGACGAGTGACCAAGGTTGTAAAAGGCGGACGAAACTTTAGATTTGCGGCACTTGTCGTATGTGGCGACCATAACGGACATGTAGGTATCGGGACAGGGAAAGCGATGGAGGTTCCGGAAGCGATCCGAAAAGCGGAAGAAGATGCGAAAAAATCTTTGATAAAGGTACCGATGGTAGGTACAACGGTCCCTCACCAGGTAAAAGGAAGATTCGGTGCAGGAAATGTATTGATCATGCCTGCAAAAGAAGGTACGGGAGTTATCGCCGGAGGACCGGTACGATCGGTGCTTGAGCTTGCGGGACTGAAGGACGTAAGATCCAAATCTCTTGGAACGAACAATGCAAGAAATATGGTAAATGCTACGATGGAAGGACTAAGATCGCTTAGATTGATCGAAGAAGTAGCAGCCCTAAGAGGGAAAAAAGTAGATGAGCTTTTAGGATAGGAGGAAATTTTGATGCTAAAGATAAAACTATCTAAGAGTCCGATCGGCACCAAGCCAAACCAAAGAAAGACATTGATTGCTCTGGGACTTACAAAGAGAGAGCAAGTTGTGGAGAAACAAGACAACCCTCAGATCAGAGGAATGATAAATGTAGTTAAACATCTGGTAACAGTAGAAGAAGCCTAGAAGGAGGTGTACACATTGAAACTACACAGCTTACAACCTGCGGCTGGCGGCGGCTCCAAACCGAAAAAGAGACTTGGACGAGGTACAGCGACGGGACAAGGTAAAACAGCAGGACGAGGACAAAAGGGACAATGGTCTCGTTCAGGCGGTGGCGTTAGACCGGGCTTTGAGGGAGGACAGACTTCTTTGATGAGAAGACTTCCGAAAAGAGGATTCAACAACCACGATTTTGAAACAAGATACACGATCATCGACCTTGACACACTAAACCGCTTTGAAGATGGAACAGAGGTAACGGCTGAACTTCTAAAGGCAACAAAGGCGATCAGGAAGATCGAAAAAGATGGAATAAAAGTATTAGGAAGCGGCAGCCTAGAGAAGAAGCTAACAGTAAAGGCGAACAAATTTACAGGTTCTGCAGCGAGCAAAATAGAAGCAGCTGGAGGAAAGGCTGAGGTGATCTAATTGCTAAAAACTTTGCAAAGAGCGGTCAAAATCCCGGATCTTAGAAAAAAGTTGGTCTTCACCTTCCTGATGCTGATTGTATATAGGATCGGTGCAAGCATCACCGTACCGGGGATCGATAAACAAGCTATCCAAGCGATGATGGGTGGAACAGTTGGCGGAGCACTCGGTCTATATGACCTGATATCAGGAGGTAACTTGAATAACTTCACCCTGTTTGCACTGGGAGTCACTCCATATATCACCGCTTCGATCGTACTACAGCTTTTGGCGGTAGCGATCCCGTCATTGGAAGAATTGCAAAAATCCGGTGAAGAGGGACAGAAAAAAATTTCGGCATGGACGAGATACCTTGCAGTGCTCCTTGCTTTGATGCAAGCATCGGTGATGAGCTTGGGACTTTTCCGAAGCGCATTCATATCGACATCCGTTCTATCGACAGTAGCGATCATTCTTACCTTGACCGCAGGAACGACCTTCCTGATGTGGCTCGGTGAAATGATCACCGAAAAAGGAGTCGGAAACGGGACCTCGATGCTGATCTTCTTCGGTATCGTATCTCGACTGCCTTATGACATTCGCATCACGATCGCGAATTTCCAAGCGAAACAGATCAATGTACTGCAATTGATCGGATTTGTGATCATATCCGTTCTGGTAGTTGTTGGTGTTATTATCGTTCTTCAGGGAACAAGAAGGATCCCGGTAGAATATGCAAAAAGAGTTGTCGGCAAAAACACTTATGGTGGAAAACAATCCCACCTTCCGCTTAAAGTAAACCAAGCGGGTGTGATGCCGGTCATCCTTGCTTCATCTTTGCTGAGCTTCCCGATGTTCTTGACATTGTTCGTCAAGTCCGCAGGATATCGGCAATTCGTAGAAAAATGGTTTAGTGCATCGCACCCACCGGGAATGTACCTATATGCGTTGCTACAATTTATAATGGTAGTCGGATTCTCCTACTTCTATATCTCCATCACATTCAAACCGGATGAAGTGGCAGAAAACATGAAGAACTCCAACGGATTCATTCCGGGAGTGAGACCGGGAAAAGCTACCGAACTGTTTATCAAAAAAATACTGGACCGCTTGACTTTTGCGGGAGCGATCTTCCTTGCGATCATAGCGGCATTACCGACAGTTTTATTTTATACGACCAATGTACCGTTCAAATTCGGAGGAACATCCCTGCTCATCGTTGTCGGGGTTGCCATCGAAACGATGAAACAACTTGAATCTCAAACAGTAATGAGAAGTTATCAAGGCTTCCTGAAATAATAAAACAAGTTTCACTCGAAGCACTGATAGTACAAAGGAGAGATAATGAAACTGATATTACTCGGACCTCCGGGAGCAGGCAAAGGAACTCAGGCAGAAAGCATCAAAGAAGCATACGACCTGGTCCATATATCCACCGGAGATATCTTTAGAAAAAATATGAAAGAAAACACAGTCCTTGGCAAAAAGGCGAAGGAGTATGTGGACAAAGGACAGCTGGTACCGGACGAGATCACGATCGCCATGGTAGAGGACAGACTAAAAGAAGAAGATGTTGCGGAAGGATTCCTTCTCGACGGATTTCCAAGATCGGTCAACCAAGCCGAAGCGCTTGACGAACTGATGATGGAGATGGGAACAAAGATCGACAAAGTGATAAATATTCAAGTAGATAAAAGCATCCTCGTCGGACGAGCGATCGGCAGGAGGATCTGCCGAGACTGCGGTTCGACCTACCATGTGGAGTTCAACCCGACACAAAAAGCAGGTATCTGCGATAAATGTCAAGGCGAACTCTATCAGCGAGTCGATGACGTGGAAGAGACCGTGGAAAAACGGATCGATGTCTATGAGAAAGAAACGATGCCTTTGGTAGAATACTATACCGGCAAAGGGAATATCGCAACGATCAAAGGGGACCGGGCGATCGACAAAGTATTTAGCGATATTCAACAGGCCTTAGGGAAATAAATAATGATAATACTAAAGTCAAGACATGAGATAGAGCTGATAAGAGAATCCGGAAAGATCGTAGCCGAAGCACATGAGATGGTGCGTCGAGCGATACGTCCGGGCATATCGACCTACGAACTCGACCGGATCGCCTACAACACGATCAAAAAATATGCAGCGGAGCCGTCATTTTTAGGCTACAACGGATTTACGGGCAGCATCTGTGCATCCCCCAACGAAGTGGTGGTGCATGGGATACCGAGCAAAGATATCATCCTTAAAGAAGGAGACATCATCAGTATCGATATCGGTGCTTATAAAAACGGTTACCATGCAGACTGCGCAAAGACGCATCCCGTCGGAGAGATCTCCGAGTTGGATATCATGCTGATCGAACAAACAAAAAACAGCTTTTACAAAGGGATCGAACATGCGATCCTCGGGAAGAGATTATCAGATATTTCCCATGCGATCCAAACACATGTCGAGAGCTACGGCTTCTCCGTTGTAAGAGATCTGGTAGGACATGGAGTAGGCAGAGATCTTCACGAAGACCCGCCGGTCCCAAACTACGGACCACCGGATAGAGGACCCAAACTTCAAAGCGGTATGGTGATCGCGATCGAACCGATGATAAACCAAGGGACATACAGGGTTCATGTGAAAGAAGACGGATGGACCGTCGTAACAGACGATAACATGCGTTCAGCACATTATGAACATACCATTGCGATAACCGACAATGGACCTGAGATCCTGACCGCGCACTAGAGGGTAATATGAAACAGATGCAAAGAGGCGCGATCGTAAAAAACAAAGCGGGAAGAGACGGCGAGAGCTACTACATCATCCTGCGGACGGACGGACACTTTGCCTATGTCGTTGACGGATACGGACGAACGATCCAAAAGCCGAAGAAAAAAAATCCGAGGCACCTTCAAGATACCGGCAAGATGGCAGAGATCCATATCAACGAACGATCAAAGGATATCGAAAGCGAAAATGCCAAAATACGAAAAGAAATACGGAGAATCGAACGGATGGAGGTTGTAGATGTCTAAAAAAGACGTGATAGAATTGGAAGGCGTGATCATAGACGCGCTACCAAACGCAATGTTCAAAGTAAAATTAGAAAATGATCACCAAATCATAGCGCATATCTCAGGCAAGCTCAGAATGAATTTTATTCGGATCCTGCCGGGAGATAGAGTTACGGTAGAGCTTTCTCCATACGACTTGACAAAAGGTCGTATCACATGGAGAAAGAAATAGCCGAGGGAGGTAAAAACGATGAAAGTAAGACCATCAGTTAAGCCCATCTGCGAGAAATGTAAAATCATCAAAAGAAAAGGAAGAGTAATGGTCATCTGTGAAAATCCGAAGCACAAGCAGAAGCAAGGCTAAGAAGGTAAATTTCAGATTGAAATCAATATAGGAGGTGCAAATACATGGCACGTATAGCCGGTGTAGACTTACCAAGAGAAAAAAGAGTTGAGATAGGGCTGACCTATATCTACGGTATCGGAAGATCCGTATCCAATGCGATACTTGCTGAGACCGGTATCGATCCGGATAAAAGAGTCAAAGACCTTTCTGAAGATGAAGTAAACAGCTTGAGAAAAGCGATCGACAACTATACTGTAGAGGGAGACCTTCGACGAGAGATCGCTCTAAACATCAAGCGACTTCGAGACATTCGTTCTTACAGAGGGATCAGACACCAAAAAGGGCTTCCGGTAAGAGGGCAAAAAACGAAAACGAACGCAAGAACGAGAAAAGGTCCAAAGCGTACAGTAGGACGTAAGAAGAAAAAATAATCTACAGTAAGGAGGTAAACAATGGCAAAGCCGAAAAAAGTGGCTCGTGTCAGAAGACGAGAGCGTAAAAATATAGAAAAAGGTCATGCACATATCCAATCGACCTTTAACAATACGATCGTAACACTTACTGATGTACATGGAAACGCGATCTCATGGGCATCGGCAGGCGGACTGGGTTTCAAAGGTTCCAGAAAAGCGACCCCATTTGCGGCACAAATGGCGGCGGAAGCGGCGACCAAAGCGGCTATGGAGCATGGATTGAGATCGGTAGAGGTATTCGTAAAAGGACCGGGATCCGGTCGAGAAGCTGCGATCCGTGCGCTTCAAGCCGCAGGTCTTGATGTGACGATGATCAAAGACGTTACACCGATCCCTCACAACGGTTGCAGACCGCCAAAGAGAAGAAGAGTGTA
>JAUMYO010000010.1 GCA_030528605.1 Peptostreptococcaceae bacterium | reverse complement strand
CTAAACCATTTGGAGCTTGTCAATAGAAAAACTCCACAACAACTTGACACGACCCCATTTTTTTCTCTCCTTTACTTTCCGCCTGCACTTGTGTTAAAATAAAGGGGCAGGCTAATTATTTAGTTTGTTATCTTTAAGTCCCCGTTTCGGTTTGGTCGCCTTCGGGGGCTTTTTATTTTGCGACTCTGTCGCCCTTGCTATAATTATATTATAATACGTGTATTATAAAAAGTCAATAGTTTTTTCTAGTTTTTTCAGACATTTTTTGAACCCTGTCAAATACCTCTTGATCTACGATCGGAGGGCAATATGTCGGATTATCTCGATACTTGCCGACATATAATGTGTTTTTGAAATAGGCTAACACGCTGCTATACGACAATTTGCAACCGAAATCCTTCTGCACTTTAAGCATTGCGGCACGCTTGCTGCCGAGCGCAATATAATTACGGAATAGCTCACGGACGATCACCGCCTTCTCCGGATCGATCACGATCCGCTTATTCTCTATCTTATACCCTAGAGGTAAGCTTCCGGATACGACCTCGCCGTCGGAGATCTTGCGCTCAAAAACGAATTTTATACGCTCTCCGGAACGATCGGCTTCATCCTGCGCTATGGCTAGTCGGATATTGACGTATAAGCGACCGTTTGCGGTCGTGGTGTCATAATGCTCGGTGGTGGCTCTCCAACCTACGCCATACTTATCCAGGATCTCTTGGATCTTGTAATAGTCGGCGATATTCCGGAACCATCTGTCGAGATTTATAAAAAGGATGATATCGATCTTCCCGGCTTGCACGTCTGCGATCAGTCGGACAAACTCTCGCCTCTTTTTGTACGACTTTCTGGCGGACACTCCCTCATCACTGTATATATCCACGATTTCAAAATTATTATTTTTGGCGTAATTGATAAGATGCTTTTTCTGGGCATCTAACGAGTAACCTTCTTTTGCTTGCTCATCTGTTGAGACTCTTATATATAGCGCCGCACGGTTATTTTGCATATTACATATCCTTTCCCTTATGTTTTTATACCGTCAGAAAAACGGCATAAAAATAATCGGCAATAATCGGTTTTTATCGTTTTCTAAAATTGAGTTGATTTTATAAAGCGTTGTATTTTAGGCACTTTTAGGCAATTCGTCAAAATTAAGGGGACCGTGTAAAATTTGTTATAGAAATTTGCTGATCGTATCAAAAAGGCGAGAAAAATTTTCTATGCTGTCTATCAGGTTTCAGTATCTCACAGAGATCGGATCTTTGCATGTTATGAAGGGCATAAAGAAAGGACCATCTTTGGGATGATCCTCAAGCTCGGTCCATGATCGTTTTCAATTCTTTATACAGATGATTGAGCGGCAATCCCACGACATTGTAATAATCCCCGTCGATCTTTTTTACATGGACACCGCCTTTGCCCTGTATCGCATAGGAGCCCGCCTTGCCGAAAGGCTCGCCGCTTTTCACATAACTTTCGATCTCATCTTCATCCATCGGGCTCATGTGGACCGCGGTTTTTTCGATAAAGCGGATATCGATGGATCTGTTCCGGCACAAAATGCACACGCCCGTATATACATCATGAGGATGATGAGAGATCAGGCGCAACATTTTTTTCGCATCTTCTTCATCTTTCGGCTTGCCCAGAATATCCCCATCTGCCAATACGACGGTGTCGCCGCCGATCACTACCGCATCCGGATACTTTAGAGCGATCGGTAGAGCTTTTCGGTATGCCAAAGTTTTTAGATTGTGTTCTATGTTCAGCGTTTCATCCATCGATTCATCGGTCTCCACCGCCTCGACGATAAAGTCCCATGGAAGCATCTCCATGATCTCTTTTCGTCGGGGCGAATTGGATGCCAGGACTAATCTCGGTTCCATATCATCTCCTATGCAAGTTTTACAAAATATTCTTCATACCATAATAAGAAAGCGTAGATCGTATAGATCTTTCGTCCTTCGTTGGACTCTTTTGCATAATGCTTTTCCAAGAGCGCATCGATCGCATTTTGGTCAAAAAATTCTTTGACAAAATCTTTACTGAACTGCTCTTTTACGATCTTGTAGTATCTTTCCTCTCGGATCCAGTGGATAAATGGGACCAAAAAGCCTGCTTTTCTTCTTTTTGCCCAATCGATCGGTACTTTTTTCTCTGCTGCAAGACGGAAGACATACTTTGTTGTCGTGCCCTGTACTTTGTATTTTGACGGGATCTTGCGCGCAAGACTCCACATCTCTTTATCTAAAAAAGGAACGCGAAGCTCGAGCGAGTTTGCCATCGTCATCTTGTCAGCCTTCAAAAGGATATCGTCAACGATCCACATATTCATATCCAGATAGCCGCGCTTGGTCACATCATCCCGATCGGAGACTCTTTTGTAATGTTTTGAGGTCAGGTCCGTTGCCAGGATCGGATTTTTATATTTATCTTGGAGGATCGAATTTGCCTCATCATCCGACATGATCTTCGCTTGCCCGATATATCTTTCTTCGACCGTCTGTCCATACTTTGTGATGATGCTCTTGCCGCGAAAATGGGGCTTGTGCTTGTTTGCGTTGTAGATCGAACGCCTCAGTGCCATCGGCAAAAAAGAATAAAGTCCGGCGACAGTCGGGACCTCATACTCGTTATAGCCGGCAAAAAGCTCATCAGCTCCTTCGCCGGAAAGAACGACCTTCACATCTTTTGCGGCAAGCTGTGACAGATAGAATAGCGGAACGGAAGAAAGATTCGCATGCGGTTCATCGGAATAGTATTGTACTTTTGGGATCGCTTCAAAAAATTCATCCTTGGATATGATCTTGGATATGTTTTTGATCCCAAGCTTTTGGGACAGCTCTTTCGCATAAACGGTCTCATCAAAACCTTCGTTCTCAAATCCGACCGAATAAGTTTTGTCCGGTCTTGCAGTAGAGACGACATAG
Organism: Peptostreptococcaceae bacterium; assembly: GCA_030528605.1. Taxonomy (GTDB): domain Bacteria; phylum Bacillota; class Clostridia; order Peptostreptococcales; family Filifactoraceae; genus JAUNKE01. The sequence continues at coordinate 42,593 of JAUMYO010000010.1, read as the reverse complement.
CTGGAATCCACTCCGCCGGACAAAAAAGCACCCACTTCAACATCTGCGAACTGGTGAGCTTCTACGGACTTTTCGACTTCCTCTTGAACTTCTCTTACATATTCGTTCAGCGGTTTGTCCTTCGGATCGTATTCGATCTCAAAGTAACGCTGGATGTCCATCGATCCGTTTTTGAAAGTAAAGCAATGACCCGGTCTGAGCTTATAGACCTTCTTAAAAAAAGTCTCATCCAGCACCGAGTATTGGAACACCAGAAAATGCTTGAGTGCCTCCGGATTGACCTCTTTTATGAAATGAGGGAAAGGTAAGAAGGACTTGATCTCGGAACCGAAGAGAAGTTCATCATCCCGCTGCATATAATAAAAAGGTTTGATGCCGAAATGATCTCGGGCACCGAAAAGTTCCTTTGAAACTTCGTCCCAGATCACGAAAGCGAACATCCCGCGAAGTTTTTGCAAGATCTCCTTGCCATACTCCTCATAGCCGTGAAGGATGACCTCGGTATCCGTTTTTGTGCTGAAAATATATCCCTTATCCTCCAGATCTCTTCGGAGCTGCTTATAATTATAGATCTCGCCGTTAAAAATGATGACTTTGGAGCGATCCGCATTAAAAATAGGCTGGGAACCGTCTTCCAAGTCGATGATGCTCAATCTTCTGAAACCTAAAGCGACTTCATCATTTACAAAGAAACCTTCGCTGTCAGGTCCTCGATGGATGATCCGGTCACTCATCTTTTTGATCACTTCATCTTTATTATTTATCTTTTTGCTATAGAATCCAACAAAACCGCACATAAATTCTCCTTGTCATAACTATTTCCAAAGAAACATTATATCATAAATAGATCGCTTAAGGCATATGTTCTTCTTAAGATCGATCGGATCCTGCTACTGAAAAAAATTGAATTTCTTAAAAAAATCTTCGGTCAATACGATGTTCACGAGCAGAGAGATCCCGATCCCGATCAAAGTATCCATCACACGACGCAAAGCAAAAAGCCAAACATCGACCGAAGGATCTCGAAGGACTGCCACGCTCAAAAATATTATACATGTGACCGCGGTAACATTGTGTTTTTTTAGGGATATCATCACGATCATCAAAACGATCATCATGATACAAACTGTCAGATACGGCAACACCAATCTTTGTTCGATCTCCAAGGATCCAAGAATCTTGTATGTTGCGATCCCAAACGATGCGCCGATCACCGTTCCGATCGTTCGATCCTTTGAGATCGAGATGCTGTCATCCCAATCTTTCTGCATGCAAACGATGGCAACGATCGCGGAATAACCGGAATACTTTTCCCCCAAAAGCGCAACGATGACCAAGCATAAGAATACTGCAAGAGCAGTTTTGATCACGCGCATCCCGGGGAGGGGAATGTTCATAAACTTCTTCATACGGTTCCTTTCATTTGACAGTTTATGTAGATCTCAGTTCATTATACCGCAGGGAAAAGTTTTTGGCAAAATTTTTATTGACATGACGGTCTATCGGTGATAGACTAGAAGAAAAGGTCTATAGACGATAGACCATCAGATCACATCATCATCGGAATGGAAAGGAAAATTTGATGGGCAAATACTATGAACTCGGTGAAAAAGAATTGGAATTTGCGCGGATCGTATGGGAGAATGAACCGATCGCTTCAGGCGAATTGGTGAAGCTTTGTGAAGAAAAGCTCCGATGGAAAAAATCTACTACCTATACCGTGCTTAAAAAACTTTGCAATATCGGTTATTTTGAAAATTCGGATTCGATCGTAACATCAAGGATCTCTCATGAAAAATATAGGAGCATGAACAGCCATGCGTTTGTGTTAAACGCTTTTAGTGGCTCTTTGCCAAGTTTTTTGGCGGCATTTGTCAGAGAGAAGAGATTGTCGAGAAAAGAGATCGAAGATCTGAAAAAACTGATCGATGAACATGAGGAGGAATACCGATGAAAGATCTTTTCGTGTCGACGCTGGATCTGAGCATTCAGGGGACTTATTTTATTCTGTTCGTTCTACTGATAAGATCTTTTGTAAAAGAATTACCCAACAGGTATCTTTACGCTCTTTGGGTCATGGCTTTTGCAAAACTATGCGTACCTTTTTCCTTCAAAGTTGCTTTTGGACCGGATCTTTTTTCAAAGAAAGTGATCGGTACGACAGATCGGTTTATGGTAGATGGGATGATCTCTTCTCCCGGAATCCCGATGGACGAGATCTCTGAAGGCTCTTTGTTCATATCCGGAAATGATCCCGCTTTGAACTTGAGCCCATCGCTTGACCCGATACGACTTCTGTCGCTTCTTTGGATCGCGGGCTTGGGGTTTTTGATCCTGCGATCGATCTATGAAATATATATTTTGAATAAAGATCTTAAAACATCCAAGCATTTGTATGAAAATATCTATGTATCCGATCGGATCGATACCGCATTTGTATTTGGCTTGAGACCTCGAATATATATTCCGGAAAACTTGAATGATATCGAGATGAGATGTATCCTGGAACATGAAAGAGTGCATGTTTCTCGTTTCGATCATTTGATCAAATCATTTTGTTGGCTCATCCTTTGCCTACACTGGCTCAATCCTTTTGTTTGGCTTGCTTTCCATTGGCTGTCGGAAGATATGGAATTGTCTTGTGACGAAAAAGTGCTCGACCTTCTCGGGAGCGGTCACAAGAAGGATTATTCCGACACATTGCTCAAACTTGCTTCTAAAAAGAGCTTTTTTGAAACGAGAGTAGCTTTTGGCGAAAGCTCGATCAGGAAGAGGATCCTATCCGTCCTAAAATATCAAAAGCCAAAGTTCATATCGATCCTTGCCGCTTGTGCCTTGATCGTTTTTGCCGGCGTTTTTTTCTTTACTGAAAATAACGGTCCTCTCATCAATAATGCAAAAGATCTCTATGGGTTTAAGACGAAATATGTTGGAGATAATTCTAAAGTCGAAAATATCATCGATCGTCTTTATATTCCGTACAAATATTCTAAACGTGAATTCAGGATACATTCATCGGAGCCGCCGTACGGAGTCCAAGTTTATTATACGATCGATGAAACGACGCTAAAAAGGATCCGACCTTATCTGGAGTCGGAGAAAAAGATGATGTCGGAAGAAGAATGGCGAGAGATACGACCGGGTGCGGATACCGACTTTTTTAATGCAGATGCAACGATACTTTTTTCTTTGGTCGATAATTTAGAATGGGTCCGATTTACATTTCTTTGTGAAGGCTGGGGAGAGTTTCACCATCTTTTGAAACGTGAAGAGATGGATGAGCATCTGGCGAGAGAGTCCGATAATAGCTTCCCTTATGATCTGAATGAGGCGGGACAGACCATAGAAAACTTTAAACTTCTGTATAAAACGCTTGGCTTTCCTTATGATAAAGAAAATGCTCGACACCAAGCGATGAAAAATGCCCGGACCGTAGAGAAGATCACGGATAAATATCTTCCGGATCTTCTAACGGAGGATCTGGACATGATCGATCTCGCTTTTAGTGAGGAGATCGGCAATATCGATGAACAGTACTTTGGAAAATATGTTCCGTCAGCGGATCAAGAGAAGTACGGGAATCTATTGAAGCTGAGTACAACGTTTAAGGGAGATAAACTTATAAATTTTACTCTGAAGTTTTATACCTACCAAACAGAGCTTGAAGACCTTGGAGTTTGGAAGCACTCGCCGGGAAGGTATTATCATCATGTCAGCGGAGGAGATCTCAGCATGTTGAAAGATAAAGCTTTCAACTCCGGAACGGAGGAAGTGCCTTCGATTCTTTATCTGAATTTAGAAAAAGCGAAAAAATATCAGGATGTATTCAGCAAAGAGGATCCGGCAGATAAGAATACGGATCGGATATTTTATAAAAAACTGACGGAAGAAGAAGGAATGGAGCTTGCTAATGAATTTATACATGAGTTTGTTGACAAGAACGCCGTTTTGGATCGCAAGATATCCATCGATGATGACTATCAGGACTATTACACCGATAAAGATCATAAATACGAGGTCCATGTCGATCTCTCCATGGGATTTGTACAGGTATTTCGGAGTTACTTGGATCACTATCCTTTCGATCAAAGGTCGTTTGAGTAGAATACTTTGGAATTAGAGCTTAAAGAATCAGGCAGCTGAGGGATCGGCTGCTTTTTTCGTAAAAAAAGAATAAAATAAGAAAATTTCCGGTTTATTTTCTTATTTTGTGTTATAATCAGCTTAGGTCGGAAAAAAACGACAAAATAGGAAAAATCATACTTACAGAATGAATATTTTTCCGAAAGTAGAAAACTCATACCGCTTTGGATCTTATACCGGAAAGATCTTGGAAAGCGGAAGCGGATCGGATAGAAGGAGGGAAGTATCGTATGAGCAGAACGATCGAGGAAAAATTAAGGATCTTGAGTGATTCGGCAAAATATGATGTCTCTTGTTCCTCCAGCGGGAGCACGAGAAAAAATACGAAGGATGGGATCGGAAGTGCCGCTAAAAGTGGGATCTGTCATTCCTGGTCCGCTGACGGACGATGTATTTCGTTACTCAAGATACTGATGACGAATCATTGTATCTATGACTGTGAGTATTGTATCAACCGGAGAAGCAACGATATCGAGCGTGCGACGCTGACTCCGGACGAGATCGTGGATCTGACGATCAACTTTTATCGAAGAAATTATATCGAAGGGCTTTTTTTGAGTTCCGGCATCTTAAAAGATCCGGATCATACGATGGAAAGGCTGATCGAGATCGCCCGCAGGTTACGGATCAAGGAAGCTTTTAACGGATATATCCATATGAAAGTCATTCCCGGAGCAAGTCGGGAACTGATCCATACCTTAGGGATGTATGTGGATCGGGTCTCGGTAAATATCGAAACTGCGGATAACCGCGGACTGCGATTGCTGGCACCGGATAAAAAAGTGAGCGATATCGTGGGATCGATGAGCTGTGTCCTTGAAAGACAGATCCAGCGTGCGGATGAACGTGCTTTGATCAAGAGTACGCCATCCTTTGTTCCTGCGGGGCAAACGACACAGATGATCATCGGGGCGACCGGTGAGAGCGACTACACCATATTGAACAAGAGCGAATATCTGTATAAAAACTTTGACCTTAAAAGAGTGTATTATTCGGCGTACATTCCCGTCAATAAAAAAGGGATCCTCGCCGATCTTCAGCAAACTTCACCTCTTCGGGAGCACCGACTCTATCAGGCGGACTGGTTGCTGAGGTTTTATAAATTTGAAGCCAAGGAGCTTTTGAGCGAAGAGATGCCTTTTTTTGATCCGCTTTTGGATCCGAAGGCGAATTGGGCGATCAACAATTATCATCATTTTCCGGTCGAGATCAATCGAGCATCTTATGAAGAGCTTTTGCGCGTGCCGGGATTGGGGGTCACTTCTGCGCTTCGGATCATCAAAGCGAGAAAGCATGGACGGATCCGCTACGAGCATCTCAAAAAGATCGGTGTCGTTTTCAAAAGAGCAAAATATTTCATCACCGTCGATGGAGAGTTTTACGGTTGCCGTAAGGATGACAAGCAATATATACGCGGTCTTTTGCTCGAAAATGAGACGTCTTCTCCCGTTCAACTCAGCTTCTTCGATCAAAAGGACAGACTTTCGGATCCTTTTGCAGGGATCAAACTGTTGAATGGAGGCAATGATGAAAAATTATCGATATGACGGAAGTTTTGACGGTTTTTTGAGCACGGTTTTTGAAGCGTACAAATTCCGCTCAGGAATCGCAAGCGTCAGCAGCGAACCTAGACAGATCGCGCTGGATCAGGATGGATCATTTATCCAAACGGATCTTGCTAAAGCCCGAAGGGTGGAGAAGTATATTAGGAACGAAATATCCGATCAGTTTTTTCGGGATGTTCAAGCCTGTTTTTTGTCGAGCTCGGAAGACAAAGATACGGCAGCCATAAAGACGATCTACAAGGCGATCGAGGTCGGTCCGCGCGTGATGGATATGATGGATGATGATGTGATGAAGATGAGAAAATATGTGAAACAGGTCCTCGGCGAAAGACATCGATATCTGGGTTTGGTGCGTTTCAGGGAGATGAAGGACGGTACCTTGCTTTCAACGATCGAACCGAAGAACGATATCTTGACGATCATCATCCCTCATTTTAGAGAGCGGCTTCGGAATGAACGCTTTGCGATCTTTGATAAGAAAAGAGGAATGCTTGCTTATTATGACACCAAGGATACGGAGATCTTTTTTACGGAAGCTGTCAATGCTGAGTGGAGCGATGACGAGCTCGTATTTGCGGAATTGTGGAAGCTTTTCCATCGTACGATATCGATCCGTGAAAAAGTAGATCGTAAGCTGCAGAAAGGCAATCTGCCGAAATATTATTGGAAACATCTGGTGGAAGAGATGGAAGATCTTGAAATGGGAAGCTGAAGATCGAGTCGGATCAGGTCAGTCTGAGGCGATATCAACGAAGGATCTTAGGAGAAGCCGGAAATTTTTGCAATGCTGATGATTTATGTAAAAAATGAATAATGAGTTAAAAAATAAGAGCTAAATTTGTTCAAGGATAGGATTTTTGTTGCGGCAAGGACTCCTATCCTTTATAATGTCAAATATATTGTCAAAAAGATCGAGCAAAAGCTTTCGCCCTAGCTTTTCTACGGGAGTTTTTTAACAGAGCTGTGATCCTTGAAATGGAAGGCCGGGTTTGGATGGAGTTTGTAAGAAGGCTGTTGCAGGAGGTTGCTTGTTCAGCCTTTTTTTAGTGATAAGTGAAAGATGGAGATCATGAGGGATCGAAGGGATGAAAAGATCGTAGTTCGGAAGGCGGGGCATGAAGACCTTGATGCGATCATAAAATTTCATAAAAAGCTTTATGCGGGAGATCCGTATTATCGTGATAATCAGACGAGGACGATCAAAGCTCTTTTCAAAAGAAAGATGGAGATCCAAAAAACATCGGAGATCGTTCCGATCGTTGCGGAAAAAGGGGATGAGATCGTTGCATCTGCTTTTCTGGCGGTGATCGATCGTATGAAAGACACTGTACAGATCGCTTTTTTAGAGATGGAGGATGATCGGTCGGTCGCAGGATCGATCATTGATCACGCGAAGATTTTTGCCAAAGAGCGGGGGATCGCCAAGATATTGATCGGACTGGATCTGCATGTCAATTACGGTCTGGGGATCCTGTCGGAGGGTTTTGATAAGATACGAAGCATCGGAAGCTCTTATAATCTGAGCTATTATGCAAAGAATCTGGAACCCTTTGCGAGCAGGGTGAAGGAACTGGTAAGTTTTCGCGGAGAGATCGGGGCGCTGGATCTGAAGATCTCGCCAAAATTGCAGGAGCGTTTGGCGCATTTTGAGATCCGTCATGCCGATCTCAAAAATATCGAGGAGTCGGCGAAGACCTATAGTTTTATCAATAATCAAGCTTTTACGGAGCACGATTATTATTACGAGAGCCGAGAAAAAGAAGATATCGAGCTGTTCAAGGAGTACAAGCTCTTTCTAAAGCCGGAGAACATCCTGTTTGCCTACAAGGACGGAGGACCGGTCGCGTTTGTGCTATGGTATCCTGATTTCAACCAGCTGATCGGTCCCGGGCAGGAGCTGGGGGTAAAAGCTTTTATCAAAAGTCGTCTGTTTCCGAAAAGCATCGATACGATCAAACTGACGGAATTCGGTGTTATTCCCAAGTACCGAAGGACCGGTGCGATCTATGCACTTTTGAAACATTGTTATGAGCTTAATAAAGATCGGTATCGATACATAGGATCCGGATGGATCTTATCGGGAAACCACGCGTCATCGAATTTGACTTCAAAATTTTTGAAAGAGGAAAGTGCACGATATAAAGTGTTTGAGATCGATATATGATAAATGAAAAATTCAAGATCTTTGCAAGAGCGGAAGATCTTCCACCTTTATGGGATGATCTGACGGAGAATTTTTTTCAAAAGAGAAGTTTTCTGTCTTTTTTGGAAGAGGTGAACCCTTGTGATCAGCGGTATCATCTGAATGAAGCAAAGGGGATCGTATTGGTGACCTATCGCCTTTGGCTCGATATCCTTACTTTTAGCCAGAAGTTCTGCATCAAGATCCCGATCAAGATAGCAGGGATCCCCCTCTCGGTCGCTTCCGCAGGCTATTGCTGTCCGAGAGCCTCGCTTGCAACGCTATCGGCATATCTTCAAACCTTCGGACTGATCCTGATCCTAAACACGGACGGCGGGCTCTTTTTACCGAAAGGACTCACATTGCCGACCTTTGAATTAAGCGTAGATACGCCGGAAGGTCATCTCTCTCGAATGCGAAGCCATTATCGCTACCGTATCCGCAAGGCGATCCGAAGGGGCAAGGGGCTTCGGTTTGAAAAGATGGAAAATGAGGATCTCGATCTTAAGATGTACCGTTATTATGAGGAGGTTTATGAACGCTCCGAAGGAAAACTGGAAAAGTTGCGGATCGATTTTTTTCGACGATGCCCGGCTCAGTTATATCGTATAAAAGATGAACAAGATGTGTCGGTCGGCTTTTTTCAGATCAAAGAGTCGAGTGACGAGCTGATATTTTTGTTTTGCGGTTTTGATCATACCAAAAACAAAGCCTATGATCTCTATCTGAATATCCTGATCAAGCTGATAGAACTTGGGCAGGGGAAGAAGATATTTTTGGGACAGACGACTTCTTATTCCAAAAGCAGAGTCGGTGCGACACCCAAGGCATTGTATTTTCATCTCGCAAGTCGTTATCTCCCCGACCGATGGCTGGAAAAGATCGCAAAAAGTCTGGAGCATCGATGGTCTTATCGGATCCGCTGTATGAAGGATCCTGAGCTCAGCTCTTCGGAGAAGGAATGATCTTTTGAGACTCGCTCTTTTTTCGGTCGTCTTTACTTTACACATTTACCGTAAAAATCACATGCTCTTATGATAGAATACAGACTGACATTTGCAAATGAAAAATGCGGCATAAGCGATATTTAGATGAAAGAAGGGGAAGATGAAGGTTTTGTTGATAAGACCTTGGGTCAATAAAAATATTACTACCGTAAAAAATTTTTTGTTCGGAGAACCACTGGGGATCGAATGCGTTTCGACGATCTTAAAAGAGCAGGGTCATGAGGTTTTGCTCGCAGATTTTATGGTCGAAACGAATGCCAAGGTGGAGGATTATCTGAAGGATCTCAGACCGGATGCCGTCGGGATCACGTCTCAATGTACCGATGTGGAAAATGTGCTGTCGATCGCAAAGATCGTAAAAGCATTCGATCCTCATACCACCGTCATCGTAGGCGGGGTACAGGCGACGGTCTATCCCAATTCTTTTTTTGATGAAAGCGTGGACCATGTTTTTAGATCTACGACGAGAGCAAACTATAAAGAGCTTATGGATCGGATCCGAAGCGGAGAGCGACTCCTCGAGCCGATCGAAGGGATCTATAGTAAAGAGCTCGATTTTGTAAACGAGAAAGAATTTTGTTTTAATGAGTATATCGTACCGGACACCGAATCTACGAAAAGGTATCGTAAGGAATATCGGTATGTAGGATTTCAGCCTTGTGCTGTCGTCCAAACCGCCTTCGGATGCCGTAACCGATGCGAATTTTGTGTGCGTTGGAAACTGGAAGGGCCCGCTCTTCGAGAGATCGCTATCGATGATATCGTAAGCCAGATCCAAGCACTGGATGAGCCTTATATCATGATCTGCGATAATGATTTCTTGATCAATCGGAAAAGGTTGGAGCGTTTTTGCGATCTGCTGGAATACAAGAAGATAACAAAAAGATATATCTGCTACGGATCGGTCAATTCGATCTTGGAAAAGCCGGAGCTTTTTGAACGCTTGCGAAAAAATGGACTGATCGCAGTGATCGTGGGATACGAAAGCTTTGACGATGCGCAGCTAAAAAAATATAATAAAGCGGCTACCGTGGACGAAAATTTGAAGGCGACCGAGATCTTGCGAGCAAACGGCATCGCATGCTGGGGATCGTTCATCCTTCATCCGGATTGGGATCGATCGGATTTCAAAAAGCTGAATGCTTACAAAAAATTGCTCAAGCCGGATCTTTTGACTTTTTCGCCGCTGAACCCTCATCCGCTTACCCCTTTATTCGAGCAATATAAAGATCGCTTGCTCTATGATGAGACGGATTACGAGAAATGGAATTTTGGAGATGTGTTGATCATGCCTTCTAAAATGAGTCTTCGCAGATACTATTGGGAAGTGCTCAAATTTACTTTCGGCGTCAATCTGAACTGGCATTCCTTGAAATACACGGTAAAAGCCTTTCCGATCGGGAATACGCTGAAGATGTTGTTCGGATTCAATACTTTGATCTCAGTCTATATCAAGAACTTTTGGAACGCAGGGATCAGAGAACGGGAGATACGCAAGAACAGGAGAATAAGTGAAGAAGATCTTTAAGAATAAAAAGTGGTTGATGTTTACAGGAGCTGTGATCCTTTTGACCGGGATCGGTCTGGATCATAGACTCCTTACCGTAAACTATTCCGTCGAGGACAGCAGGATCGAAAAGCCGGTAAGGATCGCTCTTGTTGCGGACCTTCACAGTTGTGATTATGGAGAAGGTCAAAGGACTCTGATCGATGCCGTCGAGCAAAGTCAGCCGGATATCTTATTGCTTGCAGGAGATATCATCGATGACGATCTTCCGGAGCAAAAAGCCTGGGAATTTTTACAATGGGCAGGCAAAAGCTACCCGAGCTACTATGTATCGGGGAATCACGAATGCTGGACCGATGAGCTCGATCGTTTGAAGCGGACCGTTTCCTTGTATGGTATTCAGGTTTTGGAAGGATCGAAGGTAGAGCTGGACATTCGTGGTCAGCGTCTGGATCTTTTCGGGATCGATGATCCGGAGGTCGGAGAGTCTCAGTGGCAAATCCAGCTCAAAGCATTGCGATCCGGAGTGGACAAGGAGATCTTTTCTCTATTGCTGACGCATCGCCCGGAGCGATATGAAATGTATAAGGATTTTGATCTGTCGATGGCGGGGCATGCCCATGGAGGTCAGTGGCGGATCCCGAAGATCCTGAACGGTCTGCTCGCTCCGAATCAGGGATTTTTCCCGAAATTTGCGGGCGGACTATATGAGCTCAAGGGATATCGGATGATCGTAAGCAGGGGTCTTGCAAGAGAATCCACTAGGATCCCGCGCTTCTATAATCGTCCGGAGTATGTTGTGATCGATCTGCTGCCGGCACAAAAATAATACCGAAGCCTGATAGGAAACATAGAAATATTTTCATGATCTATTCGACACCATCGGCAGATCGCTCTGACCGATGTTTAGGGATATCGCTCATAGAGATCGGATCGATATGATGAGATAAAAAGGTCGTAGTATAAGTTTTTAAGAGATGAGAGATCTGCCGGGAAAAGGAGGATGAGATGAGAGTGCTTTTGGTAAGACCGCCTGCACCGAACGATTTGAGCTTTACGGGGATGTTGGACAACGAGCCGCTGGAGCTGGAATATCTTCATACCGGGCTGATGCATGCGGGTTATGAGGATCAGATCTTTGATTACATCTGTGAGAATAAGCCTTTTAGAAAAGTTTTGGCGAGCTATCGACCCGATGTGGTTGCGATCACGGGATATTTGACACAGGAAAATGTGATGAAGCGGATGTTCAAAGACGCAAAAAAATTTCAGAAAAGCATCGTGACCATCGTTGGCGGGGTACATGCGCAGCTGAACTATGAACGCTTTTATGACGAGAATATCGATTTTATCGCAAGAAGTGAGTCTGTGGAAGGTTTTGTGGATCTGATCCGCGCGATCGAAGCGGTAAAAGAACGAGCACCGATAGCAAAAGACTTTCGGGAGATCAATGGCCTTTGTTTTCGGGATAAGAACGGAGAATGGATCGTAAATCCATATGAGCGGATCGACATCGATTCTTTGCCGATACCGGATCGGAGCTTCTTCTATAAACATAAGCATCGTTTTCGATATCTTGATATGACGCCGATGGCGACCCTCAAGACCTCGTTCAGCTGTCCTTTTGACTGTAAGTTCTGCTATTGTACGCTGCTGAATAAGGGAGCATACCAAGCCCGTGATCTGGAGCTTGTGATCGAAGAGCTGAAAGGCATTGAGGTCGATAATATCCAGATCGTGGACGATGATTTTCTCGTGGACAAAAAAAGGCTTTGGGAATTCATACGGTTGGTGAAAGAAAATGGTATCCGAAAGACCTACACCTGCTATGCGCGAGCTGACTTTGTTTCTCAAAACGAGGATATCGTCAAAGCTCTGGTAGAGATCGGCTTCAAGTATTTTTTGGTGGGGTTGGAAGCAACGAGCGACAAAGAATTGCTCGCCTACAATAAAAGAACGAATGTTACCAATAACGAAGAAGCGGTCCGCGTCATCAACGGAGCCGGCGGGGAATGTATCGCGCTGATGATCGTGGGGATCGAAGCGACAAAAGAAGATTTTGATCGGATCTATGATTGGGTCGTCAAGAATCAGGTGCTCCATGTAACGATCTCGATCTTCACTCCGATCCCGGGGACGCCGCTCTATGAGGAATACAAACATGAGCTTATCAGCGATAATATCGAGGACTGGGATTTTCTTCATCTGGTCGTACGACCGAGAAATCTCAGCAAGAGACAATTTTATCGATACTATCGGGAACTGTTTCTGAAGCTTTATAAAAGAGCCCGAAAAGCGGGACTCTATCAGTTTTTGGATCTACAATACTTTAAAAGGATGTTGTCGCGCTACTTGCTGCGAAAAATATATTTGGATCGGTAGGGATATGTCAAACAAGAGGATCTGGAATTATTGGTCGAGCCGATACGATCGTCTGCTCATGCAGAAATATTCGCTCGGCATCACAAGAAATGCCGTGATCGAAATGATAAAAAAATACAATAAATTGGAGCTGAAGGAGATACTGGACATCGGATGCGGTACGGGACAGCTTCTGGAGGATCTCGAAAAGGATCTTTTGCCGAATAAGTCGGGAGAGAAGAAGGTCCATCTCACCGGGATCGATTATTCAAGCGGAATGCTCGATATCGCAAGATCAAAAGGGATCGATGCCGACTTTTTGCTGAAGGATGTTTCCGAACTGGATACGATCGAAAAAACTTTTGATCTCATAACCTGTACGCATTCGCTGCCATATTATCCGGATCAGCGGAAAGCGGTCCGCGATATGACGGACCTTCTTCGTGAGGGAGGACTTTTGATCCTTGCGCATGGCTCTGCGAATGATCTTTATGATCGCATCGCCTTTCTGCTGACCAAGCTGACGACGGGTTCCGCAAAATATCTTTCAAAGAAGGGAGTGATCGCCATCTCACCCCCTGAGCTGAAGTGTGAGGAGATGTTTGTTCTGCGGGAAAGCTTTTGGATGCCGTCGATCCTGGTGACCGTTTTTCGTAGGAGCAAAGCGTAGTTTCAGATCGGATACTGAGATCCTGCCGGATCACCACGATATCATTTCAGTTGATCATGTTACACGGCAAAGCTGCAAGATGTCTTATCGGTGAGGAGCGGACCGGATGTCGACAGGATCTTTTTGTCAGAGTATTTGCAATGACAGGCTTGTGGTGCGCTTATTATATCAAGAAAACTAGATTTGGAGAGTTGGGATGAAGATTCTTTTGATCAGACCGAAACCGCCGAAGGAGACGATCGGACTGCAGCATGTGATGATATGCGAGCCGCTCGAACTGGAGTATTTGGCGGGGAATATATCGGAAGATAAAGCCGAGGTCATGATCTTGGACATGATCTTGGAGAAAAAACCGATCGACTTTTACATTCGGGAGTATTTGCCGGATATTGTCGGTATAACGGGCTATATCACCCATGTTGGGATCATCAAGGAGTATTCAAGGATCGTCAAAAGCATTTTACCGGATACGATCACGGTGGCAGGAGGAGTCCATGCCGAGGTCGTACCGGAGGACTTTGTGGATGAGGCGATCGATCATATCATATGCAGCGATCCGATCGGCACATTTCAGCGGATCGTCGATCATGCGATCGATCGAAAAAAAACACCTCACATCGGGATCGAGGGAAAAGAGGAACAGGAGGAGACTCCGAAAAGGGGAGATCTTCATCGGATAGACGGAAAGATCCATATCGAAGGGACCTATCATCCCAAGATCATTCAACGGAAGGTAGCGAGCTTTCCTTATAAACCGCCGGCGAGGGATAAAGTGGCAAGATACAGAAGCCGCTACTATTATATGTTCCACAACCCCTGCGCGCTGATAAAAACTTCCTTTGGCTGTCCTTTTAACTGCAGTTTCTGCTTTTGCAAAGAAGTGACGGGCGGAAAATATTTTGCCAGAGACATCGGATCCGTGGTCGAGGAGTTGAAAAGCATTCCGGAGCAAGAGATCTATATCGTCGATGATGATTTTTTGTTTGATCCTGCCCGCCTGACGCATTTTTGCGAACTGCTAGAACAAGAGAAGCTCGACAAGCGTTTTTTGGTCTATGGGCGTGCGGATTTTATCGCAAAGAATGAGCCGTTGATGGCAAGGCTTGCCAAGAACGGACTTCGGGCGGTGATCGTCGGGATCGAATCGGTCCGAAAAAAAGATCTGATGGATTTCAATAAAAAAACGACGGTCGAGATCAATCGTCAAGCCGTAGATATTTTGAAAAAATATAATATCGAACTCTATGCGACGATGATCCTGAATTTAGATTACAGCAAAGAAGATTTTCGGGTGCTTGAGAAAAATATAAAGGAGATGGATATCAGCTTTGTCAATCTACAGCCGCTGACGCCATTGCCGGGGACCGATATTTTCGGAAGCTATGAAGAACAGATCATCGTACCGCGTGAAGATCATGCAAAATGGGATCTTGCGCATATCGTGCTCCATCCGACGGAGATGAGCATCCGCGCTTATTATTGGCAGATCATCCGTCTGTATTATCGCATCGTGATGAGACCTAAGAGTATTTTGAGGATGATACGGAAATACGGATTCTTCGAGGTGCTCAAAATGTCCTGGGGAAGCAGTTTTGTCAGCTGGCAATACTTCAAAAAAATGTTTCACGGCGGTTAGGACAAGATGAGATCAGGATCCAAATCTACAAAAAATGATGATGGGTCATCGCCTTGTTGAAATAAATGGATCTGGTCTGAATGCTTATTGATAATCGATTTATGCCATATTGTTTGGAACAACAGAAAAATGAAGAAGAAAATTTTATTGATCCAATCTTCTCCCTATGATAATGACAAGAAGCCGATCAAGAAATCCAGATTGTATTTTGTCGGTCTGGCGATGCCGTTGCTTGCGGCACTTACTCCGCCGGACTGGGAGGTTGAGATCATATTTGAGACGATAGAAGACATTCCTTTCGATACCGATGCCTCGTTGATCGGGATCGGCAGTATGGGGCATGCTGTCGTTCGCAGCATCGATATTGCGAAGGAATTTAAGCGTCGAGGAAAGACGGTATTCATGGGTGGCTACATGGTCAGCCTGATGGCGGAGGAAGCCAAAAAGTATTGTGATACGGTGATCGTTGGCGATGGAGAGCATGCTTATCCCCAAATGATCGCAGATCTTGAAAAAGGCGAGCTGAAAAACGAGTACAGGATCCCGATCACGAGGATCGATACGCCACTTCCACGGTTCGATCTGGTATTGAACAAGAAGATCGGGGATCTGTTGCCGGTCCAGGCCGGACGCGGATGTCCGAAATCCTGCAGCTTTTGCTCGGTATATTGCCTGTATAAAAACAAATATATCCGTCGTCCGATCCCGGATGTCATACGGGATATCGAGCATATCCGATCGCTCGGTTTTCGCAAATTTATGTTGCTCGATGACAATATCATGTCCGATCGAGAGTATATGATGGAGCTGCTTGACCATATCATCCCGCTTCGGATGAAATGGATGAGTCAGTGCTCCATCGAGATCGGGAAGGATGCCGAGCTTTTGAAAAAGTTGGCAAAGAGCGGTTGTACTACGCTGAGCTTCGGTTTGGAGAGTATATTGCAGGAAAGTCTGGACAGTATGAACAAGTCTTGGGCGAGAGTCAAAGACTATCCGGTCCTGATCCGCAATATCCGATCTGCCGGGATCGACATCTCTACCGAAATGGTAGTGGGGGCGGATGGGGATACTTTGGAGTCGATACGGCTCACGGCGGATTTTATCCGCAAGAATAAAGTCGTTGTCCCGAGGTTCTATATCCTGACGCCGATCCCGGGTACGAAGTTTTATGATGAAATGAAGGCGGCGGATCGCATCTACATCGAAGATATGTATTCCTACAACGGAAGTCAGGCGGTCCACATCCCTAAAAATATGACACCCGAAGAACTGACTAAGGCATATTGGGCTCTGTATGATAAAGTCTTTGAGATCCCGTCGATCCTCGAGAGGACGATCTTGCGAAAAGAATTTTTCAGACATCCTGCCCGCTACCTGTTTTATATGAGCGCGAATCTGTACTATCGTTATCAGATCAAGCGACGGATCACGCCGAATATCATATGATGCAGACCCTATGAGCGGAGCATGCCGCTTTGATACTCAAACCGAAAGAGGAGGAGATATGACGATCAAAAAGTATTATGAAGATCCATACCTGCAAGAATATCAGGCAAGGGTCCTCGATATCATTCCGCAGGACGGATACTATAAAGTGATCACGGATGAGACGATCTTTTATCCCGAAGGAGGAGGACAACCTGCAGATCATGGGACGATCGACGGCGTTCGGATCTTTGATGTTCAGGAGAAGGATGGTGTGATATACCATTATGCCGAAGACAGACCTGCCGAGGGGATCGTTCACATGAAGATCGATTGGGCGCGGCGATATGACCTGATGCAGCAGCATACGGGCGAGCATGTCCTTTCCGGCATGATCTTGCGTGAATGCGGAGGCAACAACAAAGGCTTTCATCTCGGCGCGGAGCTGGTGACGATCGATATCGACATTCCGAAGATGAGCCGGGAGCTTCTTGATCGGATCGAAGAAAAAGTAAATCAAAAGATCCTTCAGGACATCGCAGTCCGATCCGACATCACGGATGCCGATGGGCTGTCCGGCTTCCCGATCCGTAAACAGATCGCTGCGGAAGGGGACATTCGGGTGGTATCGATCGAAGGTACGGATTGCTGTGCCTGCTGCGGGATCCATCTGAGAAGTCTCGCGGAAGTTCGGATGCTTAAGATCATAAAGACCGAGCAATACAAGGGGATGACCAGAATGAGCTTTGTTTGCGGAGAACGAGCGGTCAGAGACTATAACAAAAGATTTGAGATCACCCGGACGCTTCGTCAGGAGATGAACTCGGACGATGAACATCTTTTGGAGCGCATCATCCAAACGAAAAAAGACTTGGAGCAGGCAAAAGAAGAGATCTATGGATACAAACTGATGATCGCAAAGCATCTGGCGAAAGAATGTCGCTCCGCTTCAAACGGCTCGGTGTTTGAGCTATTTGATGAGATCGATCACGAGATATTGCTTCATCTGGGAGATATATTGCAGACGGATCATGAGAGTCTCGTGCTGGGCTCTGTAAAAGATGGACGCTTGATCGCGCGGACGAAGAAGGACATCGATCTGGGTCTTCTTTTTAAAGAAGGGATCAAAGCCATCGGAGGAAAAGGCGGCGGCAAAGGTCCGAATGCACAAGCAATATTTCCGAATACGGATACGCAAAAACGATTTATAGCATTTTTGAAGCAGGAACTGGAGAGAAAGATCGGCTAAAAAGGATCAAACAGTCGATCCGTGACCGGTACGACTGAATGATGAACATTAAAAAAAGGAGACGGAAATGAACAAAAAATTTTTATTAGTGGTGACCTGTATCATCGGGATGATCTTAGTCGGGTGCACAAAGGAAGAAAGTAAGGGACCGGAATTTGCAAAAACTTTGACATATAGCAATCTTTCGGATAAGGCATCCCAAGAAGAGGTTCGAGAAGCATTTCGCAAAGCGGAGATCTCGGAGGCGGATATTGATGATTTCTTCGCTCATGTCAATGAATTTAATGAAACGGTCGAAAGAAAAACCTTGACAAAAGATGGCTTTGAAACGATCGACACATTACAGCCGGAGTACGATGTCATCGCAATGAAAGATCTGCTTGAGAGCAAAGATCCGGACTTTGTCGGATACAATTGTCGTATCACATCGCTTGGTCTGATGAAAAGTTTTATAGAGATCTCAGATCCGAAAGCAGATCTGGAAGGACCGCTTTTTTTGGACATCGACAGTATCGAGAAGAAAAAGCTGTTTAGCGATGAGGAAGAGAAGGTCTTCAGGAGCCTGTTCTCGCATATCCCGGCAGAGGTGACCAAAGATCGGGAAGTACATTTAAGAAAGATAAAGGAAAACTGGGAAGAAAAAGGCATCCGTTTTAGAAACAGCGATAAGATCAGCATGATCTCCGTTTTTTTTAATTTTGATGACGGAACGGATGAGCCGGTCTTATTTATCGGGCATGTAGGAGTCTTGCTTCCAATGTCGGATGGGAAACTTTTGTTTGTTGAGAAACTTTCTTTCCAAGAGCCTTATCAAGCGATAAAATTTGAGGACCGAGTACAATTGAACGATTATCTGATGGACCATTATGATGTGGAATGGGGGCAGGAGACCGCTCGACCTTTCATCTTGGAAAATGACAAGTTGATCGAAGGGTACCGACTCAATCCGAATAATCCGGAAAGCAACAATGATCGCTGAGGCAGATGATCCGGGAAAAGGATAGGAGAGCAGATCAAAATTAAATTGCTTAAAATGCTTGAAAATGAGAAAAAAATATGATATCATCTTGAATAGCGGATAGATTTTTTTTGAAAAGAGTGGGAAGAAACCCACTCTTTCGTTTTGAGGAGGAACGATGGCAAACAAAACAGAATCGTTGGTAGAAGAATTGATCCGGGGCGTTTTGCCGGATGAGTTTGAGTTGGTGGATACCGAATATGTTAAAGAAGGCAGTGAATGGTATCTCAGGATCTTTGTAGATAGAAAAGCGGAGGAGGAACGAATAACTTTGCAGGACTGTCAACAAATTTCCCATATCGTAAGCGAACTGCTTGACCAAAAGGACCCGATCAAAGAACATTACATGCTGGAGATCTCCTCGCCCGGTCTGGACAGACCGCTAAAAAAGGAACGGGATTTTGTTCGCGAGAAAGGCAAAGCGGTCGAGCTGAAACTATACAAAGCCATCGACGGCAGAAAAGAGTACGACGGGATCTTGGTGGGTCTGACGGAAGATGATATCGTTCAGATCCGGACCGATAAGAAGGTCTTGGGATTTGATCGAAAAGATATTGCGATCATCCGATTAAAAGTTGTTTTGTAGACACAAGTCGTATTAGATATAGGAGGGAAAGAAAAAATGAACGCTGATTTTATAACAGCATTGGATCAGATTGAAAGAGAGAAAGGGATCGACAAAGAAGTGATCATTGCTGCGGTAGAAAACGCATTGGTCAATGCGTATAAAAAAAATTTCGGCGCATCAAACAATGTTCAGGTACTGATCGATCGGGTGAGCGGAGAGATCAAAGTATTTACTTCAAAGAAAGTTGTGAACAAAAGAGAGATCGATCTTGAAGATGGAGAGATATCGCTGGAAGGAGCACAGGAGATTGATATGAAGTACAAGGTGGGGGACATCGTGGAAGAGACGGTCACACCGAAAAATTTTGGACGGGTCGCTGCTCAGACAGCAAGACAAATGGTCGTTCAAAAGATAAAAGAAGCCGGTCGGGCGATCGTCTATCAGGAGTTCTCAAAGATCCAATCGGAAATACTTACCGGAGAGATCGTAAGACGTATAGGAAACGGTCCTCGAGCAAATGTTTTGATCAACCTGAGCACGATCGGAGAACAAGGACAAGTGATCGAATGTGAGGCGTTGTTGCCAAGTCAAGAGCAGATGTCCACGGAAGACTATCGGCTAAATGTCAGGAAGACGGTATATATCCTGGAAGTGAAAGAAAAGAATAATGTGCCGGAGATCATCGTATCCAGAACGCATATGGGATTGGTAAAAAGGCTATTTGAGCGAGAAGTTCCTGAGATCCGGGAGGGATTGGTACAGATCCGATCCATCGCGAGAGAAGCGGGATCCAGAACAAAGATGTCGGTGCTCTCGTTGGATGAAGATATCGATGCGATCGGTTCTTGTGTCGGACCCGGCGGCGGACGAGTCGGTGCGGTAGTAAATGAGCTGAAAGGAGAGAAGATCGATATCATCGAGTATTCGGAGGATCCGGTAGAATATATCTCCAGTGCACTCAGCCCGGCAAAAGTAGTCCGTGTTGAAGTCGATGAGGAAGAGAAGTCGGCGGTCGTGATCGTTCCGGATCATCAACTTTCCTTAGCGATC
The DNA here is from genome assembly GCA_030528605.1 of Peptostreptococcaceae bacterium. GTDB lineage: Bacteria > Bacillota > Clostridia > Peptostreptococcales > Filifactoraceae > JAUNKE01. The sequence continues at coordinate 22,209 of JAUMYO010000010.1, read as the reverse complement.
GGAAAAGAGGGGCAAAACGCCAGACTCGCGGCAAAATTGACCGGATGGAAGATCGATATCAAGAGTGAGAACGAGATCATTCAACTGTAAGAGATGAGGAGGGTGCAAGATGTCGCAGATCTTAAAGCAGAGAAAGATCCCTCAAAGAAAATGCGTTGCCTGCAACGAAAGGGACGACAAAAAGCAATTGATGCGGATCGTGAAAAACAAAGAGGGGGAGATATTTTTGGACCCCGGAGGAAAAGCGAACGGAAGAGGGACGTACATCCATCTATCCCGCGAATGTATCGAAAGAGCGATCAAGACCAAAGCGATCGAGCGCAGTATAAAAGCGGACTTGCCTCGAGAGATCTATGATCTGTTGAAAGAGGGATCGAAAGAAAGTGAAGAGTAAATTGATGACTTTGCTCGGGTTTGCCAAAAAAGCCGGTAAACTGGCATCGGGCGAAGGGATAACACTGGAAAATATAAAAAACAAAAAAGCACTTATCGTGATCTTGGCATCGGACGCATCGGAAAACACATCGAAAAGGATCAAAGATAAGGCGAGATATAGAGGGATACCGGTGGTAGAGGATCTAACTCGTCAAGAGTTAGGAAAGGCGATAGGTGTTGGAGATCGGGTAGTCGTTTCGATCACTGATAAAGGATTTGCCGACAGCATAAGAACCATAATAGGAGGTAATATGCATGAAGAAAATAAGAATATATGAACTTGCAAAGAACCTGGATCTTTCATCCAAGGATCTGGTCGAGAAGCTCAATGCAGTAGGATTTGATATAAAGAATCACATGGGAAGTGTAACGGAGCAGGAGGCGCAACAAATGATGCGAAGGCTTGCTCAAGCAAGCCGATCGGCTAAGGCGGAACAAGCACGACCGAAAAAGGAAGAAGTCAAACCTTCTGAAAAACCGGAGACCAAAAAAGAGGATCCGAAGCCGATAGCGGAGGGAGCGAAGAAAGAGCAACCGAAGACTCAACCCCAAAAAGATCCGGAAAAGGCTGAACCAAAAAGAGCATCAGAACAAACGCATAGAGAAAAGGAGCTATCAGCAAATTTGGAGCACACAAAAGACAAAAACTACAAGGGAACGCATAAAGAAAAGGGCGATGGATCTCAAAGGGGAGCGCAGGATAAAAAATTCCGAGACGATCGAGGTAACCGAGATCAGAACCGTCAATATGGAGATCGTAGACCGAGAGAGGGACATTCTACGGACAACCGCAGAGAACATCAAGGAGAGCGCAGAGGCTCGGGGCATCAAGGTCAAAGCGAACGAAGAAATCACCAAGGACAAAAACAGCATTCAGGTGAAAAGAGACCGTTCCAGAAGAATTTTGCGGATAAAGGCGGGCAAAAAAGAGATTTCGGTCAAAGCAAAGACAAGGATCACGGAGATCGCAAACAACCGAAAAAAGACTTTAAGCGTGACAGCAAGCCGGATCCGACAAAAGAAGAGCTAAGTATCCAGATCAAAAAGGAAGAAAAGCGTAAAGAGCTCAAGATCGAGGAAAAGAAAAAACTTAAAGATAAGAAAAAAGTGGATAATCGATTTGAATCCGGGGAGGCGAAGTATCAGCGCCGTGACTTGAGCAAGAAAACGCATACCAAGAAGAAAAAAGATAAAACAAAACATACGATGGAAGTAGAAGCTCAGGCATTTGACGGCAGTATCGAGGACGGTATGTTTGTTATCGGAGAAGATATCACGGTCGGCAAACTGGCGGAGATCCTCAAAGTCCAAGCGACCGAAGTGATCATGAAGCTGATGAAGATGGGGATCATGGCAAGCATCAATCAGGACATCCGATTTGAGACCGCGGAGAAGATCGCTGAGGGATATGATATCCTGTTGATGCGACAAGAGATCGAAGAAGAAGATATCTTTGAGATGGAGATCGAAGAAGACGATCCGGCGGATCTATTGCCGAGAGCACCGATCGTTACCGTGATGGGACATGTTGACCATGGTAAGACGACATTGCTTGACTCGATCCGAAGTACAGGGGTCGCGCTGAAAGAAGCCGGCGGTATCACACAGCATATCGGGGCATCCGAAGTAATGGTAAATGGACAAAAGATCGTGTTCCTGGATACACCGGGGCACGAAGCTTTTACCGAGATGCGAGCTCGAGGAGCGAAGGTCACGGACGTTGCGATCGTTGTCGTTGCGGCGGATGACGGGATCATGCCTCAGACGGTTGAAGCGATCAACCATGTTCGTGCTGCACAGGTGCCGATGATCATCGCGATCAATAAGATCGATAAACCGACAGCGAATATCGAGAAAGTACGACAAGAACTTTCGGGACACAATGTGTTGGTAGAAAGCTGGGGAGGAGATGTAGCGGATGTCCCGGTCTCTGCCAAAGCGGGAGAAGGGATCGATAAACTGTTGGAAATGATCCTTTTGGTCGCTGAGATGGAAGAACTCAAAGCAAATCCGAACCGAAAAGCGGTCGGATCGGTCATCGAGTCCAATCTGGATAAAGGACGAGGAGCGGTCGCGACGATCCTTATACAAAATGGTACACTTAAGGTCGGGGATGCGGTCGTTGCAGGTGCATCTTACGGTAAGGTGCGGGCGATGATCAACTCGAAAGGAAATAAGACGGGCAAAGCGGGTCCATCGACTGCAGTAGAGATCCTGGGACTCAATGAAGTTCCAAACGCGGGAGATCCGTTTGTCGCGGTAGAAAGCGACAAGATCGCTCGCGAGATCGCGGAGAGACGAAAAGAGAAGATCCGGGAAGACTATATGAAGGCAACTTCAAAGATCCATTTGGAAGATCTGTTCTCTCAAATGCAGGAAGGAAGCGTCAAAGACCTCAACCTTATCATCAAAGCGGATGTGCAAGGTTCTATCGAAGCACTCAAGAGCTCTCTTGAGAAGATCAGTAATGAAGAAGTTGTCGTCCGCGTGATCCACGGCGGCGTCGGTGCGATCACCGAGTCGGATGTCATGTTGGCATCAGCTTCCAATGCGATCATCATCGGCTTCAACGTCAGACCGACCACGGGAGCGGTCTCGCTTGCAGAAAAAGAGCAGGTGGATATCCGAAGCTACTCGATCATCTACCAGGCGATCGAGGAGATCGAGACGGCTATGAAGGGAATGCTTGCTCCGAAATTTGTGGAAGAACAGCTTGGAACCGCTCAGGTCCGTATGGTCTTCAAGGTTCCGGGAGCAGGTTTTGCGGCAGGTTCCTATGTCACGAACGGAAAGATCACAAGAAATGCACAAGTGCGATTGGTTCGCGACGGCATCGTGATCTATGATGGAAAGATCGACTCCTTGAGACGATTCAAAGATGAAGTCAAAGAAGTCGCAACGGGATATGAATGTGGTATCAGTCTCGAAAAATATTCCGATATCAAAGAAAATGATATCATTGAAGCGTATGAGATGAAAGAAGTGAAAAGATAGAGAGGGACAAAATGGCTTATGCAAGGACAAGGCGTGTCGGGGAGGAGATCCGCAAGATCGTGAGTGCGATGCTGTTTGAAGGACAAATAAAAGACAGCAAGATCAAAAACTCAAACTCCCTGATCTCCGTTACATCGGTCGATGTGGTTCGAGATCTGCGATATGCCTATGTATATGTTTCGGTGCTCGGAAACGACGCCGGATCGGTGATAGAAGGGCTGAAAAATGCTGCCGGCTATGTACGCAAGGAAGTCGGGAGAGAACTCAACATCCGCTATACGCCTGAGATCGTGTTCCGTTTGGATGACTCGATCGAAAAAGGAGCATATATGAGCAAATTGATCAGGGAGCTCAACCCATCTTCGGATGAAATGCCTGAGGGAGACCCTGAAGAGGAGATCTAGTGGAAAAAATTATAAACAGGATCAAACAAAGCAAAAATTTTGTAGTGACCTCCCATGTTAACCCCGATGGGGATAACGTGGGATCCTCGGTCGCTATGATAAAATATCTGAAAAATATCGGCAAAAATGCGATCCATGTATTGGAGGATGATATTCCGGACGATCTTCGATTCCTTTTTACAAATCACGAAGTTCTACGGGATATCACATCGGTACAAAAATATTTCGGTGAAGAAGCATATGACCTGATCATTTTGGACTCTGCGGAGAAGGGCAGGGTGGCGATCGATGAAAACATCATCGATAATGCAGCCTGCATCTTGAATATCGATCATCATATGAGCAATCCGGGGTTTGGAGATCTGGACTATATCGTTCCGAGCATAGGATCGAGCTGTGAAGTCTTGACCGATATCCTTCGGAACATCGACGAAGAAGCGATCGATCGGGAGGTCGCAACGGCATTATACACGGGGATCTCGACCGACACCGGGAATTTTATGTTCCCTTCGGTAACCGAAGATACCTTCTATACGGCGGCCTTTTTGACCAAGAAAGGTGCGGACCGCGACCTCATCGCAAACGAGATCTATCGGAACACGAGCATGGAGCTTCGCTTGTTGACAAAAATGACATTGGACAGTTTTCGGATCCGAAACAAAGTAGGCATCATGGCTATGACGATCGAGATGTTGGAAGCTTCGGGCGCCGATTACAAAGATACCGAGTCGCTTGCGAATATTCCGATCGATACGAAAGGTGTCAGCGTCGGAGTCTTGGTAAAAGAAAGAGGACCAAGATCGTTTAAGATATCCTTGCGTTCTAAGGGACGGATCAATGTTTGTGAGATCGCGAAAAAGTTTGACGGTGGCGGTCATTACAACGCTTCCGGTTGTACGATCACCGGGGATCTGCAAGAGGTCATCGAGAAACTTCAAGCAGCAGCAGAAGAACAGATCCGAAAGGACGAGAAATGATCAAAGATGGATTCATCAATACACTCAAACCGACGGGCATGACATCCAACGATCTCGTAGCAAAGATCCGAGGTATGATCAGGCGAGGTTATGGTGAAAAGATCAAGGTCGGTCATACCGGTACTTTAGATCCGAACGCGGCGGGCGTAATGCTCGTTGCGATCGGTAGAGCGACCAAATTTACGCGATATGTTACTGAAAAACAAAAAACTTATATCGCGGAGATACTGCTGGGTAAATGCACGGATACTTTAGACACCTATGGTAAAATAGAAGCGGAACAGACGGTAAAAGAGTATACGGATCGAGAGATCATCGATGTATTGAATACTTTTTCGGGAAGATCGATGCAGACTCCGCCCAAGTTCTCCGCACTTCAGATCGACGGACAAAGGCTTTATAAACTCGCAAGAGAGGGCAAGGAGACTCCGCAGATCCCTTCCAGACCGATCGAGATCGATCGGATCCGCTTACTGGATCGCGAAGAAAATACGCTCCGCATCGAAGTCACCTGTTCGGCGGGGACTTATATCCGTACTCTTGCTAAAGATATCGGGGAGCGACTTGGTGAGCCGGCAACTCTTGCCATGCTGCTCCGGACCGATGTGGATGGTCAGGAGATCTCGGACAGTTTTACGATCGAAGAATTGGAACAAAAGATCGAAAACAAGCGGCTGGACGAAGCGGTACAAGATATCGATGATATTTTGTTGAAATATCCTTCGCTGAGTTTAAGCGGCGGGATCGATCTTTATGCGAACGGCGCAAAGATCAGAGCACAGCGTTATCTGGGACAAAGACCATCCGAAGGTTTGTACCGAGTTTATTATCAAGACCGATTCATCGGTATCGGAAGAGTGACCGAAGAAGAAGAGATCTATCTCAAATCGGAAACATTGACAAGATGAATGAGGAGAAAGAATGCACAACTCCATTACATTTAAAGAATATATCGAACGGATCCAGATCAAAGACCATTCGGTCATAACGATCGGAAATTTTGACGGACTCCATCGCGGACATATGGAGCTGATCGATCGGACGGTCGAGATCGCAAAGCGTGAGGATCTGATCTCGATCGTATTCAGTTATGAAGTCCATCCGCAAAATGTTTTATATAAAAAGTTGGTCTATTTGATCATGCCGCCGGAGGAAAAAGAAAGGATCCTTTTTGAAAAAGGGATCTATACCGTACTGCAGGTGCCTTTTGATGAGGGGTTGCAAACGCAAACGGCACTCCGATTTTGTGACGAGGTACTCATCAAAAAACTGAAAGCAAAATATTTGGTGATGGGAGAAGATGCCCGATTTGGATGTGAGATGTTGGATGCTTTGAGTATCAAACGATACCTCGAGACCAAAGGGGTGAAGGTGGAATTGATCCCGCTGAAGAAGATCGACGGAGAACGGATCTCAAGCTCCAAGATCCGACGATCGATCGAAGAAGGAGACATCAGGAAAGCGGAGGAATATCTCGGACGACCGTTTGAGATCATCGGAAAAGTCGTACATGGGAAAAAAAGAGGAAAGATCACCTTGGGCTATCCGACTGCCAATCTGGGTCTGATACCGGATCAAGCGGTTCCGGCAAAAGGCGTATATCAAACCATCGTTGAATATGACGGTGTCCGGTATGATGGCGCGACCAGCGTGGGAAACAATCCGACCTTTGGAGAAAACCCGTTGACGGTAGAGACTTTCATTTTGGACTTTGATAAGATCATCTACGGCAAGACCATCAAACTGAAATTTGTCCGCAAACTTCGCGAAGAATTGGTGTTTTCGTCACTGGACGGTTTGATCGCTCAGATGGACGAGGATGTTCGGCAGATCAGAGAAAATTCGATGTTATAAAACGAAGATCCGTTTGCCTGCCTTTGAGTAAACAAAAGTGATGACAAATAAGATCTTATACTGTCAAGAGGCGATGTTTTTCGTTAAAGATCATGTCGATAAAAGAGCGGAAAGTTTTACACAGGAAAGGGAGAAGAAGATGATAAAGATGATAGAAACACCACGATCGATCATACGAGTACCCGATCAAGGTGATCTCGAAATTTTATATTCCATTCATTCAGATCCGTTAGCAAATATATATAATCCCGGTTGGACGGAAACGAACCGAGAAGAATTCAAACGATTCTTTGATACAGTGATCGCCCATCATAAACAACACGGATTCGGGTACTATGTTTTGGTGGACAAAGAAGACCATAAAGTATTCGGGCTCTGCGGATTACGATATACGAGCATCAACGATACAAAGTATCTCAACTTGTATTATCGGATCGATCCGCTTAAGACGAGGAGAGGCTTTGTAAAAGAAGCTGCTCGAGAGATCATCGATCTGGTCTTGAAGAGATCGGGTCATAAATATCGGGTAGTTGCTCTTACGAGTGAGGATAATGTACCGTCAAGAAAAACGGCAGAATCCTTAGGCTTAAAATATGATCCGCGGCTTGATCATTTGGGAGGCGAGGGTAACGTGTATTATTTCAGTGAGACCCCGATCGTCTGATCGATCGAAAGGACCGGATCCGATCTATATTTTTTGAACAAAATGCAGTACCGATCTCAAAGCGTTGCGGATCGATATGGCGATCTTTACAAAAAGATTTTGATTTATAGCGGATCAGGGCTTTACGATACGGCTATTATGTGTTATCATAACAAAGTATGGATATCACCTGTCGCTAAGATCTTCGACACTCCGACGAAGACCTTGGGTCAGGGCATTGTAAAATAGGAGGAAAAAAATGACTAAAGAACAAAAAGAGCAGATCATAAAAGATTTTGCGATCCATGAGGGAGATACCGGATCCGCAGATGTTCAGATCGCGATCCTTACATTCAGGATCAATGAGCTGAATGAACATTTGAAGACTCACAAAAAAGATCACCACTCAAGAAGAGGACTGTTTAAGATGGTCGGTACAAGAAGAAACCTTCAAAGATACCTAAAAGAGAAAGACCTTGTGAGATACAACGAACTTATTCAAAGACTTGGACTTAGAAAGTAAGACAATTAAGAGCGGAGTGTTCCGCTCTTTTTCTATAATAATAAATTGGAGGTATTGATGGTACAAAAATTTGAAATGCAATTAGGAAACAGCACCCTTGAAGTTGAGATCGGCAAAGTGGCGGAGCTTGCAAACGGTGCTTGCCTGGTCCGTTGCAGGGATACCGTAGTTCTTGTAACGGCAACCAATTCCAAAGAGCCTAGAGAAGGGATCGATTTTTTTCCGCTAAGCGTTGATTTTGAAGAGAGATTGTATTCGGTTGGAAAGATCCCCGGTGGATTTATCAAAAGAGAAGGGCGTCCTTCCGAAAAAGCGATCCTGACATCCAGACTTATCGATAGACCCATCCGTCCGTTGTTTCCAAAAGGCTATCGAAATGATGTACAAGTTGTAGCGACCGTTCTTTCCGTCGATCCGGAAGTGAACCCCGATACGATCGCTATGATCGGATCGTCGATCGCACTTTCGATATCTTCGATCCCGTTCAATGGACCGACCGGTTCGGTCGCGGTTGGACTGATCGATGGAGAATATATCTTGAACCCGAACTTGGAGCAAAGAGCTGTCAGCCGGATGTACCTTGTAGTATCCGGTACGAAGGATGCGATCATGATGGTGGAAGCCGGATCCAATGAGGTGTCCGAAGAAGTGATGCTCGGTGCGATCCTTTTCGCTCATGAGCAGATCAAAAAAATCGTTGCTTTCGTAGAAACGATCCGATCAGCAGTAGGAAAAGAAAAAGCGGAATATAAAGTATTCGCCGTTTCCGAAGAGATCGAGCAGGCTGTTACGGAGTATGCGAAGGATAAGATGAAGGCTGCGATCCTTACAAAGGATAAGACTGAGCGTATCGAAAATATGGATAAGGTAAAAGCGGAGACTTTGGAGTACTTTGCTGCGATCTATCCGGAACAACTAAAAGAAGTGGACGAAGTGATCTACAAACTTACCAAAAATGGTGTTCGCGAATTGATCCTGGTCGATCGGATCCGTCCGGACAACCGTGCGATGGAAGAGATCCGTCCGATCTGGACAGAGGTCGGGATGCTGCCCAGAACTCATGGTAGCGGACTCTTTACCAGAGGACAGACACAGGTTCTTTCGGTAACGACGCTAAGCTCTTTGGGCGATGCGCAAACCATCGACGGACTTGGTGAAGAAGTTGAAAAAAGATATATGCACCACTATAACTTCCCGGCGTATTCCGTTGGAGAAGCTAGACCATCTCGTGGTCCCGGTCGTCGTGAGATCGGACATGGTGTGCTTGCTGAGCGTGCGATCGAGCCGATGTTACCGAGCAAAGAAGAATTCCCTTATGCGATCCGTGTCGTATCCGAGGTATTGTCGTCCAATGGATCGACTTCGCAGGGATCGGTCTGCGGAAGTACACTATCTCTGTTAGACGCCGGTGTACCGCTTAAAGATATGGTTGCCGGTATCGCGATGGGATTGATCAAAGAAGATGAAAAAGTAGCGATCCTTTCCGATATTCAAGGGATGGAAGACTTCCTCGGCGATATGGACTTCAAGGTTGCCGGAACGAAAAACGGGATCACGGCGATCCAGATGGATATCAAGATCTCAGGTATCGACGAGTCGATCTTGAGACAGGCACTCGCTCAGGCGAAAGAAGGAAGGATGCACATCCTGGGTGAGATGCAGAAAACGATCACCGAACCGAGACCGGAGATCTCTCAATATGCTCCTGCCGTTATCACGATGCATATCCATCCGGATAAGATCCGTGACGTCATCGGTACCGGCGGTAAGGTCATCAACAAGATCATCGAGGAGACCGGCGTTAAGATCGATATCGAAAATGACGGTACAGTATTCATCCTTGCTGTCGAAAGAGATATGGGCAAAAGAGCGAAAGAGATCATCGAAGGCATCGTAGAGGAGCCTGAAGTAGGCAAAGTTTACAATGCAAAAGTTACACGCATGATGGCATTCGGAGCTTTCGTAGAGATCCTTCCGGGCAAAGAAGGACTGCTGCATGTATCTCAGTATGATCACAAGCGAGTCGAAAAGATCGATGATGTACTCAAAGTCGGCGATGAAGTTCAGGTAAAACTGACAGAGATCGACGGACAAGGTAGATTGAACCTATCCAGAAAAGTACTTCTTCCAAAGCCGGAACGTTCTGAAAAACATGATCGACATGAAAGACATGACAAGCATGACCGAAAAGAAAGATAGGAACGCTATTTTTCGGGATGACAAAAAGAAAACAAAACAAGACCCGGGTCGTTTGAAAAAAGCGGACCGGGAGCTTCAACAAAGAATAATGCTCATGTAGGGATCCTTACATGGGCTTTTATTTTTCTCTGAAACGAGCGATCGGTAAGGAGGATGAAAAATTTGATATCATTGTAAAGAGATTGTCGCTATTCGTTTGAGTATGCTATAATTAAAAAATGAAGGAGATCTCCCGGTCGGACCGAAAGCCGAGCGAGATAATATACCACTACTCTTTTGGATCATGGATATCAACGATCGGTACTTTGTAAAAGATCCAACGGATCTTCGTGGTCACAAAACAGATCGACCGCATCTATCGAAGAATAGTATGAAAGTTTGCTGCGAGATCTAAATAGAGCTGTTCACGGAAGATATGCCATCAAAAAAGAATGAGAGGATCGAATGAGGATATTTATTATAGAAGATGATGAAGTGATCTTGACTTCCTTATCGAATGAATTGAAAAAATGGAATTTTGAAGTGTCGTCGCCAAAAGATCTTTCGAAGGTGATGGATGATTTTGCTGAGGAGGAACCGCATCTCGTGATCGTGGATATCATGCTGCCGTATTATAACGGATATTATTGGTGCAGTGAGATCCGTAAGGTCTCTAAAGTACCGATCGTGTTTTTGTCATCGAAGGCGGAGAATATGGATATCGTCATGGCGATGCAGTCCGGAGCGGATGACTATATCACCAAGCCCTTTGACTTTGCGGTCGTGATAGCGAAGATCCAAGCGATCCTGCGAAGATGCTATGATCTTTCGGAAGGGGTAGATCACCTGAGCTATGGAGAGATCCGATTGAGCTTGGGAGAGATGAAGATCATATACCACGATCGGGAGGTCCATCTGACGAGAACGGAACAGCAGATCATGGAGAGTCTTTTTCAAAAGCGGGGAGGATTTGTCAGCAGGGAGTCGATCATGGAAAAATGTTGGCAAAAAGATGGATACATCGACGACAATACCTTAGCGGTCAATGTGGCTCGATTGAGAAAGAAATTGGACGAGATCGGACTTGGCAACTTGATCGTAACGAAAAAGAATGTAGGCTACGGATTGAACGATATATATAATACCAATATCTTTTAGGGTCGGCATTTCACAACGATCATGTATAGCTTGTAGGGAAACACTCGTTGTTTCGTCGTTTCATCGAAACAAAATGTATATGCTCATTTTATTGGACAACAGTATGAGATCGAGCCTTGGTTTTGGATGATCGGATGCAGATAAAAGATAAAGAAAGAAAGGTTATGAGTAGAACAAAAAAATATTTCCGAAGCATTCGAGGAGAGATCGGGATATTGATCTTTTCGATGCTGACCTTTGGAGCGGTATGGATATTAAGCGGTGTGGATCTGGAGATATATATCTATACCTGTGCATTGGTATCATTTTTTGTAAGTATCATTTGGGGGATCAAATATGTCGGTTTTGCAGAAGAATTTCGCTTGAAGGAAGAACTGGAAGAGGTCCGACAGCAGAAATTGGAGCTTGAGAACCTTTTGTGTAAGGAAAGAAAAGATGTGCAAGAATATTTTTTGCTATGGATACATCAAATGAAAACACCCATCACGGCAGCCGATCTATTGACGCAAGGTGACGAACAAGACCCTGAAACAAGGATCCGAATGATGCGTCAGGAGTTGGTAAGGATCGAGAGTTATTCCAATATGGCAATGAACTATTTGAAATTGATAGACCCCGGTACGGACTTGGAATTTGATCTTGTCGATCTGGATGATATCATTCGTCCGCTCATCAAAAGATACAGCATCTTTTTCATATCGGCAAAGATCAAGCTCGATTACAACGAAGTGGGTAGAGAGGTCTTAAGCGACGGAAAATGGTTGAGCGTATTGATCGAGCAGATCTTGAGCAATGCGGTCAAATATGCCAAAGGAGCAAGTGTTCATATTTACTTTTCAGATGATCGGCTATATATTCGAGATACGGGGATCGGCATTTCGGAGGTGGATCTGCCCAAGATCTTTGATAAAGGATATTCGGGTTTTAACGGCAGATTGAATGCAAAATCCACGGGGCTGGGACTTTTCCTTGTGAAGCGCATCGCGGAAAGGCTCGATCATCGGATCGAAGTACGATCCAAACTGAATGAAGGAACGACTTTCTCGATCGAATTTCAGGAGATCAAAAATTCAAAAGGAGAAAGTTTATAAAAATTTTAAGAGTCAGATGCCAAATAAGATCAAGTAGTCAAGGCACCGGACTGCCATTCCCTTACTCAGAATTTATCTTGGAGGATCGGATGGTCCAATCTTACGATTTTGTAAGGTTGGATCTTTTTTTGTAATGTTAAATAAAGGCAGGAAGATCAAAGATATTTTATAATAAGACCATAAACAAGAAAGGTGAGATCCAAAAGGACAAGATAAAATATTTCGTTCATACTGAGTTGGATCGGATCTTGATCCAAAGAAACGATAGATCGAACGGAAAAGATCGTAGGATATAGGAGGATAATATGCTGGAAGTAAGAAATCTAAAAAAGATCTACGGAGGAAGAAGGGGTGCATCGAGTACGGAAGCTCTCAGAGATGTGACTTTTTCGGTCAGCGATGGAGAGTTTGTCGCGATCATGGGTGAGAGCGGAAGCGGAAAGTCCACCTTGCTCAACATCGTGGCGACTTTGGATAAAGCGACGAATGGGGAAGTGATATTGGGCGGCAAAAATTTTGCGCAGATCAAAGACAAAGAGGTCTCCGCTTTTCGGCGCGAAAAGTTGGGATTTGTATTTCAAGATTTCAGTTTGCTCGAGACTTTTTCAAACAAAGATAATATCTTTTTACCGCTCGTGCTATCCGGCATCTCGATCGAGGAGATGGAAAAAAGGATCGCCGATCTGGCTCCGATGCTCAACATTCAGGACATTTTGGAAAAGTATCCTTACGAGATATCAGGAGGACAAAAGCAGCGGATCGCGATCGCGCGGGCGGTCATTACGGAGCCGGATATCTTACTTGCCGATGAGCCGACGGGTGCTCTGGATTCCAGATCTTCGGATATGATATTAGATCTGTTCGGCAAATTGAACCGAAAGAAACAGACCATCATGATGGTGACCCATTCCATCCGTGCTGCTTCTTATGCCGATCGGGTCTTGTTCATAAAAGATGGGATCGTGTACCACGAAATTTATAAAGGGGATAATAAAACATCGGAATTTGCTGAGCGTATTTCCGCAAGTTTGGTGATCCTGAACAGAAAGGCGGCATCCGATGAAGAATAAGATCTTGTCGTCACTTGCGTTGAAGAATATCAAAGCCAATCGGCTATTACAGATCCCGTATATTTTGGCGACCGGGATCATGTCTGCAATGTTTTACATCATGCTGTCGCTGATCCACAACGAATATGTACAGAGCAGGCATGCTTCATTACCTGCGATGATGGAGTTCGGCGTACTGATAACCGGCATCGTGCTCATCATTTTTTCGCTTTATGCGAATCGATTTCTGATGGGGCGAAGAAACAAAGAACTGGCATTATATGGCGTGATGGGTCTGGAGAAGAAGCATATCGCTCGTGTCTTGCTGATCGGACAGTTCATCAGTTTTGTAGCAATAACGGTCATCGCCATTTTAGGAGGATTTTTGATCGGGAAGCTCGTGTTCTGGTCGAGCAATATTCTTTTGCAGGACAAGAATATCTCTTTTGACAAATATCCTCTCGACTTTACGGCGATCCGAGGGACCCTGAAGATCATCTTGATCAATATGACGCTCAGTTATCTGTTGAATATCCTGAAAGTGCGTCTGTCGGACCCGATCCGGCTGATGAACGAACAGTTTGCCGGTGAGCGTGAGCCGAAAGTCAATTGGATATTCCTGATCATCGGGCTCAGCTGCATGGGCATCGGTTATTATATCGCGCTGACGGTCGAGGGTTCGCTGGCATCACTGATGTATTTCTTCGCTGCGATCCTATTCGTGATGGTGGGGACATACGGATCCTTTGTCTCCTTGTCGGTGGCAGTGCTGAAGATGCTGAAAAACAACAAGCAGTATTACTATCGCACCTCACGATTCATATCGACTTCAGGGATGCTTTATCGAATGAAGTCCAATGCCGTCGGTCTGGCGAGCATCTGTATCCTATGTTCGGGGATCATCGTGGTGCTGGCGGTGACGCTGACGATCTATTCCGGCGTGGGAGATCAGGTCGACAGCTATATTCCTCTATCTTATCGCGTGGCAAGAGAAGGGATCTTTCCGTCATCCGAGGAAGGCGATCGACCGGAAGAAGTAAAAAAAGACATCGATGTTTTGCTCCAAAAGACATTGCAAGACGATGAGATGATCGATAAGGCCTGTTACGGGATGCAGGTCACCGTTACGGCAAAGAGAGAAGATGAGAAATTTATACCGATCACTTTGAGGGATGAGATCGATGTGATGGATAGTGAATTTCTCACCATTTATACGGTGGCACAATATAATATGATAGCACCGAGACCGATCGAGCTTCGCGAAGGGGAGATCGGCTTCCAAGCAGGTCATACGATGAAAGAAATTAAAGAGGATATTTCTTTCTTGGGTAAAGATCTTCGGGTCCGACAGATCGATGATGCGCCAAAATTCAACCGGATAATGAATGAGAGCAGCGTGATCATCGTTTCGTCCGTCGAAGAGGTCAAGGAATTTGCAAGCTACTACAAATTTCCGAACCGGGAAGCCGGAGAAGAGATCGAAAATCAAATGGAATATGTCTTTATGTGGAATGTAAAGAATGGATCGGAAGATTATTCCGAGCGAGCAAAGGCGATCTTTGAACAGGAAGGTCTCAGTTTCGTTACGCAAAGAGGATCCGTGGCGGATGCCTATTCACTCAATGGCGGCTTCGTCCTCTTGGGTCTCATCATCGGCTCAGTATTTTTGATAGCGGTCGTGTTGGTATTGTATTACAAACAGATATCCGAGGGATATGAAGATCGAAGAGCATATCAGATCATGAAAAAAGTGGGTCTCTCCGACGAGATGATCAAACAAACGACGGATCAACAACTACTCTGGCTTTTCTTTTTACCATTGTTTGTTGCGGGGATCCATATGGCAGGAGCTTTCAAAATTTTGTTCCAGCTGCTCGGATTGTTCGGTATAACCAAAATGAACGGATTTTTGACCAATATCCTGATCATCATGGCGATCTTTGCCATCAGCTATTTTGCAGTGTATAAGATCACCTCCAAGGTGTATCGCGAGATCGTTCAATAGAGTTTTTAGAAAGGAAAAGAGTATGAAAAAGCTAACACTGACACAGGATGTTGTATTCTATAAGAGAAGTTATTCCAATATAGAATAACCTCAAATATAAAATACAAATTATCAAGCCTACTTACGATTGTTAAAACAAAATACACAGATTAAAATATTGGGACTACCTTTTTCTTTTCCTAAAGCTGATGCCTGATTTTTTTATGGAAGGAGATTTTTTAAGTATTTTTCTAAAACACTCCTTTTCGCTTTCAGATAACCTTTCATATTTTATTCCCATGGAAGAACAAAAAACCTCAATATATTTATCAATGTTCTTTCCGGAAGACTTCATGATTTGACGAACTTTCTGAACGGACAAGACATTTTCATTGTTATCGGCGATACTATCAATATCATGTTCATGATTTTTACGAATATCTTTTAGAATAGTATCCCATGTTTTATGAGTAATATGACAAAAGAAATCTTCTTCATCTACTTGGGCAGCTGATAGAGTTCTCAAAGTATGGTCATTAGATACATTGGGATTTTGGTTTATGATTTCAGCTCTTACAGTTTCAAGAGAAGAATTTAAGTCGTTAAATCGTTTAGTGGCAACACCGTCAACAAAAATCTCCGTATCAGCCATAAGCTCCCTAAACTTATCATGTGTAGCAATTTCGCAAAGTAAGCGGTTATTGATAGAACCACTTAGCAATAAATCAATCATATCATCACTCAAGTGTAGATTAGTTAAATCTGTATTTGGGTGATTTTTATTTTCTGTAAGACAAAGTAAATAGTCGGTAGATACCTTATAAAACTGTGCAAGTGTAACTAAATTACCATGATTTATTTCTTTGTAATCATCATTTTCATAGTTGCCTAAAGCAGATTTTGAAATACCTGTTAGTTTAGCTAATTCCTCTAAATTCAAATTATGAGCAACTCTTAAATCTTTTAAGCGTTCCTGTAAGGTTATTTTACACTTCATAACGGATAACCTCCTTGATATAAAATATTCATAATAGATATTATACCATACCATTTCCACAATTGTGGAAAAGTGGGGACAAAAACAGATATTCCAAGATTTAGGACATACGGGAAGAATAGCAAAAATACAATATCATACAGACATAAAGAAAATTGCTCTTTGACAATTGAATGAGCGGTCTGTAAGGATATGTATCTATGGGGAAGTAGGCGATGACTTTCTAAATCTGAGAAAAGAGCCTGCCAAGTAGAACGAAACGTCGTTGTGAGATTCGGGGGCAGGAACTATATCAGGAGTAACCGACGAAAAAATTCAGAAGTGCTAACGAAAACTATTGACAAACAGAAACGGCTATGGTAAACTTAAATTAACCAAATGGAAAGGGTGAGATTTTGAATAATAGAATTGAAGAATATAGAAAGCCGTTGGGCTTATCTCAACATAGATTGGGTAAGAAAATAGGAATATCAAGAATAAGTATAAATAAAATAGAAACCGGAAAGACTATTCCAACTCTAAAGATAGCGAATGATATAGCAAATGCTTTATGTGTTTGTATATATAAGATTTTTGATTTAGATGGTACTGGTATGTATAGATGTTCATGTTGTTCTAGTTAATTAGTTATGATATTGATTTGAAGATATGAGGGGGTGAGGTTTATGAATTATAAAAATCCTCAAAGGTATAAAAATGGAGATACCTTAACTTTATGTGGTTAGTATTTTTAAAATTAATTCGAAAGTAAAGTGAGATAAGTGAAATGTTAAAAAAGAAAACGTTTATTACAATGTTGGCAATAACGATGTTAGTAACATCAATGGTATTTCCTACTGGTGTATTTGCACAAGAAAATACAAACGATATGAATATGATGCAATATGAATCATTCGAGTATAATGGAGTTGATGAAGTTTATTTGGGATCGTTTGACTCCATTGATACACAAGAAACTATGTTAAGAGATAACTATAGAGAATATGACACTTATACTGTATATGATCAGGGAATAACATCCAAATGGAACTGGTTATCAAACCCATATTTTATAATAAGCATTGCGAAAGGAGCTAGTTATGAGAGCTCAAGAACAATAACAGCTACTATATCTGGTAATATAAGTGGAAATTTTCCAAGTGAAGCTAAAAAATCCATATTTAAAGCATTTGGTATAAGCGCTTCTGGTAGCAAAACCGTTTCTGAGAAAGTATCTTTTTCTGGTCCAGAGGGTAGTGCTAGAACGAGAGATTTTTATTATCAAAAAGGCACACATAGACATTCAGTAAAAGTTGTACAAGAGCATAGAAGTAATTGGGATGGTGTTCTATGGACTAAAACATATTATGTTAGTGTAGATGAGCCAGCTATTCGTAGCTACTCTGAAGATCATTAGATATGCTTATGAGAAAGGTCGATTATATTTGTAAATGCTGTTTGGGAATAAGCTTTTCGTTAATCACTTTATATTTAGTATATATTTGTTTATATGGTGATTATATTGCAGAAGCATTAATGGCTAGAGCGTTACCTTTGTCAATATCATTAATTGCTATATCAATTCTATTTTTCTCTATAGTATATAAAAGTAAAGATTAGATAGTGTTATTGAAAGCTTGATAAAATATGAGTTAGGGTAAATTGAAATCCTAACTCATATTTTTTTATAAATCCATAAAAACATAATATATTTTATAGAATTGATATAATATGAGGTAATTACAATGAAAGAATTAGAAAAAGTAATGGAACAGATAGAGAAAGAAGCGGACAAAATAGAAAAGGCACAAAATAAAATGAAGTTGCTTAATCAAAAGAAAAACAAATTAAAAAGAAAAGCTGAGACGCAAAGAAAAATCAAAAAAGGTGGAGTGTTTGAAGCCTTTGAAAGAGAAATTACAGGTATGCAGGAAGAAACGAATAACGATTTAATTTATACCTTTTTAGACTATGTACTATCAGATAACAGGAACAGAGAAAAGCTAAAGGAACTTACAGAAATTCACTTGAAAGATAGAGGACTGGATAGGAAAGAAACAGAAAATCCTGATGATAAAAAGGATAATGCTGACAAACTGAAAGAGGAAAACTTTGATGAAGATAGGGAAGATAACTTTTTAGAAAGTGAAGACTAAAAAGATAATAGATTAGATAGGTGGATTTTAGGAAAACTAAATACGAAAATGGATGGTGCAAAGTGAAAAGAAGAGAAACACTTTGCTTTTTTGTTGATTTGAAAAATCTACAAAAAACAAAGTCCACAGGGGTTTAAGGGGGAGTAGCCCCCTTGAACAAATAAAAATGCTTTAGCGTTTTTGTTTCCTTAGCGGAGCGTATAGCTTTCCGCAGGAACGCAAAGCACCGTAGTCAAACGGTGTATCTTTGCGCCCTTTGAAAAAGGGAGTAAAGATAGCTTTCATCATTAGGATATTAAAATATAAAAATTAGATATTGGATAAAGATTGGCAGATAGAAAAAAATCAAGAAAAATCTATCTGCTTTTCTTATGCCCGAAAATACAAAAATCGTAAGTCGAAAGGAGCGGAAAAGAATGGAAATCAAAAGTTTGCATACCCATGTAGATATTGTTACAAGAACAGGTGGAGGGAAAGTTATCCCTAAAGCTGCATATAATGCGAGAGATAGATTAAGAGATAATAGATATGGGAAATTAGAGGATTACTCTAAAATAGATGATCTTGTATTTTCAAAAATATTTCTTCCGGAACATGTCCCTAAAAAATTTTCTGATAGGGAATACTTGTGGAACAGTGTAGAAGAGATAGAGAAAAGTAAAAACTCACAACTGGCAAGAAATATGCTCTTTGCACTCCCAAGAGAATTAAGTGAAGAAGATAGGATAAACCTCATCAGTGAGTTTATAGAAGAAAACTTTACATCTAAAGGGATGATAGCAGATTGTAATATTCATAATAAGAAGGCAAGCGACAATCAAGAACAACCTCATGCTCATATCTTACTTACCCTTAGAGAAATGGATCGTGAAGGAAACTGGAAACCGAAATGCAGAAAAGAATATATCCTTGATGAAAACGGAGAAAAGATAAAACTGAAAAGCGGAAACTACAAATCAAGAAAAGTAAACTTAAATGATTGGAACGAGCCTGATAAAGCGAAAGAATGGAGGGAGAACTTTTCAAAGAAAGCAAATGAGTATTTAGCAAAAAATAACATAAATAAAAGAATCGACCCACGCACCTTTGAAGAACAAGGAAGAGAAGAACTCCCGCAAGTTCATTTGGGAACAGCAAGCTATCAGATGGAGAAAAAAGGAATACAGACAGAAAGAGGAAATCAAAACCGAAAAATCATAGCTTTAAATACAGAGTTAAAAAAACTAAAAGAAGAAATGGCAGAAATAAGCAGTTGGATTTTAAGTTTGGTAACTATGGTAAAAGGCTTGTTGAAAGGATTTTCCAAAGAAAAACAAGAAGAGTATAACTTAACTCCGGACCTTTTTGATGTCTATTCCTATCTTGAAACCTACTATAACATTCAAAAAGAACTATCTAAAAATTTAAGTTATGATAGCAGAATGAGAAAAGAACAGTTTGATTCTAAAAAGTATATGCACACCTTATCCTATATGAGCAGGAATAACTTAAAAACAATTTTAGATATACAGGGTAAAAAAGAGGAAGTAACTACAAGACTGAAAGAAAATAAGGAAAGAATAACAGATTGTAACAAGCAAATTAAAAACATAGAAACCCTAATCAAACAGGCTGAAATCATAAGAGAAAATAAAACCGTCTATGATAGATACAAGGGAGCGGATAATTCTATCTTCAGTAAAATAGCAGGTGCAAGCAAAGAAGAATATTACAATTCTCATAAAGAAGAAATTGATAAATATATCAGGGCAAAATCTATTCTAAAAAAATTAAGCGGAAGTGAGAAGATAGAAACAAAGAAATGGGAAAAAGAAAAGATAGCCTTACAGACAGATATAAATCATCTTACTTTCAACCAAAAATTTATAAAAGATGAAATCAGTCAAATAAAACATATCAAATATGTAGTAGATGAAGTAAATAAGAATTTTGGAATAGATATAAATATGGAGATAGAAATAGCCTATAAAAAAGCTATAGCAAGAGGAGAAAAGCCAAGTGTTAAAATGGCAATAGAGGAATTCCAAAAGCAAATCAGAAAAGAAGATCAGCAAAAAGCATGGATTAAAGAGCATTACAAGAACAAAGGTACAAAGTCAAAAGAAACAGAGAGATAGAAAAGAAGTGATATTTTTGGTATAATGCAGGATGAAATTAAAATTTTGAAGATAAAATGAACGTATAGTCTGTAAGCTGATTATGATAAAAAAGATATTGGAGGTGTATTGTGTGGCAAAACAAGATAATGAAATTGTAGTAATCGAAGAAGATACTATAAAGAGTAGGATTTATGATATAAGAGGTCAAAAGGTTATGCTTGATTTTGAACTTGCTGAAATTTATGGATATACAACGACAAGATTTAATGAACAAGTAAAAAATAATTCGGAGAAATTTGATGATGATTTTATGTTTCAGTTAACGAAGTCAGAGTTTGAAAACTTGATATCGAAAAAATCGACATCAAGTTGGGGCGGGCGTAGAAAACTACCGTATGCGTTTACAGAACAGGGAATATATATGCTAATGACTGTATTAAGGGGAGAACTTGCAGTGAAACAAAGCAAGGCTTTAATACGAATGTTTAAGCAGATGAAAGACTTTATTATCGAAAATCAAGATTTTATCGGTTCAAAGGAATTTGTTCAAATAGCAATTCAAACAAACCAAAATACAAGTGATATAGCAAGACTCGATAGCAAGGTGAATACCTTAGCTACAAAAGAAGATTTGAAGAAAGTTATGGATCATTTTATAGACCCGGACACATACAAACATTTTCTCTTGATGAATGGAGATAAGATAGAGGCAGATGTTGCCTACACGAAAATATATAAGTCAGCAAAGAAAAGCATTTATGTCATAGACAACTATATTGGACTTAAAACATTGGAACTTTTAAGAGCCGCAAGGGATAATACCCAAATTATAGTTTTTAGCGATAATGTTAAAAATAAGGATATGCTCACAAAAAATATTTTAGATGATTTTAGAAAAGGCTATCCCACGATCAACTTGAAACTGAAGATAGCCGGGAAAAAATATCACGATAGATACATTGCAATAGACTATGGAACAGAGCATGAAGCCTTTTATCTTTGTGGAGCTTCATCAAAGGATGCAGGAAATAAAATATCAAGTATTACCAAGATAGAAGAATCATCGAAAGATATGTATCATATGATGTTTAGCGGAATATTAAGCAATAAAGACTTAAAAGTCTAATATGGAAACACGAAACAAACATAAAAATTTACGAAAGGGCGGTAGAAGTAAACATCTATCGTCTTTTTTATTGGAAGAAAGGGAAGAATAAATGGCAGAAAACAGAAGATATTATTGGCTAAAACTGAAAGAAGATTTCTTTATAGACAAGAGGATAAAAAGGTTAAGGAGAATATCCGGAGGAGATACTTACACAATTATCTACCTCAAACTCTTGTTATTAAGCCTAAAAGATAGTGGAAAACTATATTATGATGGGGTGGAAACCGACTTTATAAAAGAACTTGCATTAACTATTGATGAAACGGAAGATGATGTAATGGTTACAGTAAACTATCTTGTGGCACAGAATTTAATGGAAGTGATTATGGAAAATGATGAATACTTTCTAACAGAACTACCAAGTCTTATAGGCTCAGAAACAGCTTCCACAAGGTGTTCAAGGAAATCACGAGAGCAAAAAGCGTTGCAATGCAACAACGGTGCAACACCTTGCAACCTTTTGCAACAAAACTGCAACGGAGAGATAGAGAAAGAGATAGATATAGAGATAGAAAAAGAG
>JAUMYO010000088.1 GCA_030528605.1 Peptostreptococcaceae bacterium | reverse complement strand
TTCTCTTCCATCTCGTTCCGGCTCGATCATTTCCGATCCGGGCAGTATCCTACCTTTAACAAGGTCTACACACAAAAAACACAGCCTTCGGATGCAGCTTCATGCTTTGAAGCTCATCGAATCAGCTGTGTTTTATTTTTATAGCTTGTAGGAAGCGGCGAGCGCACCGCTGCGGTATCCCATCGGAATTGTGTTTATATGCTCATTTTATGGGATAATAGTATTATACTACTTATCCTTTTGAGTTATGGATATCAGCGATCCATACTCCGCAAAGGATCCGGCGGATCTTCGCGATCGCAAAACAGATAGGACCACATCTATCGCAGAATAGTATAAGACCCATTTGAACCGATCGTATCGATCCGATCCTATGGATGATACTTCCAAACATTTGTCGGATCGACCTATCGGTCGTTTCGCATCGGTCGTTATGATCCATCGCCGATCCGTCATGCGAGCTATTCATATTTTTTGAACTCGATATCCAAGATCTTGATCGGATCTTTGACCGGCATTCCTTCGTCGTTGGTTTTTTGTGCCGCGATCTTGTCTACCACATCGAGCCCCTCGAATACTTGTCCGAATACGGTATATCTCTTGTCAAGATATGGCAATCCGCCGATCTCTTTGTATTTCGCTTCGGCATTCATCGGAAGTGCGGACAATTTGACATGTTCTTCGTTCAATGTCGGCTTCTGTACGATATAGAATTGGTTTCCGTTGGTGTTCGGTCCGTTGTTGCCCAGACATAATGCACCTCGGAAATTGAACAGATCGCGATCGAACTCATCTTTGAAGAATCCGTTGTAGATCGACTCCGCTTCTTTGCCGGATCCATCCAGCGCGCCGGACTGGATCACAAAGTCATTGATGACACGAGAGAAGATCATATTATCATAGTAATCTTTCTCAGCCAGTCCTTTAAAGTTTTTGACTGCAAGCGGTGCTTTTTCCGGGAACAGACGCATCTTGATCACGCCTGCCTCAGTCTTCATGATACAGATCTCTTCGCCCTTCTTCGGAGGGTCCAGCTGGAACAAGTTGGCATCGCTCACATCAAGCCCGGTATCTTTCCACACGATATCCCAGATCTTCCAATCGGTCGCTTCTTTCCCAAGCTTCGCTACCGCCAGCAGATCCGTTCTTTCGATCATCTTGCCCGCCTTGTCCTTGCCGACAAATTTGAACTCGGCGATCCCTCGGAAACAGTTATATTCGTCATGATCCGCCACCTGATAGAATTTGATGAAATACAGCTGGTCGAACTTGATATCCTTGTATCGGGTCAGCTCCTTGAGATAAGCAAGGATCGCTTGCTCATCTGCGGTCGGTGCTATGTATTTTTTTAGCACCTCCGGCTTGTCCAAGTTTTTGACGACCTCTTTCATCGTATCGGTAAAATCTCTCTTGTCTCCGCCATGTGCGCGGAACTGATCCACCTGGACTTCTTTTCGATACTTCGGCCCCTGTGGTTTCTTCGGCTCCTTGTTCTCAGCATAAGCCTGAACGAAGCAGCTCATCAACATGCAAAAAACGCTCAATAACACAATACTTTTTTTCATAACTACCCTCCTGAAACAGAAGCGTGGGATCATCTGCAGCAGGATCGATCTCACCGTAGCGCATCGTATCCCCGACCCTCGCTTTAGACTAAGACCCTTTTTGTCTCGTCGTATCGATCCGCTCTCTATGTGCTCTAAGCATTCGTCGGAGGGATCGGTCGTATCGAATAGATCACGAAAACATCTCGATGTTTTCGATCGGGTCTTAGGATTAGAAAAAGTTAGCATCTATGTTAAACCATGGTGTACATGTTGAAAAAGGCTCGGTGATCGAGCTTATGTTTATGTTAAACGCGAATGTCTTATTTGTCAATATTATTTTCTGATAATTTAACAGCCTTCTTATTTTTTCGGATAGATGCGCTCCAGCTGATATGGCAGATCCATCTTTTGCCCCAGCACATAGGATGCGTCGATCGCCCAATGTGCATTTTTCAGCAGACCTCTGCCCACTGCGACCAGATCGGCATCTCCGTTTCCGATGACGGAGTTTGCCATATCGACACTCTCCAGCTTGCCGACCGCGATCGTCGGAAGACCGGTCTCCTCTTTGATCCTGCGTGCAAAAGGCACCTGATAGCCTGCATGCGTTCCCGGACGACCCGCCGAGCCGACCAGAGGTCCTTCTCCTCCCGAAGTCACATGGAACACATCCACGCCGGCATCCTTGTATTCTTTTGCCATATCCACCGCATGATCGAGCCCGTAGCCGCCTTGCACATATTCGATCGCTGAGATGCGGAATATCAGAGGCATCCCTTCCGGAAGCTCCGACTTGATCGCGCGGACGACTTCCTTCCCGAACAACGCTTTGTCCTGTCCGTATCCATCCGTCCTTCGGTTGGTGATCGGCGAGTGGAACTGGTGGATCAGATAGCCATGCGCACCATGCACCTCGATCGTGTCCACACCTGCTTTGAGCGCACGGATCGCAGCCTGACGATATTTCTCGACCATCTCTTTGACTTCCTCAGTCGTCAAAGCTTTGGGCACTTTGAGTGCTTCCGAATATCGTACATCCGATGCGGATACGACCTCCGGTGCGTGCTCCGCCTTGCGACCGGCATGACCGATCTGGATCGCGACCTTCGCACCATAGGCATGACAGGCATCGACCACTCGCTTGAGCGGCTCGATCTGATCATCCGACCAGAGTCCGAGGCATCGGTCCGTGATGCGACCGTTCGGCTCCACATTCGTCATCTCGATGATGATCAATCCCACGCCCCCGATCGCCCGGCTCACATAATGTACGAAATGCCAATCATTCATCTTTCCGTCATGCGCCTGCACCGAGAACTGACACATCGGCGGCATCACCACGCGATTTTTCAGCTCCAGTTCCTTTAGTTTGATCGGTGTAAAAATATTTTTCAGTTCTTCCATGATCTTCTCCTTCGATATTTTTTGTCATTCCAACATCCTCTGCCGAAAAACGACAGGTCTTGAGGCTATTATAGCATAAGAAAGCACGATCTTTCATTCTAAACAAAGATTTTATAAAGATCCTCTCCTTTGGACGGACTTTGATCTGAATAAAATATGTCCGCTTTACGATCGCATCTTATAGCACTATTCTTTAGATCCGGCACTTAACAACATTTTTATTTTTCTTATATGGATGCTCCGCCCGTTTCGTCGTTTCATTAAGAACGGAAATGTATTTATATACTTGTTTTATTTGGATAATAGTATTGATCGCCTTGCATTATGGACAAAAGGCTCGCCCTCTTCAACGATCGGATCGCCGTCATCGCATCGACTCGCAATAAAAAAAGGACCGCTCCTGTTACAGGATACGGTCCATCATCCGACGATCTTCTTTTTGACAAGCTAAAGTGCCGGTTATTTGTTATCTTTATTCAGATATTCGCTCGATCTCCCTTGAAGGAAATTGCCCTCAAAGTCTTTTT
This sequence comes from Peptostreptococcaceae bacterium, assembly GCA_030528605.1. Classification (GTDB taxonomy): domain Bacteria; phylum Bacillota; class Clostridia; order Peptostreptococcales; family Filifactoraceae; genus JAUNKE01. The sequence goes on along the minus strand of JAUMYO010000088.1, from coordinate 2,864 downwards.
TGATCTTAACGACCAAGCCCGACAACGCCAACAGAGCGATCAAGTTCGGTGCGACCATCAATGCGTTGAAAGTATCCGCAAGTTCCCATACAAGATCGACTTTGAAAGTAGATCCTACGACGATCACGAGTGCCACCATCAAACGGAACGGCCAGATCCCTGCTTTCCCAAACAGATACTTCACATTGGTCTCCCCGAAGAAATACCATCCGAGGATCGTTGAGAATGCGAAGAAGAACAGGCAGATCGCGATGAATTTTGTTCCCAAATGCCCGAATCCGAGCGTGAACGCATGCTGTGTCAATGCGATCCCTTTGAAGAGTTCGCCGGACGCATCCTTTGCCCCGAATGCTCCCGTAGTCAGGATGACCAACGCCGTCATCGTACAGATGATCCCCGTGTCGATCAATACGCCCAGTGTCGCTACCATTCCCTGCTGTCCCGGATGCTTTACATTCGCCAACGCGTGCGCATGCGGTGTCGAACCCATGCCGGCTTCATTGGAGAACAATCCTCTTGCAAGACCTTTTTGTACCGCTTCTTTGATCGTTACGCCCAGCAATCCGCCCAGCACGGCTTGTGGAGAAAATGCCGCCTTGAAGATCAGTACGAGACTCGGAATGATCTGACCTGCGTTGGAGAAAATGATGATCAGCGATCCGATGATGTAGAACAATGCCATGAAAGGCACGATCTTCTCCGCAACGGATGCGATACGGCTCACACCGCCCGCTACGATCAGCATTACCAAAAGAGCGACCGCCCCTCCGGTAACGATCTTAGGCAGATTGAACGCAACATTTGCCGCATCCGCGATCGAGTTTGCCTGCACGACATTTCCCATCAGACCCAAAGCCAGGATGATCGCGATCGCAAAGAATCCTGCCAAAAATTTTGCCACCGTTTCATTCTTCAGACCGTAACGGATATAGTAAGCCGGTCCTCCAACTTTTTCCCCATCCTGATACTGAACGAAACGCTGGGATACCACTGCCTCGGCAAAGATCGTTCCCATACCGAAGAATCCGCTGACCCACATCCAGAAGATCGCTCCCGGTCCGCCCGACATGATCGCCGATGCTACCCCTGCCAAGTTTCCGGTACCGACCTGCGCTGCGATCGCCGTTGCCAAAGACTGGAATGAGGATACTTCGCCCTTCTTCTTTTCTTTCTTCTCTTTTTCAAACAAAAAGCCGAAGGTCTCCTTAAACGCGACCCCGATTTTTCGGATCTGGATACATCCCGTGATGACCGTAAAATATACGCCCGTACCTAACAACAAAACGATCAGCGGCCAACCCCATAAAACACCGTTGATTTTTACAACAAGATCTAACATTTGACCCCTCCTTGCAATAGATTTTATTGATAATAATTATACGAAACTTTTATCAAAGCTTCAATAGAAAATCCCCTTTCAGAAATATTCAAACAATCGCTGAAAATCGTCTCATCCGATGTACTCCTTGTCAAACTGGATCCATCCTATCCAGTCTGTAATTAGCGGACAAAAATAGTTTTTTGTGTTTTATTGAAAATTTTATTTATCCCCCGGAATTTGTATTTTTATTAAAGCGAAAAAATGTTCAGATCGATCCCGTCCGGTATGTCGCCTATTTCCTCGGCGATAAGCTGGAGACGGTGATCAACACCTACGTGTCGCTTAATGCGGACATGCTGCGGGATCGAAACAGAAAATTTCTGACGAATTTCTTCCGTGCAGAGGTGTGATCCCGATATTACCGGGCTTTGATACCTTATATTAAATTTGAGTTACAATGTTGTAAAAAAAAGTGATTTTCCTTGCAAAAAACCGCTTGGGTATGGTAATATGCTAATGGCTATCAGCATAGATGATCCACCATACTTAAACGGACCTTGGATCCATAGACCTCAAGACTGTGACAGAATGGATCGCCTCTCCGGATGCCCCTCGTTTTGCACCGTGCCGGTCCGATCCCGATCGATGACCCAAGATCCCTACAAAAGGAAGAAACAATGAAAAAGAATGTAAAAAAAGGGCTTATGGTCTTTATTCTCCTGTTCTGTACGTTTACCGTGCTGTTCACAGGAGGGATCAAGTTATATCTTGATCATGATCATGCGAAAAAAATGGAAGAAAATGAACAAAGCGGTATCGAAAGCCTTGAAGTACGAGAACCAAAGCTGAATGAACGTGTCAACATCCTCCTGATGGGCGTTGACTATTTGGACAGCAAGCATCTCAAAACCGGTGCGAGCATGAGGACCGATACCATCATGCTTTTCAGCTACGACCCAAAAACGGAGCGGTCTTTCCTACTCTCGATCCCTCGTGACTCGCGAGTCAACATCGAGGGGCACGGTCCGGACAAGATCAACCACGCGCATGCTTACGGCGGAACGGAGCTCTCGATCAAAACGATCTCCGAGTTTTTGGATCAGCCGATCCATCACTATGTGAAGGTGGACTACACGGCGGTGACCGAACTGGTCGATGCGGTAGGCGGAGTGGAAGTCGATATCCCGAAACCGATGCACAACGATCTTGAAAAGATCCACTTCAGTCCGGGCACACAGACCATCAGCGGAGATCAGACGATGAAGTATCTTCGATTCCGAGGATATCCCAATGCCGATATCACAAGGATCCAAGTACAGCAGGATTTCATCAAAAGATTGTCCGAGAAGATCCTTTCACCTTCTCTTGTCGTCAACATCCCGCAATATGTGGACATCCTGAACAAAAATGTCGAGACCGATATGAGCAAGAAGCAGCTTCTCGAAATATCGCAGCTCTTTACCAAGATCGACCCGTCCGAGATCAGACGTGAGATCCTTGTCGGAGAGCCGCAGCGTATCGACGGTCTGGTGTATTGGATCAT
>JAUMYO010000087.1 GCA_030528605.1 Peptostreptococcaceae bacterium | reverse complement strand
CTCAGTTCCACGACACGATCGCAGATCTTGTCGATCAGTACGCGATCATGGCTGATAAAAAGATAGGTGAGTTCACGCTGTTTTTTGATCTCAAGCAAAAGTCGGATGATCTTCGCCTGTGTCGAAACATCGAGCATGGAGGTCGCTTCGTCGAAGATGATGACTTCGGGATGCACCATGAGCGCTCGACAGATCGCAAGGCGCTGGATCTCTCCGCCGCTGATCTGATGAGGGTAGCGGTCGAGGAGTCCCGTCGGAAGATCGAGCCGATCCATCCATTCTGCCAGCTCCTGCTCGTAGCGATCGCTCTTGCGCAGAAGCGATACCGCCTCTTTGATGCTCTTGCGAAATTTGATCCTCGGATCAAAGAAGGATTCCGGTCTCTGGGCAATGAATTGGACTTTTTTTCTAAAATCCAGTCTCTTCGCTCGATCCAAGCGGTTCACATCTTCGCCCATAAAAAGCACTTTGCCGGAATCGATCGGCGTAAGACACAGCAGGATCCTTGCCATCGTGCTCTTGCCGCTGCCGGAAGAGCCGACCAATCCGAGCGTTTCTCCACGATAAAGCGACAGATCTCTCCCTACGGAAGCGGCGGTCCTGTTCATCCCGAAAGCATTTTTATAGGTCTTGTGCACCTGCACAGCCTGTAGTACGATCTCTCTATCCATACAAAAAACACTCCACACTTCCTTCTTCAAAATGGACCAGCGGCGGTCGCTCGGTCATACAGACCGGCATGCGCCTGCTGCATCGCGGCGCAAAAAGACAGCCTTGCCCGACCTCCCTATCCGCATCTTGGATCGGCTCGAGTTTGCGCTCAGGCATCGATTCGATCAGAGCTTTGGTATAAGGATGTCTGGGATCACGGATCACCCGACTTCCTCTTTCCAAGACCTTTCCGCCATACATGACCAGGATCTCATCGCAGATCTTCTCGGCGAGGTCGATATCATGGGTTATGACGATCATCCCTTCCACGCCGAGCTGCTGTAGTTTGAGAAAATTCTCCGCCACCTGGTCGCACAGCTCTTTGTCCAGACCCTTGGTGGGCTCGTCAGCGATGATCCATTTGGGCTCACAGCATACGGAGATCGCGGACAGGGCTCTTTGCTGCATGCCTCCGCTCAGCTCATAAGGATAGGAATCCAGGATCTTTTTCGGATCGTTGAAACCCATATTTTGGAGCACGCTCTGTGCTTTCTCGCGGATCTGATCTCTATTTTTGTATTTGACGGACAGGGCTTCATAGAGCTGTTTTCGGATCTTGCGCGAAGGGTTCATCGCCTCCTGAGGATTTTGCGGGATAAAGCCGAGTTCTCTGCCAAGCAGTGCTTTTTGCATATCGCTGCGATAGGCAAAGGTCCGCTCCTCAAAGAAAAATCCGCCCTGCACCTCGGCATAGGGAGGCAGGATCCCGAGCATCGCCATCCCGAGCACGGATTTTCCCGATCCGCTCTCGCCGATGATCCCCGTCACCTTGTTAGGTGAAAAAGTGATCGTCAGATCTTTGAGCACTTGTACCTTACGATCCGGCAATACGAAGTCGATCTTCAGTCCTTGGACACCGATCGTATCATTCATGTTCATACCTCATTTTCTCGGGAGGAAAGATCGCTCCCGACCATAACATTTTGTCTTTCGTCCGATCAGCCGTCGAGGTCGCTACCAAGCAAAAAGCTTTTTAGCAATAGATCCCAACTTTTGCTCAAAGGTTTCTTTTGATGTTTCATACTAAGACCCTTTTTATCTCATCGTATCGATCCGATCTTTATCCGTAATATTTTTGAACATTTGTTAGATCGATCTATCGATCGTATCAAATAGATAACGAAAACCTCTCTATGCTTTCTACTGGAGGATAGTATCAAAGGATCATTGTACCTCGATGCTGCGGACATCGGTCTTGTCTCGCAGGTGATCGCCCAGGATATTGATGGAGAACAGCACCAAAAAGATGAAGATCCCCGGTATCAGGATCAGATAGGGCGCACTGCGATAGTTCAGCCTTGCATCGCTGATCATGACGCTCCAGTCCGGAGTCGGCGGTCTTATCCCCAGTCCGAGATAGCTCAGCGCCGAGATCGTCAGGATACAACGCCCCAATCTGGTGGCGAAAAGCACGCTGACATTCGGCAGGATATTGGGGATGATATGCCCAAAGATCAGGCGCATGTCGCTCGCCCCGAAACATTTGAGCCCTTCTACAAAGGATTCTTTGCGCACCTTGAGTGCTTCGGTCCGGACGACTCGTGCAAATCCTGCCCAGGATGTGATCACCAGAGCGACCAGAAGACTCCGGGAGCCCGGTCCCATCACGCCGACGATCGCAAGGATGAAGCAGGTGCTCGGAAGCCCTTGAAAAATATTGATCAAAATGCTGATCATCCAGTCGATCTTTCCGCCAAAATATCCGGCAAGCACGCCGATCAAAAGTCCGGATCCCATCGACAGCGTGGTCGCAAGCAATGCGAGAACGATCGACACTCTTCCGCCATAGATGATCCTGCTGAGCATATCTCTTCCCAGCGCATCCGTCCCAAGCCAATGCTCCGCTGACGGCGGTCGGAGTTTCATATCCATATTGATCTGATCAGGGTCGTAGGGTGCGATATATTCCGCGAAGATATTGACCAATATCACGATGCTCAATATCGTGACCGCGACCCAAAACATACGGTCTTTCGAATTTCCTTTTTTCATCTACTCATCCCCCAATCGAACCTTCGGGCTGATCCAAACGCCGACGATGTCGACCAAAAGGCTTACCGCAACAAAGATCGCTCCCGTCACCAAAACATAGCCCTGCAATGCAGGATGATCCTTCGCTCCGATCGCTTCGATCGCATAGCTCCCGATCCCGGGGATCGCAAAGATGCTCTCGACAACGACAGTGCCGCCCAGTACGCCGCCCAAAAAGTTTCCGATCATCGGCAGGATGGGCGCGATCGCATTTGGAAGCGCATTGTTGATGATGAGCTGTTTTTTGCTCAGACCCCTCGTGACAGCGGTGATGTAGTAGGACTTGCCGAATTCTGCCAAAAGAGCAGCTCTCGTCATCCTTGCGATCGTTGCTGCCGCGATACAGGATAATGTGATCGAGGGCAATATCATATAGCGCAGTCCGCCATATCCGCTCGTCGGAAGAAGTCGGAGCTTTTCAGAAAAGATCAGGATCAGGATCAGTCCGATCCAGAAGGCGGGAAGCGAGAGGACCGTATTGATCAGCATCATCAGCATCCGATCGAGCCTCGTATCCTTGTGCCATGCGGAAAGGATGCCCAACCCAATGCCAAAAAAGTAGGTCAAAAAGATCGCATGACCTGCCAGATAAACGGTCTTCGGCAAACGCCGTCCGATCTCCTTAGCGATCTCCCTTCCGTTGGAGTAGGATCGCCCGAGATCTCCCTTAAGTATATTGCCGAGCCAATTCAGATATTGCACCGAGTAGGGCTTGTCCAGACCCAGCTCCCGTTCCATTTTTTCGATCTGCTCGGGCGTAGGCTCGTAGCCGCCCTGGCTGAGCGCGATCTCGGCAGGATCGCCGGGGGACAGGACGCCCAAAAAAAATGCAATCACACTGATACCCACAAGAGTGGGTACCAGTGCAAATATTCTACCGATAAAATATTTTTTCATTAGCTATTCCAGCCAACTTTTGGCAGATCGATACCATAAAGTTTTGCATCGTATCCGCTCAGTTGCTTGTTATATGCGACAACGGTCATATCGTTGAACAAAGGAATGATCGGAAGATCCGACGCGGAGATCGCCTGGATCTCATTGTAGAGTTCCTTACGCTTCTCGATGTCGATGCTCTCCATCGCTTCTTTCATCAGTTGATCGACTTTGTCGCTCTGATAGCCGATACTGTAGTTCTTGTTGTGATCGCCGGTAACTACCATGAATCTTCGGAAGATCGTCGATGCTTCCGAATTGGAAAGACCTTGCTGCATTCTTGCGATATCGTAGTCTCCCGCTTTCATCATCTCTTTCATGTTTTTCATTTCCATCGGCTCAAGAACACAATCGATACCGATCTCTTTGAGTCGGGATGATACCAGTTCCGCTTCGCCTTTTTGAGCCGCTTCTTTTGCATTGTAGAGGTATTTCACTTCGATACGGGAATCGCCGAGAACTTCTTTTGCAAGCTCTTTCGCTTTATCCATATTCTCATCCACAGGGATCTCTTTGTAGAAAGGTGTGGAGTAGTTCAAGATATTGGTCGTAGGGCTTCCGTAGCCAAAGTAGATATCATCGACAAGCTGCTGACGGTCAAGCACCATGCTGATCGCCTGTCTCATTCGCACATCGTTGAAAGGTGCTTTGGTTCCGTTTACGGTCAGGAATCGGATCATCGTAGATTTGGAAGTCGATACAGCAAGATCTTCGTCTCCTTCCGCCTCTTTTGCAAGCGCAGCAGGGATCGCATTCAGGTCGATCACACCCATGATCTCTCCCGATCTTAGCGCGGAGAATCTGGTGTCCGCATCCGGGATCACTTTGATGCGGATGGTTTTTGCCATTGCTTTTTCGCCGTAGTAATCTTCATTTCGCTCGAGCAGAACATGTTGATCCAATTCGTTTTCCACGATCTTGAAAGGACCTGTTCCGATCGCAAAACCGTTGAAGTTTCCTTTTTCGTCAAAATTCTTCGGACTGTAGATCGGGCTGCCGAAGTTTACCATATTGTAAAGAAGTGTCGGCATCGGCTCACTGAATGTCAGTTTGAATCGATAGTCATCGACCTTCTCGTATTTTGTAAGGTTCGGATAATGTGCATCGATGTCCAGCGGATAGAAGGAAGATTTTTTGACTTCGATCTTCATGCGGTCAAAGTTTGCGATCACGGCATCCGCATTCAGCATCTCACCGTCGTGGAACTTTACGCCTTCACGAAGTTTGAATGTCCATTCTTTTCCATCCGGGCTCATCTCCCAAGACTCTGCAAGTCCTGCGATCGGATTTGCTTCATCATCCTGAGTGATCAGCGGTTCCCAAACATAAAGGATCTTGCTGCAATAGTAGCCGTCTTCATTTCCCGGTGCAAGATTTCGATAACCGGCAAGAACGATCTCGGCATCCTTATCCACCTGTTGTGTCTGCTCATTTTGCGGTGCCGGCGGCTGCTCAGCAGCTTCCTGTTTTTGACCGCAGCCTGCCGCCATGATCGAAACGATCATCACTAACAGAAGACTCAGCCATTTCAAATTGTTTTTCTTTAACATAAGTACCTCCTAAAATTTTCTATTTTCCCCAAAATATCAGTCCGGCACAGATCGTATGCGACTGACGGTATTTCCCTTCAGAATAAAAATAGTGTTTTGAAACGATCTTGCGGACCTCATCCTCCGGCGGTTTTTCATCCAGAATAAATCTTTTTTCGTATGCGGTCGCCTGCTCGAGATCGTCGAAGACATATTCGCGGAAGATCTCCATCTCCAAAGTTTCGGATCGGATGCCCAGCTCCAGCAAAATGTCTCGCATCCTGCGATGATCGAGCCGGCTCTTCTTCACCCGAAGACCCAGTCGCTCCTGCAGTTCGAGCGTACAGGGTCGGTCGATCCCGCTGTTCATCCCGATGATCGCGATCTTCGCGGCGCAACGGTCGATCTTCCGTAGCGACTCGGCGATATCGCAGATCCGATAAAAGCAGTTGTAAGCAAAGACCGCATCGTATCGAGCCTCCGGAGCATCTTCCCATTTGCTGTGGAGCAGCCGGATATTGTCAATGCCGGATCGGTCGGCGCGCGATCGGATCAGATCGAGCACATCCTGCGAGATATCCAGGCAGGTCAGCTGTTTGCATTCCTTTGCCAAGGCAAAAGTATAATTCCCCCAACCGGGACCGATCTCCAGGATCGACTCCGGTCGATAAGGTAGCAGCAATTCCAACACCTTTTTCTCGATCGCTTTACTGTATTCATCCTTTCGAGTATTTCTTTCGCTGCTCAGAAAGTCTTTCCAAAAAAGTTGTTCACAAACATCGCTCAAGACCCGTTCACTAAGCTGTCCATCCTCGCCTTTCATCAGTTCCAGCCATGCCTGCTCACTCTTCATCTTCCGTCCTTTCTTCACAAAAAAACCTCGCAAAGCGAGGTCGAAAATGCTTCAAAACACTCCCTCTATCGCTCGTAGAGTCTTGGAGTACGATATAGGCAGTTATTCTGGCTCAAGCATCAACAAGTTTTTCACCTTCCCGACGATCGTCAGTGGTCACAAAAAACTCTCCTCTTTTACAGCGGCGGGACCGCGCGGGACTTACACCCGACTTCTCTTTTCATCCGAAGAACCTATTTCGTTTTTCAATTTGATTATCCCATAAAAAAGCACTTTTTTCAATATCGTTCTGAGCGAT
>JAUMYO010000009.1 GCA_030528605.1 Peptostreptococcaceae bacterium | reverse complement strand
CAATTTGAGCGAGGCATGACATCCATTGCGATCGATTCGCTTCAAAAGATCACAAAGATCTTAGACATGGATATGAACAGTTTTTTTAATGTACCCAAAAAATCGAGCCGTGATGAAGAACCGGTCATACGAAGCTACGACCGCCAAATAGGATCCGTCAACACAAAATACGTCCAATTTTATTTGGCAAGAAATCTTGAAGAAGCAAGATTTTTGCCTCGGATCTACGAATTATGGCCCTCATCGGATAACGATCATGTAAAAACCTATGTTCATGAGGGTGTAGAATTTATTTATGTTCTTGAAGGGATCTTAACTTTGCATTACAAAAACAAAGTGTATGAAATGTATCCGGAAGACTCTGCCTATTTGGATTCCAAAGTTCCTCACAACTGGGAGAATAGCACCAACAAGAAAGTACGAATACTTGTTATCAATTATCCGAATCCGTTTATTCAGCATAATGCGAATACGCGCATCGATGAACACGGGAAATAGATCACTTTAGGGCTGTAGTCAGTACAGCTCTTTGTCTTATCAGGAGATCTCACGATCGAAATAACATACATAGATATGCTATGCACAAAGAGAATGATCACTATTTCGATCTACAAGAGGTGACGGATCACAAGGTCTATATTGCCTTTGATCAGTATAGGAGGCACTTTTTGATGACTTTCCTAGACCTGACAGTGTAGGATGATCGTGGGAGATCATAGCCGGAAAAGATACGATCTTCTACCCATTGGAGCTTGCCATATAGCAAAATCCCACAACAACTTGACCTATCCTCCCGACTTAGTATTATTTACAATTTGCCGAAAATATGTTAGAATGATCGGGCTAAGCCAAAATGGAGTGAGGTTTTTATGAAAAAAAGACTAAGAGCAGGTCTGTTATTATTTTTTACATTGTTTTTTATATTCTCGGTCATGATCGGTGGAGGGATCAGCTTTTATTTAGAAAGAGATCATCAAGCCAAAATGAAAGAAAATGAAGAAAAACAGATCGAAAGTTTAGAAGAGGAGCCTATCCCTGAGTTGCAAGGGCGTATCAACATTCTCGTTATGGGAGTCGATTGCCTGAAACTGGGAACCGATAAAGGGCAGCGCGGTACCAGAACGGATACGATAATGATATTCAGCTATAATCCCAAAAATAACAGATCCTTTCTGCTATCCATCCCTCGAGATTCAAGAGTTCCGATCGAAGGGTATGGTCTGGATAAGATCAACCACGCCCACTCTTATGGAGGCACCGATCTGGCAATAAAAACGATCTCACGATTTTTAGATATACCGATCCATCACTATGTCAAAGTGGACTACAATGCCGTGATCGAATTGGTGGATGCTGTTGGAGGTCTTGAGATCGATGTGCCCCAAGATATGCACTATGCAGCTCTTAAAATACATTTCAAAAAAGGTCTGCAGACTTTGAATGGAGAAGAGGCGGTGAAGTATCTTCGCTTTAGGAGCGGATATGTGATACCGGATATCGGAAGGATCGGAGCACAACAAGAGTTTGTAAAATTGATGATGGAGAAGATCGTATCGCCTTCTTTGGCGGTCAATGTTCCGACATATATCGATATCCTTTCTCGGAATGTGGAAACGGATATGAGCAAAAAACAGATGCTGGACTTATCAAGATCACTTCTTCTGAATTTTGATCCCTCCGCTATCGAAAAAGCTCATATTCCGGGAGGCGGACAACGCATCAAAGGGGTCGATTATTGGATCGTTAATGAGGAAGGTAAAAATCAGCTATTGATCGATCTATTATCGGATGCGATCGAACCTGCTCCAAGCGATCCATCTCCGGATGAAGGGTCTAAAAAACAGGAATAGAGCACTGAGTAACTCGATCTCGGATAAAATTTTCGGATCTTGGAATAAAATAAAACCGATCGATCTTTAGTGACGATCGAACTTGATGATAGGATCGGATCCTAAGGAGTAAAATAATAGTACGATCCCAATATAGAATTAAGAAAGGCATATTGTTTTTCTTAATTCTTTTTTTATGGACAAGATAGATACAAATGATCCTGTTGCTTAAGATCGTGCAGATATCTTTCCGCTTTTTGCTTTATTCAAAATATCTGAAGAAAGTGCAAAGATCAAGAACTGTATTTTCTTTTTTTTACAGCGATCCTGAATGAGCGAAGATCTTCTGATATCCTACCGGGTATGATGCAAGGGAATATGTAGACCCCCTGCTATTATAGAAATATGGATCAAAGGATGCTCAAATTCAAGATGATTTTATTCTTATAAAGTGATACAATAGAATAAGAAAAGAAATGGAGCGTGAAAAAATGAAACTCGATTTTTCAATGGAGATAAAACAAACTCAAAAGCTCCATATGACAAAGGAGCTGAAACAAGCGATCGATATCCTTCAGATGAACAGCCAAGACCTGGAGCTGTTGATCTCTGAGGAATTGAATGAAAATCCCGTTCTGGAAGCGGAATGGGGGGATGATATTGATTGGGGGAAATTTGCTTTAAGTATAAAAGACTATATGAGCAGCAAATTTTATGAAGAAAATGAGTATCATGAGAACGAGATCGACCCGAATAATTTTCTAAAAGAAGAAGTGACTTTATATGATCATCTCTTAAAAGAGATCTCGGCTATCGATCTTGACACGGGAGAAAGGGAGATCGCTTTATATATTATTCAACAGGTGAATGAAAACGGATATTTGTCCATGGATATAGAATGCTGTTCAAACGAATTGTCGATCGCTCCGGATGAGTTTTTGTCTGTATTAAAGAAAATTCAAAATATAGAACCTTCCGGGCTTTTAGCGAGAGATCTGAAGGAATGTCTGCTATTGCAGTTAGAGTCGAAAGAACAGCAAAATGATATATTGGTCCGTATGATCAAAGAAGATCTGGAGGATATTGCGAATAAACGATATCCGTTATTGATGCGAAAATATAAAATATCGAAGGAACATTTAGGGAGGATCATCCAAAAAATCAAATCTTTGGATCCCAAACCGGGAAAAAGGTTTTCGGATTTCAGCCCACAATATATACTCCCGGATGTTATCGTTGAAAAAAACGGACTTCAAGTAGAAGTTTTGGACAACAGAACTTTACCAAGACTTTATATCAGCGACCTTTATCAAAGATTACTGAACGAATCCGAGGATACGAAGACACGAGAATTCCTAAGATCTCGTCTCAATAGTGCACTGAGTCTTATCCGCAATATTGAGCATCGAAAAAATACGATCCATAAGGTAGCGGAGCAGATCATTTTGTTTCAAAAGGATTTTTTTAGTAAAGAAAAAGCTCCATTGGTCCCGATGAAACTAAAAGATATTTCCATAGGGACAGGATTTCATGAATCGACTATTTCAAGAACGGTGAATGGCAAATATATGTTGACGCCAAAAGGTCTTTTTGAATTCAAATATTTTCTTTCTTCGTCGATAAATAATAGAGAAGGGGGAGAGCTTTCCAATAAAGATATAAAACTACGGATCTTAAGGATGGTCAAAGATGAAAACAAGAAGAGACCGCTCAGTGATCAAAAGATAAAAGAATTATTAAATGATATCGGAATAGTCATTTCTCGCAGAACGATCGCAAAGTATCGAGAAGAATTAGGCATATTATCATCTTCCCAAAGAAAAGAAATATAATGAGCGAGTATGATCTTTCCGATAGCACATGATCAGAGATCGGATCTCAAGAACGATCAAATTACAGATCGTATACAGAAATTATGGTTGAAAAAAAATCTAAAATGGGTTATTATATCAAGTGGGACGCAGAAAGTCTGGCGGGATAGATTTTGTCCATGTCGTTTTTGATAACTTGTTCGTTAGGAGAGCACATGAAAAATCTTTTGGATATACAGCGAAAAGTGATTCCTGAAGCACTGCTGCTTTTGGAAAAAAGATATTCTATTCTAAAAGAGATATCTTTTTCGGGCACGGTAGGACGACGTATGTTGGCTCAAAAAATGAATTTATCTGAAAGGATCGTGCGCAGTGAGGTCGATTTTTTGAAGGAAGAAGGATTGCTTTCCATCCATTCGGCAGGCATGGACATCACACCTTTGGGAATGGAGATCGTCGAGAGATTGTCTTCTTATATCTCTCAGATACGAGGACTTTCGGTAATGCAGGAGCTTCTTAGAGAGAAACTTTCTATCAAAGAAGTGATCATTGCACCTACTTCGCTCGAGATCAACAAAAATGCACTGAGGGATCTGGGGAAAGAGGCGGGAAAATATTTTTTGAAGCATATCGAGCCCGATTCGATCGTCGGACTGACAGGCGGCTATACGATGTATGAGTTTTCTCAACAGATGCCGAGAAAAGATCTTCCGAATATGTATATCGTTCCCGCAAGAGGCGGACTCGGTGAAGTTTTGGAGATCCAAGCGAATACGATCGTTGCACATCTTGCATCGCGATTGAATGCAAAATATAAATTATTGCAGATACCTGACAGCATCAACAAGGAGATCATCGAGCATTTTTGCAATGACCCGCAGATCCGATCTGTATATGAATATATCGAACGATTGGATTTCTTGGTTTTTGGAATAGGTAATGCTCAAGATATGTCCATCCGTCGAAATATCTCTTCGGAACATTGGGACGATCTGGAAAAAGCGGGTGCAGTGTCGGAGTCGTTCGGTCATTATTTTGATATCAACGGAGAGATCGTATTTGAAACAGGTACAGTGGGTATAAAGCTGGAGCAGTATAAAAAAATGCAGCATATTATCGGAATTGCAGGTGGAAAAAATAAAGCGGAGGCGATTTTATCCATCTCAAAGATCAATCCGAATCTGGTTCTTGTTACAGACGAAAGTGCAGCATACAGTATATTGGATCGGCTTAATAAATAATAAAGAAATCTTTAGGAGGATATTATGGTAAAAGTAGCAATCAATGGTTTCGGCAGAATTGGAAGATTGGCTCTTCGGTTACTCATCGAGCAAAAAGACACAAAGGGTTCGTCTGCACCTTGTGATATAGTGGCGATCAACAGTAGAACGGATAAAGTGATGCTTGCTCATCTCTTTAAGTATGATTCGGCCCATGGAAGATTTAATGGTACGGTGGAAGTGGTCGAAGACGGATTTATCATCAATGGTCATAAGATCCACGTTATCGCTGAAGCGGATCCTGCTAAACTTCCTTGGAACGAGTTGGGCGTTGATGTTGTTCTTGAATGTACAGGTGTTTTTACAGACTCGGAAAAAGCCGGAGCACACATTCAAGCTGGAGCGAAGAAAGTATTGATCTCTGCACCCGGAAAGGGAGACGATATCAAAACGATCGTATACAATGTAAACCATGATATATTGGATGGATCGGAAAAAGTTATTTCCGGAGCATCTTGTACAACGAATTGCCTTGCTCCGATGGCAAAAGTTCTTCATGACAATTTCGGGATCACAAAAGGTTTCATGACAACGATCCATGCTTATACTAATGACCAAAACACTTTGGATGCTCCTCATAAAAAAGGTGATATGAGAAGAGCAAGAGCAGCTGCTGCCAACATTATTCCAAATACGACAGGAGCAGCAAAAGCGATCGGATTGGTCATTCCTGAGCTAAAAGGGAAATTGGACGGTTCTGCACAGAGAGTTCCTGTTATTACAGGATCCATTACAGAACTTGTTGTAACTTTGGAGAAAAAAGTTACTGTGGACGAGATCAACGCGGCTATGAAGGCAGCAGTTAACGAATCTTTCGGATATACTGAGGATGAGATCGTGTCCACTGATGTGATAGGCCTAAAAGAAGGATCTTTGTTTGATGCGACACTTACAAAAATCATTGAAGTAAATGGAGAGCAGCTTGTAAAAACGGCAGCTTGGTATGATAACGAAATGTCTTACACTTATCAATTGCTAAGAACTTTGGATCATGTTGCTCAGTTTATAAAGTAGAACACGATGGACAGGGGCCTATGCGATCGTATAGGCTACTTGTCCTTTACAATATGGAGGAAATATGTCGTATAACAAAAAGTCGATAAAAGATATTGATGTAAAAGGCAAAAAAGTTCTTGTAAGAGTGGATTTTAATGTGCCGATCAGTGACGGAGAGATCACCGATCTGAATCGGATCATCGGAGCGATGCCGACGATCGAGTATCTATCCGAACAAGGCGCAAAGGTAATTCTATGTTCGCATCTTGGTAAACCTAAAAACGGACCTGAGGAAAAGTTTTCTCTTCGTCCGGTTGCAAAAAAATTATCGGAGTTGCTGAAGAAAGAGGTTCAGTTTGCAGCTGATGATGAGGTGGTCGGAGAAAATGCAAAAGCTGCTGCTGATAATATGAAAAATGGGGATATCATCCTCTTGGAAAATACTCGATTCAGAAAAGAAGAAACGAAAAATGAGGAAGCATTCTCAAAAGAATTGGCATCTCTTGCAGATATCTTCGTATCCGATGCATTTGGATCGGCACATCGCGCACATTGTTCAACAGTTGGTGCGGGAGAGTATTTGGATGCTAGAGTTTGCGGCTTCCTGATCGAAAAAGAATTGAAATTCCTGGGTAATGCAGTTGAAGATCCAAAAAGACCTTTTACTGCGATCTTGGGTGGTGCAAAAGTTTCTGATAAGTTGGATGTGATCGAAAACCTTTTGGACAAGGTGGATAATTTGATCATAGGCGGAGGAATGGCGTTTACCTTTTTGAAAGCTCAAGGATTTGAGATCGGGAATTCGTTGCTGGAAGAAGAAAAACTTTCTTACGCGAAGGAAATGATCGAAAAGGCAGAGAAGAAAGGGGTAAAACTTTTACTGCCACAAGATCTGGTCGTAGCAGATCATTTTGGTGCTGATGCTGAACCTGTCGCAACGGAAGATCAAAATATCAAAGACGGTTATATGGGACTGGATATCGGAGAAAAAACAAGAAAGCTTTTTTCTGATGTGATCAAAGGATCTCATACGATAGTATGGAACGGTCCAATGGGAGTCTTTGAGTTCCCTGCATTTGCGAAGGGAACTTTTGCGATCGCACAGGCAATGGCTGAAAAAAGTGATGCAGTGACTGTAATCGGCGGTGGAGATTCTGCAGCTGCAGTAAATCAACTTGGTTTTGGTGATAAAATGACCCATGTATCCACAGGGGGCGGCGCATCCCTTGAATTCTTGGAAGGTAAAGTATTGCCGGGCATTGCAACTTTGGATGATAAATAGGAGGGATCATGAGAAAACCGATCATTGCCGGAAATTGGAAAATGTATAAAACGATCCGAGAGGCGAAAGAATTTGCAGAAAAGATCACAGCTGCAAACTTGGATCCGCAGGTAGAAGCGATCATCTGCGCTCCTTATACGGCGATCAGAGAATTGGTAACTTCGCTCGATAGTACCTCGGTAGGCGTTGGAGCTCAAAATTTTCATTACGAAGATAAGGGCGCTTTTACCGGCGAGATCTCCGCATCCATGCTCTTAGAGATCGGTGCACGATATGTGATCATCGGTCATTCGGAACGCAGACAATATTTTAATGAAACGGATGAAACGGTAAATCTGAAAACGAAAAAAGCTTTGGAAGCGGGGCTTGTCCCGATCGTTTGTGTTGGGGAAAGTCTTGCGCAAAGAGAACATGATGAAACCGAATCGGTTATCAAAGTTCAAGTTGAAAAGGCATTGAAAGACATTTCCAAAGAAGATATTTCAAAAGTGGTTATCGCCTATGAGCCGATCTGGGCGATCGGAACAGGAAAAACGGCAACCTCTGAACAGGCAAATGAGGTTTGTCGATCTATACGAACGACGATCGCAGATCTTTTCGGGAAAGAGCAGAGTGAAAAAATCAGAATACAGTATGGAGGCTCGGTCAAAACATCGAATATCAAAGAGATCATGGCACAACCTGATATCGATGGAGCGTTGATAGGTGGTGCTGCACTGGTAGCTGAAGACTTCGTACAGCTAGTAAATTATTAAGGAGACATTATGAGAAAACCGGTTGCGTTGATCATACTGGACGGTTTTGCGATCATTGACGAAAAAAGAGGCAATGCCGTTGCAGAAGCTAAAAAACCGAATTTTGATAAATACTTTTTGAATCATCCTCGCACAACATTGGGTGCAAGTGGTGAAGATGTCGGCTTGCCTGATGGTCAAATGGGAAACTCTGAGGTCGGGCATCTAAATATTGGTGCAGGACGGATCGTATACCAGGAATTGACGAGGATCACAAGATCGATCAAAGATGGCGATTTCTTTGAAAATGAGGAACTGCTAGCGGCGATGGACAATGCCAAGAATAATGATAGAGCATTACACCTGATGGGGCTTCTTTCGGATGGTGGGGTGCATTCTCATATCGATCACTTGAAAGGTTTACTGGATCTTGCTAAAAGAAAAGGTGTTAAAAAAGTCTATGTTCATGCTTTTATGGATGGAAGGGATACACCGCCAAGATCCGGAATAAACTATATCAAAGAAATTGAAGATCATATGAAGGTCCATTCGATCGGTGTGATCGCTACGGTCTCCGGCAGATATTATGCGATGGATCGCGATAACCGCTGGGAAAGAGTTGAGCAGGCATATCGAGCTGTTGCTTTGGGAGCAGGAATTCTTGAGCCAGATGCTCAAACAGCGGTACAAAATTCTTACGAGCAAGAAGTTACCGATGAATTTATCGTGCCTCGTGTGGTGATGGAAGGATATGAAGGGATACAAGAAAATGATTCCGTGATCTTCTTCAATTTCAGACCAGATAGGGGAAGAGAGCTTACGAGGGCGATCGTTGATGATGGATTTAACGGTTTTGAAAGAATGAAAGTAGATACTTGTTATGTAACGATGACACAATATGATCCGACGATCAAAAATGTGTTGGTTGCATACAAACCGCAAACTTTGACAAATACTTTCGGAGAATATATTGCAAAGAATGATCTGACCCAGCTTCGGATCGCCGAAACTGAAAAATATCCGCATGTAACTTTCTTTTTTAACGGAGGAAGAGAGACGGAATACAAAGGAGAAAGCAGGATCCTGGTTGCTTCTCCGAAAGTGGCGACTTATGATCTTCAACCGGAGATGTCAGCCTATGAAGTAACGAAACAGCTGATGAACGATCTGGAAAATGATCCAAAGGATGTTATCGTTTTAAACTATGCGAATTGTGATATGGTAGGGCATACAGGAGTTTATTCGGCAGCGGTTCGTGCAGTTGAAGCAGTAGATACATGTATTGGAACGGTCATTCCGAAGATATTAGGCATGGGGGGCGTTGTTTTGCTGACAGCAGATCATGGAAACGCTGAACAGATGTTTGCTCAGGACGGCTCGCCGTTTACAGCCCATACCACCAATCGAGTGCCTCTGCTTTATATTGATGATCAAAATAAAAATGTTAAGCTTCGAGAGGACGGTATCCTGAGCGATCTGGCGCCGACTATGCTTGAATTGTTGGATCTGGAAAAGCCGGAAGAAATGCTCGGCAGGAGTTTGATCATAAAATAATAGTGATGTTAAGACTGCAAAAATATGTTTTTGAAATGATTTCTATAAAAGTTTTTGTATAAAAAAGTATTTATCAATAGGAGGAAACATGTATATTTCAGAGATTTACGCAAGAGAAATTTTGGATTCAAGGGGTAACCCGACGGTTGAAGTTGAAGTAACATTGGATAGCGGAGTTGTCGGAAGAGCTGCGGTCCCATCGGGAGCTTCTACAGGAGAATATGAAGCGGTGGAGCTTCGTGACGGCGATAAGTCCAGATATTTGGGCAAAGGTGTACTCAAGGCGGTAGAGAATGTAAATGAGATCATCGCTCCGGAATTAGAAGGATGGAATGTCTTTGATCAAGTAGGGATCGATCAATATCTGATCGAATTGGATGGAACAGATAATAAAGCAAAACTGGGAGCAAATGCGATCCTTGGGGTCTCAATGGCACTTGCAAGAGCTGCTGCAGAAGAATTGGGAATGCCTCTTTATCGTTATATCGGCGGAGTAAATGCAAAAACATTGCCTGTTCCGATGATGAACATCGTAAACGGTGGACAGCATGCGGATAATAATGTAGATGTACAAGAGTTTATGGTCATGCCGGTCGGAGCAAGATCTTGGAGAGAGGCTCTTCGTATGGGAGCAGAGATCTTCCATGCGCTGAAGTCCGTTCTTCATGCGCAAGGTCTTAATACTGCAGTTGGCGATGAAGGGGGATTCGCTCCGGATCTAAGCTCAAACGAAGATGCGATCAAAGCGATCATGGCTGCTATTGAAAAAGCAGGATATAAACCCGGAGAAGAGGTTCGGATCGCGATGGACGCAGCAGCATCTTCCTTCTATGACAAAGATAAGAAAAAATATGTGCTTGCAGGAGAGAATAAAGAACTTACAAGCGAAGAAATGGTCGCTCTTTATGAAGAGTGGGTCGAGAAGTATCCGATCATTTCGATCGAAGACGGTTTGGATGAAAATGATTGGGATGGCTTCAAGCTGATGACAGAAAGACTTGGCAAAAAAATTCAGATCGTAGGAGACGATCTTTTTGTAACCAATACACAAAAATTGGCAAAAGGAATCGAGCTTGGTATCGCGAATTCGATTTTGATCAAACTAAATCAGATCGGAACGATCACAGAAACATTGGATGCGATCGAAATGGCAAAACGCGCAGGATACACAGCAGTTATTTCTCATCGATCCGGAGAGACTGAGGATGTTACGATCGCAGATCTGGTCGTGGCAACGAATGCCGGACAGATCAAAACCGGGGCACCTTCAAGAACTGACCGTGTAGCAAAATACAATCAGTTGATCCGTATCGAAGATGAATTGGAAGGAATTTCACTTTATAAAGGATTGCACAGTTTTTATAATTTGAAAAAATAGGTTTCAAAAAATGGGCATATAATATCCAGTCCAAATACAAAAATAGCGTAGCCACTCTTCTGCTACGCTATTTTTATGGTTATTTACAGTATTTTTTTGAGATTTATACTGAAGTCTGATAGATCGCATAGAAAACCTACAAGCTATATAATGATCGTTGTTATACTATTTGGTCCTATCTGTTTTGCGACCACGAAAATTCGTTGGATCTTTTACGGAGCACCGATCGTTGATATCCATGATCCAAAAGAATAGTAGTATTAAATACCGGCTCTAACGGAAATAGTATTAGAAAGAGCTATCCGGTTCTTTTTGAAGCATCTTGCCGGGAATTTGTGCAATGATTATCGCAACGAAGATCAGAATACAGCCGATCTTCTCTCGAGAGGTGAGAACTTCTCCCAATATGACTGCTCCGGCAAGAACAGCGAAAACGGACTCTAAACTCAAAATAAGAGAAGCTATCGTAGGATCGGTATCTTTCTGACCGATGATCTGTAGAGTGTAACCTACACCACTTGACAATAAGCCGGCGTAAAGAATAGGAACCGATGCCATCATGATATTTGACACGGTAGGCGACTCAAAAAATACCATCGAGATCGTATTCAATGATCCGCAAACAAAAAATTGGATACAGGACATCTTGATCCCATCCACTTTTGGAGAAAAATGATCGATGACCAGGATATGGAATGAAAAAAAGATCGCACATACAAAGATAAGCGCATCACCTTTACTGATGTCAAAGTCCCCTTTGATGGATAAAAGGTATAGTCCGCTTGCGGCTATCAAAACGCATATCCAGATCTTCTTATCTACTTTTTTACCGATAAAAAGTCCAAGGATCGGAACGATGACGATATAGAGAGTCGTTATAAATCCTGCTTTTCCTGCTGTAGTATATTGAACTCCGGATTGTTGAAAAAAACTTGCGACAAAAAGGATCATACCGCAGTAGATCCCACCTTTGATCAAAGTACTTCGATCATTATGAACTGCAGTTTGGGGATGCTCAGCAGTATTATCAGGGGATAGTTTTTTTCCGAATAAAGCGATCACGATCAGTAAAGCAAGACCCGCAACAAAATTACGGACCGAATTGAATGTAAAAGGACTGACATGATCCATTCCTTTTACCTGAGCAACAAATGCCGAGCCCCATATGATCGAGGTCAGCAGCAACATCAAATTTCCTTTTACTTTCTTATCCATCTCTTCCTTTTTCACTCCTGCTTAAAATCATTGACTTTATCATAACACATTAGCATAAGCAATTCAAATACTATTTGGCTTAAAATCAAAGAGTTATGATCTTAGTTATGAGAGATGTTTGTCAAGGTCGGTCCGTTTAGTAAAATAAGTTTGCAAAAACAATAGTTTGAACATAGAAAACTAAGAAAAGCAATGTGTATAAAAGGATGATAAAAAAACAAACTTATGATATAATAAGGATTGCTGGAAATATACAGGAAATATATGTTCAAAAGGAAGTATTCTCGTGGCACAAGCGAATAAAAATACAAAAAAAGGAAATAACAAAAAGAATAACGGAAGATCAAAGGCTTCATCCCAAAATAAGGGCAATGGAAGAGGTAAAAAATCGCAAAAGACCATCGACGCTTTTAGAAAACAAAATGTTATCGCGCTGTTTCTTCTGATGATCGGCATGTTTTTTTTGCTTTCGATAACGACAAATGCCTTAGGGGCTGTAGGTAGTATGATAAGGGCTGTTTTGCTTGGGCAGTTTGGGTCGATAGCTGTATTTGCCGCTCTTATAATGATCATCATCGGAGTTGGCAGACTGGTATACAGTACCAGATTCGATCTTTCGATCATAAGCCCGATCATGGTACTTTTAGTTTTTTCAGGATCTACGATCTTTTACGGAGCGTTTAACTTACATCTTCTAACAAACGAAAAAATAAGCTTTGAATTATTAAGGACCGTTTTTATCCAATCCGTTGTTAAAAAAAATATTGGGCTCTTGCCTTATTTGACTTCGGCTTTTTTATCTAGATCGATCGGGAAAACAGGAATGTACCTTAGCTCCTGCTCGATATTTTTATTTGTTATCATTTATTATTTCAAGGTGTCTTTTTCAAAGATCGGAGATGTAAGCATTGCTTTAGCAAGCGGAAGCAAAGAAGCTGTTAAAGAACTTAAGAAAAAAACGATCGATTATATCTCGGTCAATGAAGATAATGAGCAAAGATCAAGAGCAAAGCTGGATGAGACCATGATCGAAGATAAATTCGGTTTCCTGGAAAGATACAAAAAGGAAGTAGCTGAGTTTACGGAATTTGACGGATCGGATAAAGAAGAGCTCTTAAGCTCTTTCGTTCAAGCGGAGAATAAAAAATTAGAAAACAGTGCTGAAGAAGAGTTGTTGTTTGCTGAGGAGAGATCCGATCTTTCTTCAGAAGCATCGACTGTTGATGAGATAGAAGTTGAAGACTCCTTATCCGAGATGACGCAGTCAGAGATGGCAAAAGATAAGATCCTGCAGCCGGAAGAATGTCGATACGAGATCTCCGAGGTTTATCCGGAGGCGGAAAATGCTGATGTAGGAGCTACAAAACGATATGTTGGATTGAGTAGATCATTAGCTCAAGCTACAGAAAGTGAAGTCTCTAAAGAGGAAATAGTTGACAATAGAAGTTTGCATCAAAAAGATCGAATAGAAAAAGAAAATCTGGAAAAATATGCTTCTAATGATAAGCCGGTCATTATTGCTAAAAATAATAAGTCTTATGTACTTCCAGTGACCTCATTGCTTAAGAGCTATAATCTAAAACCAAGGGAAATATCTCAACAGCTGAAAGAGATCCACAAACTTGAATCCACATTGAAAATTTATGGCATTGAAGCAAAAGTCGTCAATATCTCCGTCGGACCGACCATCACCCGCTATGAATTACAATTAAAGATCGGAGTAAAGGTTTCTAAAATATTGAATCTTTCGGATGATCTGGCTCTGGCAATGGCAGCGGTGGCGCCGATCCGGATCGAAGCCCCGATCCCGGGAACATCACTTATCGGGATCGAACTACCTAATGCGGAGACGGATATCGTCAGTTTCAGGGAGATGCTCGAAACAAAAGAATTTATCAAATCAAACGGGAAGATCCCGGTCGCACTTGGGCAGGATGTTTCGGGCAAACCGATCATTGCCGATATTACCAAAATGCCTCATGTTTTGGTCGCGGGAGCTACAGGGTCCGGGAAGTCGGTATGTATCAATACGTTGATCTGCAGCATCTTGTTTAGATCCAAGCCGGAAGAAGTCAAGATGATCATGATCGATCCTAAGATGGTGGAGCTATCCGTCTATAATGACATTCCTCATTTATTGGTCCCTGTCGTTACCGATATGAAAAAAGCACCTTATGCATTGAGTTGGGCAGTCACCGAGATGAACAAGAGATACAAGCTTTTTGCTGAAAATCGAGTTCGAGATCTCGAAGGATACAATTCGATCGCAGGAGTCGAAAAACTTCCTCGCATCGTCATCATTGTCGATGAGCTTGCGGATCTGATGATGGTAAGTCCTCATGAGGTAGAAGATTCGATCATTAGATTGGCACAAAAGGCGAGAGCATGTGGAATGCATCTTGTCATTGCTACCCAGAGACCGTCGGTCGATGTCATCACGGGACTGATCAAAGCCAATATTCCGACTCGTATTGCTTTTGCCGTATCATCCCAGATCGACTCAAGAACGATATTGGATCAAGTAGGAGCGGAGAAACTGATCGGAAAAGGGGATATGTTATTTTCTCATCCGAGCATCGCAAAGCCGCAGCGGATCCAAGGACCATTTATTTCTGACGATGAAGTGAACAATGTTGTTGATCATATATTGGATCAAGGACATCGAGCGGAAGAAAAAGAAGATATTATTGAAGAAAGTATAAAGAAAGCCGAGGCTGACCAAAAAGAGGAAGAGCAGGATCCTTTAATGGAAGAGATCAAGGGTTTTGTGATGGAGAATAAGCAAATATCGACTTCTTTGATCCAAAGAAGATTTCGTATCGGATATAACCGCGCCTCAAGGATCATTGATCAATTAGAAGAAATGGGTATCGTTTCGGAGAGTGACGGTGCGAAGCCAAGAAAAGTCCTTATTTCATCAGAAGATCTTGAAGGAGCGGAATAGGAATGGACAGTTATAGTATAAGCATATCTGAAGGGATAAGTTTAGAAAGCAAGATATGGGTAGATGTTCGAAGCCCCCTTGAGTTTGAGGAGGATCATATCCCGGGAGCATTGAATATTCCGATCTTAGATAATGAAGAACGGGCGATCATCGGGACGATCTACAAACAAGAGGGTAAAGCAAAAGCCGTGAAAAGAGGACTTGATCTCGTATCCCCAAAATTAAAAAATCTATATCAAGAATTGGAAGCATTGACCCAAAAATATGAAAAAGTCATCATTTATTGTTTTCGTGGAGGGATGCGGAGCGGTTCGGTCGTAGATCTTGCAAGAAGCTGCGGTTTAGAGGTTCTAAAGCTTGAAGGTGGTTACAAGAGTTATCGCCGTCATGTGATGACTTATCTGCAAGACCTGAACTCAAAGTTTCGTTTTATCGTTTTGCACGGACACACCGGTATCGGCAAGACAGAAATGCTTTTAGAGCTTGAAAAAAAAGGTTTTAGTATACTTGACCTTGAGTTTCTTGCTAAAAATTCCGGTTCGGTATTTGGCGATATTTATTACAAGGGAAAAGGTCCGAGCCAGAAGTTTTTTGAGACACAGCTTTTCTCTAAATTCATGGAATTTGAGCAGAAAGACCGATGTGTTTTTCTGGAAAGCGAGAGCAAGAAGATCGGTCGCTGTGTATTATCCAAAGATTTTTGGGAAATGATGCAAAACGGGGATCACATTCTTGTAGAAGCATCTTTGGACCGACGCGTTGAAAGATGCGTAAATGACTACACCCAAAAAGGAGGATCCAATGATGAACTCCTGATCCGCTCGATCCAAAAATTGAAAGATAAGTTGGGTACAAAAAATGTTATGGATCTTATTATAAAAGCCGAAGACCATCAATATGAGTATGTTGCAAGATATCTTATGGAGAATTATTATGACAAACTTTATCTACATTCTCAAAACAAATATCACTATGATCTGACAGTAAACTCGGATCGAATGAAAGAGGCGGTCGATAAAATAATAAGTTGGCGTAAGGAGCAATAATGAAAAAAGTATTTATATCAACCTTGGGCTGTGCCAAAAATATGGTAGACTCCGAGATGATGTTAGGAAGTTTACTACACAATGGTTATGAAAATACGAATAAGATCTCGGATGCGGACATAGCGATCATAAATACCTGCGGTTTTATTGAAGCGGCAAAAGAAGAATCGATCAACGAGATCTTACAGTTCGCAAAGCATAAAACGAATGGAGATCTAAAGAAATTGATCGTTACGGGATGCCTGGCTCAGCGATATTCAAAAGAACTCGAGCAAGAGATCCCGGAGATCGATCTGATCTTAGGAACTACAAGCTTTATAAACATCGCTTCTCAATTGGAAAAGGAGACCCCATCCGCTAAATCGGTGATCGAGAGTATCGATAAAGAGATCCCATCTTTGGAGCGTTTTCTGCTTACCGAATCTCATACGGCATATTTGAAAATTGCTGAAGGCTGTGATAATTTCTGCACTTATTGCATTATTCCGAAGCTCAGAGGAAAATACAGAAGTCGTGATCTGCAAGAGATTTTGAAAGAGGCAAGGGGACTTGTTAAAAACGGTGTCCGTGAACTGATCGTGATCGCTCAGGATACTACGAAGTATGGCATAGATAATTATGGAAGAAAAATGCTTCCTGAATTATTGCGAGAATTAGACAAGATAGAGGAGCTTGTCTGGGTCAGGGTGCTGTATTCATACCCGGAAGATATCGATGAGGAAATGGTTTTAGCGATCAAAAGTTCTGAAAAGATATTGCCTTATTTTGATATGCCGATACAACATGCCAGTGATGTCGTATTAAAAAAGATGAATCGCAAGACTTCGGCGGCTCAAATAAAAGATAAAGTGCAGATGATACGAAGACATATTCCGGATGCTACGATACGAACAACGATCATCGTGGGATTCCCGCAAGAAAGCGAAAAGGATTTTGAATTTCTTTGTCGCTTCGTTGAAGAAATGCAATTTGATCGACTGGGTGTCTTTGAATACTCGGAAGAGGAAGGGACTCCGGCTGCAAAAATGTCCGGTCAGATCGATCCGGAAACGAAATCGCAAAGGAAAGATCGATTGATGGCTTTGCAACAAGAGATCTCTTATAGAAAAAATAAAGGCTTTATAGGAAAAACGCTGAAAGTATTGCTTGAAGATCAGGAAGAAGGAGTCTATGTAGGAAGGACCTCCCGTGATATGATCGAGATCGATGGAATAGTATTCGTTAATACAAATAAAAACTGTTCTCGGGGAGAATTTGTTGATGTTAGGATAACAGATGCGTTGGAATATGATCTGATAGGAGAGATTGATGAACACACCGAATAAACTCACAGTATTTCGTTTTTTATTAGTACCATTTTTCTTGGCAGTTGCTTATTATGAACGGGATCGATCGGCAATGATCTTCAGTACACTTCTCTTTGCGGTCGCATCGGCAACGGACTTTTTGGATGGATATTTGGCTCGAAAAAATGATCTGATCACCGATTTTGGAAAATTCATGGATCCTCTGGCGGACAAAGTGTTAGTTGCTGCCGCGTTGTTGTTTTTGATCCAAATAGGAAGAGTCGAAGCTTGGTCCGTAGTGATAATCATCACCAGAGAGTATGCGATATCTATTATTCGAGCGATCGCAGCTACAAACGGAAAAGTGATCGCTGCATCCGGCGGAGGCAAAGTAAAGACTGTACTTCAAATGAGTTCTATCCTGATGCTTTTACTTTCATTACCTTTTGCATCTATGGTGTTCTACGGCTCTGTTGTGATGACGATGTACTCGGGAATAGAATATATATGGAAAAACCGTTCGTTGATCCGTGAAAAATAACCATGATCTTTGCGCTTTTTACGGAATGTGGATCGGATCTATCTATTACTGTTTTTTGATAGTGATGAAAATATCTATCGAAAAACAGTAATTTTTTTATTCATAAATCGAAGACATTGCTTAAAAATTTTCTCATTCTAAAAATTGTTTTGAAGCAAGATATAAAATCAAAAGATATTTTTAGACTAACTTTAAGAAATTATGAAGAATCATTTGAAATGTTTTTTTGAATTTAACAGGACTGAAATACTGAGACCCTAATTGTTCAAAAACTCCAAACCCTTGAAAAAACAAATGCTTGGTGATATAATGGTTACGTTAAAATGAGAGGAGGATGAATATTTATGGCATTTAAAACCTTCGATGAGCTGGTTTTCCATGTTCAAAGTGCAGGAAAAAAGAAAAAAGTCGTTTTAGCGGCAGCCCATGATGAGCATGCTCTTGAAGCAGTGGTTTATGCAGATAAAAACAACATAGCTGAACCGATCTTGGTAGGCGACAAGCCAAGTATTGTCAAAATGCTTGGAGAGCTTCGTGTCGAGCAGGATAAATATGAGATCTATCACACGGAAGATGATGTCAGTGCAGCTAAAAAGTCTGTAGAGCTCATACGAAACGGTACAGGAGATTTTCTGATGAAAGGAAAACTTCAAACAGCAGATCTTTTACGAGAGGTTGTGAACAAAGAGACCGGACTTTCTTTGGGAAAACCTATGAGCCATGTTGCTATGCAGGAAGTTCCGAATTATCCGAAGTTGATCGCCGTTACGGATGGCGGGATGATGACATATCCCGATCTGGAAGGCAAAAAGAGCATCATTGAAAACGCGGTAAGTATTTTCAACAAAATGGGATACGAAAATCCAAAAGTTGCGGTCCTTGCAGCGGTAGAAGTCGTCAATCCTAAGATGCCGGAAGCGGTCGATGCAGATGCACTCAAAAAAATGAACCAAGACGGAACGATCAGGAACTGTATCATTGAAGGTCCGATCTCTTATGATCTGGCTATGAACAAAGAAAGCTCGGAAATAAAAGGTTACCGAAGTCCTGTTGCGGGGGATGCGGATATACTTGTCGTACCTAATATAACTGCAGGCAATATTTTGGGCAAGAGTTTGATCTATTCTGCCGGTGCTAAGATGGCAGGTTTTATAGTCGGAGCCAAAGTTCCTATCGTATTGACTTCTCGCGGAGCTTCGACCGAAGAAAAATATTTATCATTGGCAATTTCAGCTTCAGCTGTTTAAGAAAAAAGGAGAATGTGATGAAAAAACTAATGACTGGAAATGAAGCGGTGGCACGCGGCGCCTATGAAGCCGGTGTGGTTTATGCGTCCGCATATCCCGGAACACCGAGTACCGAGATTTTGGAAAACACAGCACTATACAAAGATTCCATTTTAGCGGAATGGGCTGTAAACGAAAAGGTCGCTGCGGAATCAGCTATCGGAGCCTCTATTGCAGGTGCAAGAAGTTTTGCTGCGATGAAACATGTAGGTGTGAATGTTGCTGCAGACCCACTACTTACATATGCTTATATGGGAGTGAACGGAGGATTTGTTTTGATCTCTGCCGATGAGCCGGGACAACATTCATCTCAGAATGAACAGGATAACAGAAATATTGCCAAAATGGCAAAGATCGCTTTGATGGAACCTTCGGACAGTCAAGAGTCAAAAGATATGTTCAAAAAAGCATTTGAGATCAGCGAAGAATTTGATACTCCCGTACTATTCAGAATGACAACAAGGATCTGTCATTCCAAAGGTATCGTAGAGCTTCAAGATCGAATAGAAGTCGGCATCAAGCCTTATGAAAAAAATATTCCTAAAAATATCACCGTTCCTGCGAATTCCCAAAAAATGAGATTGGTAGTGGAAGAAAGACTCAATAAACTCAGAGACTTCTCAAATAATACCGACCTGAATTTTATTGTAGATAACAACAGCAAGATCGGAGTGATCGCATCAGGTGCATGTTATGGATATGCAAAAGAAGTTTTTGCTGATTCCGTGTCTTATCTTAAGCTTGGATTTACTAACCCTTTACCTGACAAGAAGATCGTAGATTTTTGTACAGGAAAAGAAACGATCTATGTAATTGAGGAAAATGATTCTTATATCGAGGAAAAAGTCAGAGAACTCGGCTTCGATTGCTTAGGAAACAACTTCTTCCCATTCTGCGGAGAAAAAACACCGGATGTGATCCGTAGAGCGGTATATGGAAAGTCTCTTGAAAACTTGATCCCGGATGCGGAAAAAGTCGTACCGAGACCTCCGACTCTTTGTGCAGGATGTCCTCACAGAGGTTTCTTCTACGAGATCGGAAAGCGAAAAAATACAGTGATCGCGGGCGACATCGGATGCTATACTTTAGGTTTCGCGCCACCATATAATGCCATGGATTTTAATGTTTGTATGGGTGGAGCTTTTGGTTCGGGACACGGATTCCAACAAGTTACGAATAAAACGGAAGCTCCAAAAAGAGTAGTATCCGTTGTTGGAGACTCTACATTTTTCCATACCGCGATCAACGGTCTGCTAAATGTGGTGTATAACAGATCCAACTCGATCAATATTATTTTGGACAACCGGATCACGGGTATGACCGGGCATCAGGAAAACCCGGGATCGGGATATACTTTGCAAGGGATGCCGACCGATATCGTTGAGATCGAACCGCTTGTAAAAGCTTGTGGTATAAAAAATGTGAAAACCGTAAATCCGAATCGGTTGGATGAAGTGAAAGCCGCGTTGGATTGGGCTTACGAGCTTGATGAGCCTTCTGTAATAATCACCAGATGGCCATGTGTTTTGAAAAAATTCACAGATGTAGATAAAAAGGAATTTTCGGCTGCATTTACAACAAAATGTAGGGTAGATCAGGCAGTATGTATCGGGTGTAAAAAATGTATTCGAACAGGATGTCCGGCTCTATCATTTGATAAAGAGGCTAAGAAGTCTTCGATCAATCCGGAACAATGTGTTGGTTGTGAAGTTTGTTTACAAGTTTGCCCTACAGGAGCGATCGGAAAGGTGGTCGAATAATGACAAAGAATATTCTTTTAGTTGGAGTCGGAGGACAAGGAACGATCCTCGCAGCAAAATTATTAACTACCGGTCTGATGGAGCGCGGATATGATGTGAAAATGAGTGAGATCCATGGAATGAGCCAACGTGGGGGATCCGTCTCTTCTCAGGTACGTTATGGAGAAAAAGTGGAGTCTACCGTTATTGAAAAAGGAAGCGCAGATATCATCATAGCCTTTGAAAAAATGGAAGCGTTAAGAGCACTTGACTATCTAAAACCGGATGGTACGATCGTTGTAAATGATCTGGAGATCGAATCCATGCCTATTTTGACCGGCAAATTCGATTATCCGTCCGATGTGATCGAAGAGTTGCAAAGTAAGGCAAAGACGATAGTGGTCGAAGCATCAAAGCTTGCTAAAGAACTGGGCAATTCTCGAGTGACTAATATGATCCTTTTTGGAACGATAATAAAGTCTATGCAGTTAGAAGATATTGATTGGAATAAGATCTTATCAGAGAATATAAAACCTAACTTGGTAGAGATCAACTTAAAGGCGATCGAATTAGGAAAAAGTTTGATAAAATAATTTGCTAAGGCTTGCTTGCTTCTTCATCATATAAAGCGAAGCAAGCCTTTCTTTTTGCTTGGAAGCCAATTATATGTTAAAATAATTAGAGTCAGAATAAAAAGATCCAATGGAGGGGAGCATGATGAAAAACGAGACATCTTTCAAAAGAATATTTGAGCAACTGAATGGGCTTGGAATCTCTTACTCTATGCAGATCCCGCTTCCGGACGAAACGATGATCCGGAAGATACAAGATCTGATGGAAAAAAGAGATTGGAGTGCTTATTCTCTATTGTCTATCTTGGAAAACTACTTTATCGACATATGCAGCTCCTGTGATCTTTCAAAGGATCATTTGGAAGATGAGCGATCTAAAAAGATCTTTGAGAAAGATCACTGTCCCGATAAGAAATCATTTTTGGAATATACTTATGATCATATAAGACATCGTTGTTTTCCGGAGTCCGTTCAATTTGATCCGATCAAGTGGAATGATTTTTTTGCAAAATTATTCCTGATCTTCTTTCAGGAGATCAGCTACCATGAAACGACCTTAGGAGGAGACCGATTTTATAATCGATTTCCGATGTGTTTTTTGGATGGATCGGAAGAAAAGGAACTCCTTCCTCACAATGAATACTTCACCTTTAAAAAGCACTTTAAGGAAGACTATATCTTTGAGATGCTCAAACTAAGCCAAGAAGTCAAAGGTTATACTACCTTGGATCATATATCCGGAGTCTGCTATATAGCACTTTTTATTGCTCGACAGCTAAAGTCCAGAGGTGTCCCGATCGACCTTGGGATCGTTGTTTCAGCTTCGATGGGTCATGATCTGGGGAAATATGGTGCAAAAAAAAGTGAAGAAAAACGGATACCCTATCTTCATTATTACTATACAGATCTTTGGTTCAAAAAGAGATCGATGCCTTTTTCCGGTAAAGTTGCTGCCAATCATTCCACTTGGGATCTTGAATTAGAAAATTTACAGATCGAATCCCTTGTTTTGATCTATGCGGATTTTAGAGTCAAAGCATTAGGGTCAAGCATGCATATTTATGATCTATCGGATTCGTTTCAAGTGATTTTAGATAAATTAGACAATGTGGACGAAGCGAAAGAACGAAGATACAAAAGAGTCTATGCCAAACTGAAAGATTTTGAAAATTATATGATAGACATGGGCATTGAGACGGATCCGTTAAAAGCTATATCTATGTCTAACGATAGAGAGCAAAAAGATTTTCCTTTTATGTATGGAGATCAAATCGTCGATAATATAAAATTTCAGTCGATAAACTATAATATCAATATATTGAAGAACTTCAGCTCATTCGAAAGTTTTAATGATCTGCTCTTGAAATTAAGTAGTGAAAAAAATGGAAGAGAGTTAAGGAACTATATCGTTCTTTTCCAAGAATACGACAAATACCTCGGAAAGGAGCAGAAGATCTTATTATTTAACGTTCTGCAGGATCTACTGTTGTTCAGAGAAGAAGATGTGCGTAATCAAGTGGCGGAAGTAATAGGGATCATGATCGCAAACTTTGATGAGGAGTATCGTAAAGAGATCCCTGATAGCGTTTCGAGGATACACGACGAACAAACAAGTGTCGATGTTTTTGACCGCTTTTTGAACTATCTGTTATACAAGGATCATAAACAAACGGATAAGAATATCGAGTGGCTTCGGATCAACTCTAAAAATATGGTCCAATCGCTTTTTTTAACGACAACAAAACCGGAGATCTATCATGAAGTGATCTTACGACATTTGCAAAAAGCGATCGGTGCTCCCGACCCGGGGGTCGTTCTGGCTCTCACTCAGATCTTAAAACACATTCGATATGATCGATTGAATATCAAGGATGGGATCCATGCCTTTTTAGATCATTTCTACGATCATTCCAATGTGGAGATCCGCTTTGCGATCTCTAAACTGATCTATATCATGGCTAAATACTCCATTGCAGAAGAGCAAGATATTTATTTCGCCAGGAAGATGATCGAACAAACAAAACAAGATGAAAATAAGGTTTTGAACCATCTCCGAATAAAAATGATCCGGGAACTCGGCAAGCATTTTGAACTACAAGTCGATGAGGTGATCTCTCTGCTGAATAAAGATTTTATTAATAAGCAGGATGTGGTCGAGATCTACCTGAAAAATCTGAAGAGCGCTACCGGATGGATCGAAAAAAAAGCTAACATTGACATTATGGTCGATTTCTTATTGCAAGGTAAAACTCAAAACGATCTACAAACCGCTCTTCATTTTTGCAATCTGTTGAAAGTCAGCTCCACAGAAAGTGTACGCAATCACTCAGGGAAATCGATCGTAAAGATCATTGGAAACTTGCAAGAGCAAGAGAAAAATGAAGTTGCTATCGAATTGATCCGAGCACTTGAGATGCAGGATATTCAGTTTACAAAGTATATTCCCAAGTATGCCGGTCAAGTGATCGTTCATCTTGAACCAAACGAGCTGGATGAAATATTGGATGATTTTTATGTGAAAGTCAAAACTTCTCCACCACAACTCACCTGGTTGGTCCTTATGGCTGTAGGGTATTGTGTTGAGGAGTATCTTTCTTGCGGATACACAAAAGATCAAGTGGAGACCCACTATATCGATCGCATGCAAAAAATGCTCGGTATATTGATGATCGGATTGTACAGCTTTGATCTGTCGATCAGTAATGACAGTCTAAAGATCATTGCAAGACTTTTTAGCTCAAAAAGGTTGTCCCTTGATGACAAGAGACTGATATTCGAGATCATCGATAAAAGATTGCTCAATATCATCGGAGAAAAGATCTCCGAGGAAAACATCTTTATCAATAATTCCGCTTCGCTCAATAAGATCTATCGGTTTATTTCAGACTATGAATTTTTTGAGGGTAAATTGGTAGGGAAAAACAATCATAAGATCGCTTTCTTCCCGGGAAGTTTCGATCCGTTTTCATTAGGGCATAAAGCGATCGTCAAAGAAATACGAAAACAAGGCTATGATGTTTTTCTGGCGATCGATGAATTTTCGTGGTCAAAAAAAACTCAGCCGAATGAGATAAGAAAAAATATCATAAAATGCTCTATTGCAGATGAGATGAATATATATGTTTTCCCTAACAAATATCCGATCAATATAGCAAATGATAAAGATATTATAAAGCTAAAGGCATTATTCCCGGATAAAGAACTTTCGATCGTCGTAGGCTCGGATGTGGTCAAAAATGCAAGCAGCTATCTTGAAGGAAAAAACGGAGAGATCCTGGATCTGGATCATATTATTTTTCACCGAAAGATGGATGATGAAAAGAATGGATCAGAGGATGATCTCCCGGTCGATAAGATCAATAATATCAAAGGTCGGATCGAAATATTGAATCTTCCGCCACAATATGAATCGATCAGTTCAACACGCATCCGAGAATCTATCGATGAAAACCGTGACATCAGTGAGTTGATCGATCATCAAGCACAATCCTATATCTATCGATTCAGTTTGTATAAAAAAGCACCCAGAGACAAGTTTTTTGCTCCAAAATCAGGGATAAAAACCGAGATCTATGATCCGATCTCCGCGGAAGAAGCAAAGATCTTTATAGATAGGATCCCTGGTCAGAAATATTATGATCTAAACGACCTTTTTAATGATGATCATAAAAAGGAGCTGAAGCTTGTTGCTCTAAAAAATGAAGAGGACGAGAATATCATCGCTTTCGCAACCGGGTTTTGGTTAAAAAGTCCAAATTATTACCATGAATTTAAAAATCCGGATATCAGTGAGTATCTTAGAAACAAAGCGATGGGAAGAATATTTGTTATAAATTCATTATGGGTCAAAAAGCATTATCCTATCTCTCATCTGGGTCAGATCATGTTGACTGAGATACTGGCGATGGCGATCGAGAAAGATTATTCTTTTTGTGTCTATCACGATCCATTAAATGATGATCAGATCAGCGAGGTCCTTAAAAATCAAGGTTTCGTTGAAATAGAACAAAGTGATGGAAAACCAAAGGTCTATGGTGTCAATATGTCGAATCCGATCGTTTTGAATCCGGATCTTCGAAGTATCGTTAAAGACCCTTTCCGTAACAATGAGAATATAAGGAAAGTGATCTATCACACAAGGGAACGCTTACAAAGAGCTCTAACAAAGCTATACCCGGGAGAATTGGTGTTGGCATTTGATCGAAAGATGACATATTCCAAATTGGTGAAGAAAGTCTGTGAGATCAATTCCGTTTCAATTATTCCTGTAAAGCCTCGAAAACTGGGGGATAAAATATGTGTTTCATATGGCACGATATTAAACGAAACGATCGTACCGAACACAGTAACCAAATCACTGCATACCGAGAAAGTTTTTCGCTCAGATCTTGGATCATTTGACATTGAGCAATATCCGAATTATATGGATCTTTCCATTCAGATCGAGACCATCAAATCTTTTGATCGTCCGGTGATCCTGATCGATGATATCCTCCATAAAGGTTATCGTATTCAGAAGATGTGGCCTTTATTCAAAGAAAAAAAGGTCGAGATCGATCATTTGGTAGTTGCGATCTTATCGGGTCGAGGGCAAGAGATCTTGCAACAGCACGGTCGCGAGGTGGAGTATATTTATTATCTCAAAAATCTGAGGAACTGGTTTAATGAAAATGCCATGTATCCCTTTATTGGAGGAGACTATGTTAAAAGAGAAGGCCAAAAAGAACACTTTTTGCTTCCGTCCTTAAATTACATCTTGCCCTATGCTTACCCTCATTTTATAAAAGGTGCTCGCACGGAAGATATCTATAACTTATCGGAAGTATGTATCGAAAATGCGATCCTGTTTTTTGAAGCAATAGAGAGAGAATACCAAAAGATCAATGAGAAAACTTTCAGTTTGTTTCAACTCCGTGAAGTTTTTGAAAAAACAAGAAGACCGGATTATGGGAAAAACGTAGAGTTGGATCTGAATACCAAGCCCTCTGTATATTTAAAAAATGATCTGGAGAATTTAAGAAGATTAAAAAATATGTTTGTTAACACAAAAAATTAAGTTTTAGGAGGAGTCAATGTATTATTATCAAGTGGATGGGAGACCCGGCTTTTCTACTGAAAAACTCAAAGAATGTCAAGAAATATCAGAACATCAATGTCGTAATCTGATGGAAACGGATCAGGGCAACATTCTGTTTTTTATAAAAAAAACAGATGTCAATAAAAGAGTAAGCTTTGCTATTACCGATCCTGCGATGATCTTTGAGAATCCGGATGATTTGGAGATCATTAGGAGCAACCAAGGACAACGTGCGGATACTTCGTCGATCCCTACATGGATCATTGAAAAGATCGATCAGCGTCGTGTTCGGTATATCAACATAGCGCATAGATCTTTTCTAAATATACTAAACATCCCTCAAAAAGGGAAATGGAGGGTGAATATCGTCGGATTGGGCGATATCGGTTCAAATCTTTTGGTTGGCTTAAAGCTTCTGGGGGGAGATCATATTTCCGAGATCGGAGTGTACTCTGTCAAACAAAATGTGATGAAACGATATGAGATGGAGCTGAACCAAGTTTATTCGATCGATGAAGATTCTCCGATGCACACAGGCAAACCTGTTGTTAAAACGGTTGAAAAAGAAAATATAATGGATTGCGATATGTTTATATTTTGTGCTTCATCAAAAGTTCCTCCGGTCGGTTCGGAAACCGGAGATGTTCGAGCAGTACAATATGATGCGAATCGTGAGATCTTGACCAAATATGTCAGAAAAACCAGGGATGCTAAATTTAAGGGTATTTTCGCCATCGTATCCGATCCGGTCGAAATGCTGTGCAAAGCTGCATATGAGATCAGCAATACAGATGCTGACGGGAATTGGGATCATAAAGGGATGCTTCCTGAACAAATTCAAGGTTTCGGATTAGGGGTAATGTACTCTCGCGCTTTATATTATGCCAATATGGATCCCGATGTAAAAGACTTCAAACGAAACGGTAGAGTGTTCGGAATGCACGGAAGCGGATTGGTGATCTGTGATGATATACATGATTATAATGCAAAAAAATCGGTTGAGCTTACCAATAAAACGGTCAATGCAAACTTGATGGTCCGAGAGCTTGGATTTAAGCCTTATATCGCACCGGCACTCTCTTCAGGAGCGATCTCGATCATATCCCGTATTGCCGGTAAATACAATTACAGCAGCATATTTATAGATAATGCTTATCTGGGGATCAAGAATAAGGTGTCCGATTCAGGGATCGAGGTCGAGAGGATCCCTATGAATGATGACCTGTTTGAAAAAATAAGAAATACGCACGACCTATTAAAGAATATTAAGTAGGAGATCATGTTTATAATAGAAGTTGGAGAGCTGTCCGAAAAATTAACGCAGCTGATCGATAAAATCTCATCCAAATACGATCCGGCTCGCATTGAAATGGAAGAGATCCAGACATCCGGTGATCGGTTTTACGGGTCGAAACTTGTTTTTGCTATACATCTGAGGGCTTTTGGCGTTAATAAAAAAATAGAATTACTTGTCGAAAGTTTATCCGATCTTTATCGTACGGATCCTGGAGTTTTTCGGGGATCTGTAGGGGGCATACTGATCTCGGCAGAAGAAGAGGAGTACACAAAGCAAACTGCATCGACTTTAGTGTATCGATTAAATAAAATGGGACTCCGCTTTGTCGGCAGACCGATCGTTGAAGCTCCTGTGGGATTGCAAAATTATTTAGGACATAGTCGAAGAACAGGAAAGGCACTTACAGAGATCTTGGAATTGGAATGTTTTGCAATGCTTGAGCGGATGGAGCGTTTGTTTTTGCAAAAAAATATAGAACAAGATCTTCGATCGGAGAGACAAAAACAAATCGTTGTTCTGCATTCCAGCGATAGTTCTTCCAATACACTGGCTTTATGGAACATGGTGCGGGATAAATTGGATGACCATTTTTCCATTAAAGAGATCTCTTTGAAGAACTTTGCTTTACTTGATTGCAACGCCTGCGGATACAACGCATGTAAATCTTTCGGACTAAATGATCGTTGTTATTACAGAGATATTATGACATCTGAGGTTTATCCGGCAATTTCAAATTCCGATATCATTTTTTTGGTTTGTCCGAATTATAATGATGCACTTTCAGCGAATATGACTGCGATGATCAATCGTCTTACCGCATTATTTCGGAAGTATAAGTTTTATGATAAAAAGCTTTATGCTGCGATCGTATCCGGAAGTTCGGGGACTGAAAGTATTGCAACACAGCTTATACGAGCCTTGAATATGAACAAAACTTTTCAGTTGCCACCTTATTTTTCGATCTCGGCTATTGCAAATGATAAGGGATCGATCTTTGCGGTGGAGGATATTGAAACACGCTCTGAGGAATTTGCAAAAAATATCTTGGCAGAAAATATCTAAAATATCTATTGAAATTATTCCCAAAAAAGAGTATGATATTACTTGTTAGCACTCCAGCTCAGAGAGTGCTAAGACAGATAGAGCAAAATAGTATGGAGGAGGTTAATCATGAAAATAAGACCATTGGCAGACCGTGTTGTTATTAAAATGCTGGAAGCGGAAGAAAAAACAAAAAGCGGGATCATTTTGACAGGAAGCGCAAAGGAACAACCCCAAATGGCGGAGGTTATCGAGGTTGGACCGGGCGGGGTCATTGACGGCAAAGAAGTAAAAATGGAAGTTGAAAAAGGCAACAAGGTCCTTTTTTCAAAATATGCGGGTACAGAAGTAAAAGTAGATGGACAAGAATATATTATTTTAAGACAAAGCGATATACTTGCTGTTGTTGAATAGGAGGAGAAATGGCAAAGGAAATAAAATTTGGAGAAGATGCTAGAAAATCCATAGAATCCGGAGTTAATAAACTGGCAGATACCGTGAAAGTGACATTGGGACCAAAAGGTCGAAATGTAATTTTGGATAAAAAATTCGGCACGCCTTTGATCACCAACGATGGTGTTACTATCGCAAAGGAGATCGAACTTGAAGATGCGTTTGAGAATATGGGTGCCCAGATCGTGAAAGAAGTTGCCACAAAAACGAACGATGTTGCAGGAGACGGAACGACAACAGCTACCGTTCTTGCTCAAGCGATCATCAAAGAAGGGTTAAAAAATGTTGCTGCGGGAGCCAATCCGATATTGCTTAGAAAAGGGATCAACAAAGCTGTTGAAGCTGCAGTATTAGAGCTTTCTGAAATGTCAAAAACGATCGAAAGTAAAGAGGAGATCTCACAAGTTGCTGCTATATCAGCCGGAGAAGATGAGGTCGGGTTAATGATCTCAGATGCGATGGAAAAGGTTGGTAAAGATGGCGTTATCACGATCGAAGAATCCAAATCTATGGGCACCACATTGGATGTCGTTGAAGGGATGCAGTTTGACCGGGGATATCTGTCACCGTATATGTCGAATGATATGGAAAAAATGGAAGCGAATCTACATGATCCGCTGATCCTTATTACAGACAAAAAGATCAACAACATCCAAGAGATCCTTCCGATCTTGGAACAGATCGTTCAAAGCGGGAAAAAACTTCTGATCATTGCTGAAGATATTGAGGGAGAAGCTCTTGCAACATTGGTCGTCAATAAGTTGAGAGGAACTTTTGATGTTGTCGCGGTCAAAGCTCCGGGATTTGGAGATCGAAGAAAAGCGATGCTTGAAGATATTGCGATCCTTACAGGAGGACAACTCATATCGGAAGAACTCGGGTTTGAATTGAAAGATACGGAATTATCCAATTTAGGTAGAGCCGGATCTGTTAAGGTGACAAAGGATAATACGGTCATCGTTAATGGAGCGGGTTCAAAAGATGAAATTTCCGATCGAGTTAATTCTCTCAAGAGAATGTTGGAAGATACTACTTCAGAATTTGACCGTGAAAAACTTCAAGAGCGAATGGCGAAGCTATCCGGCGGAGTTGCTGTGATCGAAGTTGGTGCCGCTACGGAGACGGAGCTTAAAGAAAGAAAATTACGTATGGAAGATGCGTTGAATGCAACACGAGCGGCGGTGGAAGAAGGTATCGTTGCAGGCGGAGGTACCGCTCTGGTCAATGTTATCTCAAAACTTGAAACTTTAGCAAAAGAACTTTCTGCTGAAGAAAAGACCGGGGTACAGATCGTCGCTAAAGCTCTTTCGGAACCTCTTAAGCAAATCGCTATCAATGCGGGTCTTGAAGGCGCTGTGATCGTTGAGAATGTCAAAAAAGCCGGCATCGGGATAGGATTTGATGCGTTGAAGGAAGAGTATGTCAATATGCTTGAAGCGGGGATCATCGATCCGACAAAAGTAACCAGATCTGCACTTCAAAATGCAGCATCTGTAGCCGGTACATTCCTGACGACCGAAGCGGCAGTCGTTGATATAAAAACTGATGAACCACCTATGCCGATGGGCGGCGGAATGGGTATGATGTAATTTTATTCTCCCTCTTTATTTCATAAAGAGGGAGAATTTTGTTTATCGTCGCACTTGTAATGAGTATAGTTATATGGTAAAATCTAAGTGGTTCATTTTGTTTATTTGGATCTGCGTACTATGCAAGGAAACAGGCACAGGATGAAAAAAGGATCTACACTTTTAGAATTGATCATTTCGATCGCTATGTCGTTAGCTATATTAGGAGCTGCTTTTTCGATCTTATCTTCTGCTCTGCTGATGAATAGAAATATTATTGCTGAAAAAGAATTGATCGAGATCGGAGAGTTCTTACATAATAGTTTGACAAAAGAATTTTCAAGATCGGCAGAGATCGAATCTGTTCT
Organism: Peptostreptococcaceae bacterium; assembly: GCA_030528605.1. Lineage (GTDB taxonomy): Bacteria > Bacillota > Clostridia > Peptostreptococcales > Filifactoraceae > JAUNKE01. Next base: position 15,018 of record JAUMYO010000009.1, on the reverse strand, counting down.
GGATAAAGATAATGTTGTCCATACCCATATCGGAGATCGTTTTATCGACATTCGATGTGTAAAGCTTATCAGAAGCAAAAGGATCAGTTATAACAGCCCTTACAAAGAAGAACTCATTTACCTAAAAGATCATGAAGCGGATGGACGAGGCTCTTTATGGGCACACAAAAATTCGAACTCTTGGAAAACAAATATTAAAGCCTTCGCTTCTTATCGATCGTATGAGATCGGGACGCAGGTCGATTCTTTAAAGATCAAAAGAGTAGAAGGAAATATCTTTTTACTGGAGCTTGTTCTCAAATATTATGACACAGATATTGATCACAGGAAGAGCTTTCTTGTAAAACTGCAAGATTGAAATAAAAATTGGAGGTTATGAATGGTTACTGCAGGAGATTTTAGAAAAGGTGTTACTTTTGAGATAGATGGGCAACCCTATCTTATCGTTGATTTTCAACATGTAAAGCCGGGGAAAGGCGCGGCATTTGTTCGTACCAAATATAGAAATCTTAAGACAGGGGTTATCCGTGAGGAGGCTTTTAACCCAAGTGACAAGTTTCCAAAGGCTACTATCGAAACAAAAGAAATGCAATACCTGTATAATGATGGTGAATTGTATTATTTCATGGATAACGAAACATTTGAACAAGTTCCTCTCAATTATGAGCAAGTCGAAGATGCGGTGAAGTGGGTCAAAGAGAACGAAGTCGTTACGATCCGTTTCTATCAAGGTACCGCTTTTCAAGTGGAAGCTCCGAATTTTGTAGAACTGGAAGTCATTGAAACAGAGCCCGGAGTAAAAGGTGATACCGCTACAAATGTTACGAAGTCAGCTACAATGGAAACAGGAACGGTAGTGCAGGTACCGCTGTTCATAAACCAGGGAGAGAAGATCAGGATCGATACTCGTACAGGCGAATATATGTCGAGAGTATAATTTTTTTAAGATCAAGGAGGCGAATATGGAGTATTTATTTGAAAGAGTGGCTTACCTTAGAGGACTGTGTGAAGGGATCGGATTTTCCGAAGAAACAAAAGAAGGAAAAGTTCTTCTGGAGATCGTTGATGTTCTGGGAGAATTTGCGGATGCCATCGTAGAGTTATCGGATAGACAGGATGAGATCGAAGAATACGTTGAAGCTATCGATGACGACCTTGTAGAATTGGAAGACGATTTTTATGAAGAAGAGGACGATGGCGAGGTCGATTACATCGAACTGAGCTGCCCTTCTTGCGGAGAAGAGATCGAGATCGATGAAGATCTATTGTATGATGAAGAGTCGGATATTATTTGTCCGGCATGCGATGAAGTGGTGATATCAGCTGTTGATGAAGACTTTGTTGAAAATGACTTTGATCTTTTGGATAACTATGAGGACCAAGAGTAAGTATAAAGGCTGCGAAAGCAGCCTTTTATAGTAATGAGGATATTATGACCATATTGAAAAAATTGGAATCTAAGATCGAATATACATTTAAGGATCCTCTCCTGCTGAGGGAAGCTTTGACCCATACCTCTTATGCAAACGAACATCGAGGATATAAAGTCAAGAACAATGAAAGGTTGGAGTTTTTAGGAGACTCTGTGTTGAACCTGATCATAACTACTCATTTATTCGCACGCCTAAAGAATATTTCAGAAGGTGAGATGTCTCGCATTCGATCTACGATCGTTTGTGAAAAATCGCTTCGGATCGCTGCCGATCTTTTTGAACTACATCGATTCATCCTCCTTGGCAGAGGGGAGGAACAGAACGGGGGGAGAGCCAGAGATTCGATCATCGCTGATGCTATGGAAGCATTGATCGGTGCTATATATTGTGATTCAGGAATACAAGAAGCTACCCGATTTGTGATAAAGTATATGACCGAGCTCATCGACTCCGGTATTCAGGGAAAGTTGTTTAAAGACTATAAGACCCAGTATCAGGAGCTGGTACAAAAAAATAAAGATGCCCGGATCGAATATCTTGTAGTGAATGAAAAAGGACCGGATCACAAAAAAACTTTTACGGTAGAGCTCTTTCTGGATGGGAGATCCGTATCTACAGGTGAAGGGAAAAACAAAAAAGAAGCCGAGCAGAATGCTGCAAGGGAGGCTATGATAATTTGGGAAAAATAAATCAGAAGACGATCTCTATATTTGTTTCTCATCAAGGTTGTCCGAATGATTGTGTGTTTTGCAACCAGAGAAAGATCACAGGAGTAAACGGAGAACTGAACAGTGATAGGGTCATTGATGAGATCGAAAAATGTTTGTCTACGATCGATCATAATGATGTCGAGATTGCTTTTTTCGGAGGCTCATTTACTGCAATTGAAGATAAAAAACAACTTGAACTCTTAAAGATCGCCGGATCCTATGTCGATCTGGGCAAGGCTAGTCATATTCGTATCTCTACCCGTCCGGATGCGGTCGATGAAGTGATTTTGGATCGCTTGTGGGATCACAATGTCCGGGTGATCGAACTCGGGGTGCAATCTATGGACGATGAGGTGCTTCAAGCTTCAAGTCGTGGACATGATTCGAGTTGTGTTTACAGTTCTTCTGAGCTTATTCTAAAAAAAGGATTTAAATTGGGACTACAAATGATGATCGGATTACCTCTTGATACGGAGGAAAAAATCTATTTTACCGCAAATGAATTTGTAAAAATAATGCCTCATTTTGTTAGGATCTATCCTGTTCTGGTAATTCACGAAACCGAGCTTGAGTCACTTTTTAAGAATAAGAAATTTACTCCATGGGAACTCGAAACGGCTGTTCGAGTTGCGAAAAACTTATATAGTATATTCCAAAAAAATAATATAGAAGTTGTTCGTATCGGGCTTCAATCTTCCGATACGATCGCCATGGGAAAGGATATCGTTGCAGGTCCATGGCATCCTGCTTTCGGGGAGCTTGTCTACTCTCTGATATTTAGAGATATCATTGAAGAGAATCTTTCTAAGATCCATTTTGGGGATCATATAAATATCCGTGCACCCAGAGCAAAAATTTCTCAATTAGTCGGCAATCAAAAAAGTAACTATAAATATTTCAAGGATAAGTATCGGATCCATATTAAAGTATCGGAGTCCGAAACACAAGATTCTTTTTGGATCCAAGATCTGGAGATCCCGCTGAAAAAATATTTTAACGCTGAGAGGTAATCGTGAAGTTAAGATCTATCGAAATAAAAGGATTTAAATCATTTTATCAAAGAACAAAAATAGAATTTCCGGAAGGGATCGTTAGTATCGTAGGACCAAATGGTAGTGGGAAGAGTAATATTTTGGATGCTTTTCGATGGGTTTTGGGCGAACAAAGCGCAAAGACACTGCGTGGGGAAAAAATGGAAGATGTTATTTTTTCCGGAACGGCACGCCATAATCAATCAAATTCCTGTGAAGTTGAAGTTGTGTTTGAGAATGAAGACAGTGCTCTGGACATTGATTTCTCAGAGATCAGCATCAAAAGAAAAGCATTCCGAAACGGAGAGAGCGGTTATTATATCAACGGAAAGCAGGCTCGATTAAAGGAGATCCGTGAGTTGTTTTTGGATTCGGGGATCGGCAAGGAAGGCTATTCCATCATCTCTCAAGGTAAAATTGATGAGATCGTAAATGCGACCTCCATACAACGGCGAAAACTTCTCGAAGAAGCAAGCGGTATCGCAAGATTTCGATTTAAAAAAGAGGAAAGTGAAAAAAAAATTGAGAATTCCAAGGTCAATTTAGAACGACTGGAGGATATTTATAAAGAGATCGAAAGACAAATCGTGCCTCTTGAGATCCAAAAAGAAAAGGCTCTTGAATATCTTCGTTTGAGCGAAGATCTTAAAAGGTCCGATATCAGTTTGATGATCCGAGAATATGATTCGATCCATCTTAACTACGAAAAAGATGAAAAAACATTTCAGGAGATCCTGACAAAGCTCGACCAAGTTGAAGCCAAGATCGAAGCCAATAAAGATGATATTGAGCGTTTTGAGGAGAATAATAAAAAGATCCGTGAGTCGATACAGGCTTTGGAATCTGAAAAAAATCGCCTTGATCTCCAAAAAAACGATCTTCATAATGAAGTCCAACGCTTCCAAGAGATCATTTCTCTCAAGAGAAGTCAATTGGACAAGATCGATCTGGCAAAGGAGAAAAAACAGCTCCATCTTGAACAATTGGACTTGGAAAAATCTAAGATCGAAGCTGAACAAGAAGTTTTTGAAAAAAAACATAAAGAACAGTCTCGAAAACAAGAGATCATCATTGCACAAACCGACTCTTTATCCGGAAAGATCAAAGCGCTGGATGTCAAGATCGATGAGGTGGCAAACGATAATAAGAAAATGATCGAAAGCATCTCAAAAAATGAGCTGCGAATACAGTTTTTAACGGAAAATATTCAACGGGAAGCGATCCGAAAAGACGAAAGCAGCAATAATATCCATAGGACAAGAGCGAAGCTTGATGAACTTTTTGCTCAAAAAAAAGAGCAGGAAGATGCACTTGACAGATTGGGGGCAGATCAAGACACTCTGACGAAAGAATCCGATCGATTGACTAAAGAGCGGGAACGGATCATAAGCGATAAAGAAAAAGTTCGAAAAGAATTGGATAACAAAAATCAGCATCTTCGGGAAATTTTCTTGAAGCACAACATGTATTCCTCAATGGAAAGAGATCTGGAAGGGATCAATAAAAGCGTTAAAACTATTTTGGAGCAAAAGGGATCTAACGGGATCATCGACATCGTTTCTAATATCATATCCACTGACAAGAAGTATGAGAGGGCTATTGAAACGGCACTGGGCTCTTCTTTACAGCACATCATTACTGAAGACAGTCTCTCAGCCAAAAAAGCGATCGAATATTTGAAAAAGAATTCTGCCGGAAGAGCGACTTTTCTTCCGATCGATCTTATCAAAGGTTCTCGTCTGAATATTGCAGATGCTACATTGGCATGTGATGTCGTTTCCTTTGACGGGAGATTTCGATCGATCATTTATCAATTGCTTGGCAGAACTTTGATCGTAGACGATATGGATGAGGCTCTCCGTAAAACAAGGCAATATGAGAATAAATACCGTATCGTAACTTTAGAAGGAGAGATCTTCAATGTGGGAGGATCTATAACCGGAGGTCATTACTATAAAAGCAATAATTTTTTGAGCAGAAAGAGATCGATCCTCGAATATAAAAATCAAATGGATTCTCTTCAGAAAGAAGTCGATTCATTGAAAGCTCGTACGGAAAGTTTCAAATTGGAAGAATTTCAAATAACGGGTAAGATCTCCGAGAACAGGAAAAAGGCAGAAGAAAACCAAAAAATGATCCAATCTTCAAGACTGACCTTTGGCGATATAAAAAATCGGATCAACTATCTTAACAATACGCTGGAAAACCTTTTGGGAGAAAATAAAGGAAGCGAAGAGCAACAGCTGGAAAATCATAAGATGATATCCGAACTGAAACAGGCCCAAAAAGACCTTGAAGAAACGATGATTGAGAATCGCTATATCCTGGAGGATCTTCAGAGTGAAAGAAAAATTTTGATGGATGATCTTGCTAAAAAAACGGAAGATAAAAATCAGATCACGATCGAGTCGATCCGATTGGATAACTGTTTAGAGAATCATAAAAAGGATATCCAAAGGCTTTTTCTTCAAATAAAAGATCTTCAGGAGCAAATGGAAGATGATAAGCAGGAAATAAGAAATATAAACGAAGAGATATCCGTTTCGGAACAAAAGATCGCAGAAACGATGATGAACTTACAGCTTTCAGAGGTTGAATATGATGAAACCCTGATGGAGTTTGAAGGGATCCAAGAGCAATTAAAAAAGGACAGTAAAAAATTCGAGTCGGTTTCGATCCTGAAGGATCAAATGGAACAAGAGAAGCTTCAACTGATGGAACAAAAATTTAAGATCGAAGGAAAACTGGACAAAGTCAATTTGGTCAGCGAAAAGATCGTAGAGCGTTTGATGGATGAATATCAATTGACTTTATCGGAAGCGAAAACTCTTGAATTGGATGATTCTGCGAGTAAAGATTCCGTATCGCAACTAAGAAAAAAGATCACTGACCTTGGAAATGTGAATATCGATGCGATAAAAGATCATGAAGTCTTGTTTGAGAGATATGAGACTTATCGAGTGCAAATTTCCGACTTGACCGATTCTATTTCTGAGCTGGAAAATATAATCACATCATTAGAGAAAGATATGGCGAGAGATTTTACATCCAGCTTTCAAAATATCAGCAAAACATTTGGAACGGTTTTTTCAAAAATGTTTGGTGGCGGAGAGGGAAAATTGGAACTCAGCAATAATTCAGATGTGCTAAACTCAGAAATTGAGATCTATGCTCAACCTCCGGGGAAAAAACTGAAAAGTATTTCTGTAATGTCAGGGGGAGAAAAGGCTTTGATGGGGATCGCGCTTCTTTTTTCTATTCAGATGACAAAACCGGCTCCATTTTGCATACTGGATGAGATCGACGCAGCTTTGGATGATACTAATATCAGTCGTTTTAATGTATTTTTAAAGCAAATGTCCGATAACATTCAATTTGTAACGATCACGCATCGTCGAGGAACTATGGAGAATTCGGATTATATTTACGGAGTCACGATGCAAGATAAAGGAGTATCGAAATTAGTGAGCCTTAAATTTGAAGACGCACAAGAATACATTGAGCAATAAGCTTATACCACCGAATCATCTTTTATGCACTTTCTCATGTTCGAGTGATCTATGTTTTGATACACGGAGTGCTAATACTATTATCCAATAAAATGAACATATAAATACATTTTCTGTTCCGATGAAACGATGCAGAGGTAGAGTTATAGTCACTACAAGCTATAAAAATATTGTTCAATACCGCTTTGAAAGGATATTATTATAAGAATCAAATGCTGATATTATTTATATTGTAATTAAGGAGAATTATGTTTAGAAAACTATTCGGTTTTGGAAAAAAGAAAAATGTCGATGAGATCGATGTAAATGAAAAATATCAAGAAGAAAGTGTTCAACCGACTGATGAAGGTCCGTTTGAAAAAGAGGTGCCCGATACAGCGGTACCGGCTTCAGAAAATGAATCAGATCGGCAAGTATTGGATACCTCTTCTGCGACCGATCTTTCAGGATCGATCGATAAGATCGAAGAAGACGATCATCATGCGTCGTCACCTCAGCAAGATCACGAGGCGGAGCACGTGATCGGATCGAGACAAGCTCCACATATAGATGGGATATCGTCGCCGGTAAGTGGGTCTGATCTTTTAGACATATCGTCCGACGAGGATCTTGCGCTTGAAGTAAATTCAATATCGCAGGAAGAAGAAATTTTAGACTCTGCAAAAGAAGATACAGACCTGTCAGAAGAGGCTCTTGGTGAAACTACTTTATCAGAACAGAACGAAAATATTGAGTCCGATAGTTTTGAGGACGTACAAGATACTCAAGAGGAGATCGGTTTTTTCGCAAAGATAAAGCAGGGACTTTTCAAAACAAAACAAAACTTTTCAAAGAAGCTGGATGAATTATTTTCCGGCTATGCCAAAATAGATGATGAGATCTTTGAGGAACTCGAGGAATTGTTGATACTTGGTGATCTCGGGTTTGAAACGGCAACATCTATCTCGGAAGAACTAAGAAAAAGATCTCACGAAAAGAAGATCGAAGAATTGCCTGAACTGGAAAAGGAGCTGGAGAGTATTATTGAAAAGATCCTTCTTTCTTCCGTAAAACAAGAGGAAGAGAAGTATCCTCAAATTATGGTAATCGTAGGTGTTAACGGAGTAGGAAAGACGACGAGCATCGGAAAGATCTCTTCACAGCTGAAGCGTGAGGGCAAAAGCGTTATGCTTGCTGCGGGCGATACATTCAGGGCAGCAGCTGCAGATCAATTGAGTATCTGGGCTGAGAGAGCGGATGTTCCTATCGTTAGAAGCAATGAAGGGGCTGATCCTTCTTCAGTTATATTTGATGCGATAAGATCTGCTCAGGCAAAGAATATCGATGTATTGATCTGTGATACCGCCGGAAGACTGCATAATAAGAAAAACCTGATGCAAGAATTGGATAAGATCTTTAGGATCATTGATCGTGAATATCCGGAGGCTCACAAAGAAGTATTGTTGGTGATCGATGCTACAACGGGACAAAATGCCGTGAACCAAGCTAAAACCTTCTTGGAAGTTGCTCCATTAACAGGTATGATCCTGACAAAACTTGACGGAACCGCAAAAGGAGGAGTGGTCATCGGTCTTTCCAAAGAGCTTCAGATACCGATCAAATATGTCGGGATCGGCGAAAAGATCAATGATCTCCAAAAATTTAATGCCGGAGACTTCGCAAGAGCTCTTTTTAGCAAAAATTAAAGCTCCTAAAAAATACTTGGAAACATTGCCTAAAGCATCGTGTTATTGCTCTTAACTCTGCATCATATTTCACGATGTAGGGGATCGGGCTGGGCATTATTTCCAAAACTATGGAGTTGAAACGAAGTCAAGTAAAAAAGCTTGACAGCGAAGCAAATATATATTATTATACAGTATGTAAAGTTCATCGACTTTACGGGAGGATCTTGTGGAAATTGAAAAATTCGTCTATCTAAGCAGACTGTATTCAACATATCGAGAGATTCTTACTCCCAAACAAAGAGAAGTTTTAGATTTCTATTTGGATGAGGATCTTTCATTAGGAGAGATCAGTGAAGAAATGGGGATCTCTCGTCAAGCGGTTCATGATGCGATCAAACGCAGTGAACAGATCCTGCTTAATTACGAGTCTAAATTAGGAGTCGTGAGCAGAGAAGAGTTTGTATCCGAAAAGATGAATGAGATCATACAAATCATGGATCCAATAGACGATATCGATCCAGTAAAACGAGAAAATATACTCAGGATATGTAAGGAGCTGATATAAATGATATTTGAAAATCTATCCGATAAGCTCCAGAATGCGTTTAAGAGCTTAAGAGGAAGAGGAAAGCTTACCGAAAAAGATATTGACGCAGCAATGCGTGAGATCAAATTGGCTTTGTTGGATGCCGATGTTAACTTTAAAGTTGTCAAAGACTTTGTAAAACAAGTTAAAGAGCGCTCGATCGGATCCGAGGTGATGGATAGCCTGACCCCGGGTCAACAGGTCATCAAGATCGTAAATGATGAACTTACCACTTTGATGGGCGGGACACAGAGTAAGATCTCTTATGCAAGTAATTACCCTACGATCATTATGTTGGTAGGCCTTCAAGGTGCAGGTAAAACTACCACGATCGCAAAACTGGGTAAACAGATAAAGAAAGAAGGGCATATGCCGATGGCTGTTGCAGCCGATGTATATCGTCCTGCGGCGATCAAGCAACTTCAAGTTGTCGGAGAACAGGCCGGCATTACGGTATATTCCGAAGAAGGCGTTCAAGACCCTGTAGGGATAGTAAAACGAGCTGTTGAAAAAGCGAAGGTTTTGGGAAATGATGTTGTCCTGGTGGATACAGCCGGTCGACTCCATATCGACGAAACGCTGATGCAGGAACTGAAAAATATACAGTTATCTGTTCCTATACAAGAGATCTTGCTTGTTGTTGATGCGATGACAGGTCAAGATGCCGTAAATGTAGCCCAAAGCTTTAATGAGACTCTGGGTATCGATGGTGTCATACTCACTAAACTCGACGGAGATACCAGAGGAGGAGCAGCTCTTTCGATCAAAGCAATAACCCAAAAACCGATAAAGTATGCTGCCGTCGGAGAAAAATTAGATGCTCTTGAACCTTTTTATCCGGACCGAATGGCTTCCAGGATCCTGGGTATGGGAGATGTTCTTACCTTAATAGAAAAAGCACAAGAGAATTTTGATCAGACAAAAGCGAAAGAGCTTGAACAGAAGATTCGAAAGCAAGAATTTGATTTTAATGATTTCTTGGATCAGATGCAGCAGATCAAAAAAATGGGTTCATTAAAAAGTTTACTACAAATGATGCCCGGGATACCAAAAGAGATCAAAGATATCGATATCGATGACAAGCAAATGGATAGAGTGCAAGCGATCATATACTCTATGACCCTGAAAGAAAGAGAAAACCCCGATATCCTTAATGCCAGTCGCCGAAAGCGGATCGCTCAAGGATGCGGACAGGATGTTCGCGAAGTGAATCGTTTGATCAAACAGTTCAACGAAAGCAAAAAAATGATGAAACAAATGACTAAAATGCAGTACGGGGGTTCCAAGAAAGGAAAAAAAGGCAGGAAGATGCCATTTAACATGAACAATATGAAGTTTCCTTTCTAAATTGAAGGTTACAATAAAAAAATATGTAAGAGGAGGTGAAAAAATGGTAAAAATCAGATTGAAAAGGATGGGAGCAAACAAAAAACCTTTCTACAGAATAGTTGTTGCTGACTCTCGCTCACCAAGAGACGGTAGATTTATCGAGGAGATCGGATATTACAATCCGGTTTCTGAGCCTAAAATGATCAAAATCAACGAAGAAAAGGCTCTTAAATGGCTAGGAATAGGCGCTCAGCCAACAGAAACTGTAAAAAATCTGTTCAAAAACAATGGTGTGATGGAGAAGTTTGATGCTTCTAAAAAATAATTATACCATAATCACCATTTCTCTTTTTAAGGAGGAATAAGATGGGAGAACTAGTCGCAGTAATTGCAAAATCACTTGTGGATCATCCGGAACAAGTTACGATCTCTGAAATTGCAGGAAATGATTCGGTCGTAATAGAATTAAGAGTCGCTGAAGAAGATATGGGCAAGGTGATCGGCAAACAAGGAAAGATCGCAAAAGCTATTCGAAGCGTTGTAAAAGCTGCTTCAAGCAAAGAAAGCAATAAATATATTGTGGAAATTGTTTAATAATCATTAAAACCTAGAGTATCCACTCTAGGTTTTGTGTATATGGAGAAATATGATCGTCACGGGGATTTATAAACGTAAAAAAAATTACGAAATCTATTTGGATAACGAGTTTGCTTTTACGCTAACTGATGAGGGCTTATATCGAGCCCAATTATCAGTCGGTATGGAGTTTCATCCAAATGAAACGATCAACGAGATCTTAGCGGAAGATGAAGTCAACCGTTGTAAAAATAGGGCACTGTGGATCATCTCGGCAACGCCTAAATCTGTCAACATGATACGAAAAAAATTAAGCTCCGAAGGTTTTTCTGATCAAGCAATCGAAAAAACACTCCTTTTTATGGAAGAATACTCTTTTGTTGATGACGAAGAACTTGCTCGATCGATCATACGATCCGGAAACAGCAAAAAGAACTCAACGCGTCAGATCCAACAGAAACTTTTTGAAAAAGGTATAGACAAAGAAAATGCGGAATCTATATTATCCGAATTTGATCTTGATGAAGAAGGCAAAGCTTTTGAGATCGCGCTCAAAAAATATCTGAGGGTACAAGGAAAAACAAAAGAAGAGCAGCTAAAAAAAATTCGTTATGCATTATCTTACAAAGGTTTTTCGTATGAAGCGATAAGATTTGCGATAAACAAGATCACAGAAATTATAAACGATACCGATGAAGCGGAGGAATAAATGAAAAAATACCGAATCGGACAAATGGTCAATACACATGGACTAAAAGGAGAAATGAAGATCTATTCATATACTGATTATCCGGAACGCTTTAAAGAGATAGAATATATTTACTTTGAAAGAGAAGATCAGAAATACTACATTGAAAAAGTAAAATTTCATAAATCTATGCCGATCATCAAACTCAAGGGGATCGATATTATTGAAGAAGCAGAAAAGTATCGTGGCAAAACTTTGTATATTGATGAGCAGAATCTTAGAGAATTGGACGAAGATGAGTATATGATCTCCGATCTTATCGGTCTGGAAGCTTTTTTGAATAACGGAAGTATTTTAGGTACGGTAGTCAATGTCTTGCAATATTCTGCAAACGATATCTATGTCATTCGATCAGATTCAGGAAAAGAGTTTTTGGTTCCTGCCATCAAAGAATTCATCCCTACGATAGATATCGAAAACAAGAAAATGATCATAAAACCGATAGAAGGATTATTAGAATAATGAATTACCATGTAATGACACTATTTCCGGAAGTGATAGAGTCAGCGACTGCTCACAGTATTATAAAGCGAGCTAAGGAAGCTGATAAGATCAATATAAAAAGCTATAATATTCGAGATCATGCAAAAAATAAACACAAGAAGGTGGATGATTATCCATTTGGAGGTGGGTCCGGAATGGTAATGATGCCCCAACCGATCGTAGATTGTCATCGAAGTATTCTTTCCCAAATCGATGGAAAGATCAAAACGATCTATCTATCACCGAAAGGAAAAACATTTACTCAAAAAATGGCTCGAGAATTTAGCCAATACGATCATCTGATATTGATTTGCGGACATTACGAAGGTATCGACCAACGTGCGATCGACGAAGTTGTTGATGAAGAAGTTTCTATCGGAGACTACATTCTTACAGGTGGAGAGATCCCGGCGATCGTTTTGATCGAAGCAACGGCAAGATTGTTAGAAGATGTTCTCGGTAAAGCTGAGTCGTATGAAGATGAAAGCTTTTCCAACGATTTTTTAGAGTATCCTCAGTATACCCGGCCGAGAGAATTTGAAGGAAATGAGGTTCCAGGTGTATTGTTGAGCGGAAATCATAAGGAGATCGAAGACTGGAGGTTCGAGCAATCGCTTCGTCTTACCCTTGATCGCAGAAAAGATTTGATATCTGTCGATCATTTTGATAAAAATCAAATGAAAATATACAATAAAGTATTGAAGGAGAACGAGTAAAGTGATATAATGTATAAGTTAAAGAATCTGAGTGTTCCGCTGGCATATCTGTTAAGAACATTCGAAAAAAGTAGGAGGAAAAAATGGAAATCATCAAATCAATTGAAGCTGCACAGATCAAAAAAGATCTGCCGGAATTTGGTCCTGGAGACTCTGTAAAAGTCCACATCAAAGTTACTGAGGGTAAAAGAGAAAGGATCCAGATTTTTGAAGGTGTAGTAATTAAAAGACAAGGTGGAGGTATCAGAGAGACTTTCACAGTTAGAAAGATTTCTTTCGGTGTAGGTGTTGAAAAAACTTTCCCTGTAAATTCACCGGTGATCGCTAAGATCGAAGTTACAAGAAAAGGTAAAGTTCGAAGAGCAAAATTGAACTATCTAAGAGATCGTGTAGGTAAAGCAGCAAAAGTTAAAGAGAAAAAAGTTATACGTTAAGCTATAGCGAATACCCCTAAAAAGGATCGATAATAAATGACGATTCTTTTTAGGGGTTTTTATTTTGCAGAAAAAAATTTATACCGATATCGTTTAGAACTACCACTTGGCAATGATCTTTATAGCCTGTACGAAATGACGATCCCGCCGATACATTGTTTCATTAGAACGGAAATGTATTTATATGCTTATTTTATTGGATAATAGTATTTATACTATTATTCAATAGAGGTATTGATAAAATAGAGAAAGGATGAGAAAATAGAATAGACAAACACATAAAGATAGAAAAGGATAAGAATCATGCCAAAAACACACCATATCGATCCACAAGATGCGGAAAAAATAAAACAACTTCGAAAACAGATCCGAGATAAACAAGAAGACAAGAGATTATACGCTATTCAACTACGGGCAGAAGGAACTACCCATCGGGACATCGCAACAAAACTCGATACCTCAAGACAAGTGATAAGCAACTGGATCAGTAAATACGTCAAAGAAGGGCTGGAAGGTTTGCTCAAAAAAGGGCAAAAAGGAAATCACAGAAACCTAACCTTTGAAGAAGAAGCACAGTTACTACAAAGCTTTGAAGAAGAAGCAAAAAAGGGACAACTTATTTGCGTACGAGAAATCGAAGAAGCTTATAGAGACAAAGTTGGTCATAGTATAAGCAACGCACAGATCTATCGTGTACTAAAGAGGCATAACTGGAGGAAAGTAATGCCAAGAAGTAAACATCCTAAGAAAGCAAGCGAAGAGGCAATGAAAGCCTCAAAAAAATCAACACACTGGCAAAAGAATTAGAAAGCGTTTACCCTAATAAGAGATTGCGTATCATGTTTCAAGATGAAGCAGGCTTTGGAAGGATCAACAAACCCAAGTATTGTTGGTGCACGAAAGGAGTGCGCCCTTTGGTTCCTTGTCATCACATCAGAGAGTATCGATACGTGTATGGAACGGTAGAACCTCTTACAGGAGAGCACTATTTTCTAGTGATGCCCTATTGTAACACGGAGTGTATGAACGTATTTTTGGATGAACTGTCGAAAGAATATGAAAAAGATGCGATCCTATTGATTTGTGACGGTGCTGCATGGCATAAATCGAAGGGATTAAATATACCGAAGAACATTCAAATCACACATATTCCTCCCTATACTCCGGAGATGAACCTAATCGAACAAATTTGGAAACAACTTCGTAGGATGGGGTTCAAAAACGAAGTATTTAAGACATTAAATGATGTGGTAGATCGATTGTGTGAAACCATCAACTCCCTAACAAAAGAGATGGTAAAACAAATTACTCATCGACGATGGATTTATCAATCGTTCTAATGAATTTTAGTATTAGACAACTTGTGGATCGTTTCGCAGGATATTATACTAGGGCGTATCTGAAAACTATATTTCTATGATATAATGAAGCAAAAGACGAAGGAGCCAAACACATCCCAAAAAGATACGAAATAGAAGAGGAACAATGGAATCGAATCAAACATCTGTTTCCCATCGCTAAAACAGGATGTCCTGCAAAATAGGATAACAAGATCATGTTCAATGCCATACTGTGGCTTGCTCGTAGCGGCTCTGCAAGGAAACAAACCAAAGATAAAAGAGAAGATCGAAGATTGCAGGTAATCGAATTACGGATCTTAGGGCATAGCAATGAAGAAATTGCGAGCATTACACAAGCGAGTCTAAGAGCAGTTATTCTGTGGATAAAAGGCTATACAGAGTGCGGTATAGATGCCTTGCGAAACAAAAAAAGAGTAGGTAATCACCGAAACTTGA
>JAUMYO010000086.1:1525-6740 GCA_030528605.1 Peptostreptococcaceae bacterium | reverse complement strand
ATGATTTGAAAGTAAAGACTAGAGATCTTTATCCGGCGCATATAGAAGGCATCGAATAAAGAACGAACATATTTCTATGACTTCTATAAAGTTTCGGTATAAAACATTCGATCAACACTTGAAAAAATTTCTATAAGAAGTTATAATCTTATTCATCGCAAAAAAATTATTTTTTGACGATGTTGGCAGGGAAAGTTCAAATCAAGGAGGAAAACATGAAGAAAAGAATATTAGGGTCCATCGCCGTGCTGATGGCGGCGATGATGTTCACGGCTTGCGGCACCACGCAGGCAAAACCGGAGGCGGAGACGCAAAAGCCGGAAGGAAACAAGGTAGAGACCGAGCAAAAAGCTGATGCCCAAGAGGTGAAGACCGGACTTGGGGTGATCACATCCTTGGAAAGATCGAAAGATGCTACAGCGGATGCGGACGGACAGGCACAGGTCTCTTCGATGGTAGCTGCAGTATTGGTCGCAGAAGACGGAAAGATCCTGAAGGTCGCGATCGACGGGATACAGACGAAGATCGACTTCGGTGCGGACGGCAAGATCAAGACGGATCTCGCGCAGGTCTTTGAGTCAAAGGTAACACTCGGCGACAGCTACGGTATGAAGAAGAACTCCGGGATCGGAAAAGAGTGGTATGAGCAGATGGCAGCTTTTGAGGCTTATGCACAAGGCAAGACCATCGAAGAGCTCAAAGGGATCTCAGTGACCGAAGAAGGACGACCGGCAGGCGATGACCTGAAGACCTCGGTGACCGTTCATGTCAACGAGGTGATCGAAGTGATCGAGCTTGCAGTAAACAATGCGAAGAACATCGGTGCAACGAGCACGGATAACTTGGGTCTTGCGATGGATACCAAGATCGACCGGTCCAAAGATGCCGGTGCGGAAGACGGCGTTGCGCAGGCATATACAAACTATGTGGTAGCGAGCGTTTCTCCGGAAGGGAAGGTGACGAGCGCGATCGTCGATGCGTCACAAAGCCAGGTGACTTTTGATGCGACCGGTAAGATCACGAGCGATCTCAAAGCAAGACCTCAGACCAAGGTCGAGCTTGGCGACAGCTACGGTATGAAGAAGAACTCCGGTATCGCCAAAGAATGGTATGAGCAGGTACAGGCTTTTGCAGAGCATGTCAAAGGCAAGACGATGGATGAGATCAAAGCGATCGAGCTGGACGGCGAAGGCAAACCGACCGGAGCGGATCTGAATACATCGGTGACCATCCATGTCAACGATCCGATGAGATTGCTTGAAAAAGCGGTAATGGCTGCAAAATAATGAAAAAAAGATCTAAGGCGGCGGGGGCGATCATCCTCGCCGTTTTTTTCAGTATGATGCTCGTATCTTGCGGCAAGCAGGAAAAAAGATTTTCGGCAGAATTTCCGGACCTCTTCCACACAGCGAGCAAGATCGTCGGCTATGCAAAGCAGGCGGAGGATCTCAAAGCGCAGTCGGACTTCATCTATGAGCGGCTGAGTTTTTATCACAAGCACTTTAACGCTTTTCGGAATTTTGAGGGCATCAATAACATCAAGACGATCAATGACCATGCCGGAGTCAGACCGGTCCCGGTCGATCGATCAGTCATCGAGCTGCTGGAGTTCTGTAAAGAAGGTCATCGTCTGACCGACGGGCGGGTGAATGTGGCGATGGGATCGGTGCTCGGGCTCTGGTATGAACAGCGAGAAGCCTACCGTGCGGATGAGGAAGCCGTTCTTCCGACGACACAGGAGCTGCAAGAGGCAGCAAAACACTGCTCCATCGATGACATCATCATCGACCCGAAAGCACAGACCGTATATCTTGCCGATCCGAAGATGCGGCTGGATGTCGGTGCGATCGCCAAGGGCTATGCGGTACAGCGCGTGGTCGAGGAGGCAAAAGAACGGGGCATCGAGCGGATGCTGCTCTCGATCGGCGGAAATGTCGCCGCGATCGGGACCAAGCCCGGTGATGAGCTCTGGCAGGTCGGAGTCCAAAACCCGGACCGAAATAGCGAGGAGGCGATCACGGCTCCGCTCAGGATCAAAGACTGTTCGCTGGTATCCAGCGGCGATCACGAGCGATTTTTCATCGCAGATGATGTGGTCTACGGTCATATCATCGATCCGCAAACGCTCTTTCCTCCGAGACATTTCAGACAGGTCAGCATCCTTTGTAAAGATTCGGGGCTGGCGGATCTCTATTCCACCGCGCTTTTTATCCTGCCGCTGGAAGAGGGCAGAGAGCTGATCGAAAAGACTGATGCTGAAGCGATGTGGGTGTTGGCAGACGGAAGGGTCGAATATTCTTCCGGATTCCGAAGTTTTGAATAAGGGTACTTGAATGTACAAGGCAAGTCAGTCAAAAGTGGAGGCTTGGCGGAACAAAATTTGATCTCGACACATCGGTCAAGAGCGATATCCTGCTCAAGACGGTCCGGGCTGGATACAGCCCCCGTCATCCCACCGGCACCATCCTACGATCGAGATCAAAGCCGTGCTTCACGCAGGACCCGAGATCCTCAAAAAGACCTTGAACGGCAAGAAAACGCAAATGCTTGTGGATGCCAAGTCTTTTATCGGGAAAGGATCATCATGTTATCCCATGGAAGATCCTTCGGGACGATGAGCAAAGATCGCGACTTTTGTCATTTTCGCATAAAAAAAGGACTTGCTGCAATGCAACAAATCCGCATCCCGCTTATGACGATGATCAAGATGATATCATAAAAATAAAAGACCTAGTTTCCACATCGACTTTCAAGCTCTCTTCGGATATGTATTTCTTCAGAGGAGCCATCTTCATAAGCTTGGATAAAAGAGACCGCAGCATGACCGATCGCCTCGGAAAAACTCATACCGTATTTTTTGGCATAGGAGTTGATCAAGGCGAAGGTCGCTCGATCCAGGGTGATAGTTTTTTGTATCTCCATATCCCGCCTCCATTTATTTTAGTATAATCGATTTTTTTCTGCTTTACAATATCCGGCGCGAACTTTCTATAAAAAACTCAAAGATGGAAGAAGAGAAGATCTCGGCAAAAGAGCTTTGCCAAGATCTTTGATCGTTCTACATCATTTTTGAAGCCGATAAAAACGCATTGAGGATGGCGACAGCCTGCGCGATCGCTATAAAGATCAGCACGATGACGGTCGCACTTGATCTGCTGATATTGCCGAGCTTGCTCAAACCGATCACGATCACGGTATAACACCAGATGGTGAACGGATTGATCAAGGTCAATAGGCTATAGTACCATTTGGGCGGTTCATACAAGTTTCTCTGTGCCAGCGCCGCCAACGACAAGTCGAATGTAATATTGTTCGTCAGGATCTGGATGATGCTCGTAACGAGGGTACCGATCGCAGTGATGATAAAAGCAAATGCGATCAGAGATACGATCTCCTTGTAGAGTGCCTGGCTCTTGAAGATCTTCCCGAGCAGATAGTAGATACCTCCGCCGATGTAAACGGCAGCGAGCGGATAGATCGCCGAAAGGGCGACTCCGATTCCGTACTGACTCGACATCATTTCTTTGATCTGCTCCGGTGACAGCATTTCAAGCTCTTTGACGCCCTTCATGCTGCTGACGAGATGTTCGACCGCCATATTTTTTACGATAAGTATTGCCGCGACGACAAGCAGCGTGCTGAGGATCAGCGGAAGGAGCACCTTCGGTTTTTTGATGATGCGTTCTGCCAATGAGCTCGGATCAAAAAACAGATCCGCCATATAGTCCATGATAGTGCTTTTTTCATTTTGCTCATAATTTTCCATAAGAGCCTCCTTATCCTTTTTGTACGATGATCGATCCGATCATCGAGTTTCAAAAAATACCGAGTAGTCATTATCGGTCCGCCGGCATATCGAGTCCGGATCAAAGACCTTTTTTCTTTCCCATCTTCTCCAAGGTCTCGCCCGCGATCCGAAATACCGTCCACTCATCCATCGCTTCCGCTCCCATCGATCGATAAAAGTCGATGCTCGGTCTGTTCCAATCGAGTACCCACCATTCCAATCGACCGCAGCCGCGCTCGACAGCGATCTCAGCGAGCTTTTTAAGCAAAGCCTTTCCGTATCCCTTGCCGCGATACTCCGGCGAGACATAGAGATCCTCGAGATAGATCCCGGCGCGCCCGAGAAAGGTGGAGAAATTATGAAAGAACAACGCAAAACCGACTTCATTCTCGCCTTCCAGGGCAAAGAGGACCTCCGCTTTGTTCTTTTCAAAAAGCCATTTTGTCAAAAGCTCCTCGGTCGCGACGACCTCATGAAGCAATTTTTCATAGTCTGCCAGCTCTTTGATAAACCGAAGGATAAGAGGAACGTCCTCCCTTGTTGCCGATCGAAAATGTACTTTGTCCATAAAACCTCCCTGTTTGCCCTGATCGGAGATCCCGGATCAAGTGACTTGGAACAACTGTTCTAAATAAATAATACAACAACAGCGATCTTCTGTCCAGACTTTTTGCCAAAATGATACAAAGTAGGATCTCTTATACAGCTTTCCGACCGATGATCTATAAAAGATCGTAAAACTATTATCCGATAAGATCATCCCATAGATATCTTTCCGTTAGAATGCCGAAGCGGTGAGGGACCATTCCTTACAAGCTATCCAAAATAAAAAATGTTCATAAGCGATAGTTCTAAAGGATCATAGTATAAAACTGCTTTTCGATAGATGCGGTCATACTGTTTTGCGATCCCGAAGATCCGTTGGCTCCTTTGCGGAGCGCGGACCGGTACTATCCGTCAAAAAGATCGTGGTATGATACTAACCGATTTGGATCCGTATCGTCGATCCGATCTCTATGAGTGATATCCCTGGATATCTGTCAAGAGTGATCAGGCGATCGTATCAAAAAGGCGAGAAAATTTTTATGAGGTCTATCAGGTTTTGGTATAAAATAGTTGCAGGAGATCATAAAAAGGGATCGAATATCCGCTCCAATGTGGTAAAATAGATCAGGAAGAAAAACATCTACGATCTTTTCGCCGGATAGTATGATTATGCAACTATCCGGTGAAAATACCAATACTATTATCCAATAAAATAGGCATATAAATTCAATTTCCGGTCTAATGAAACGACGAAACGGGCGGAGGTATCGTTCCATATAAGC
Source organism: Peptostreptococcaceae bacterium (assembly GCA_030528605.1). GTDB lineage: Bacteria > Bacillota > Clostridia > Peptostreptococcales > Filifactoraceae > JAUNKE01. The sequence goes on along the minus strand of JAUMYO010000086.1, from coordinate 1,625 downwards.
TATAAAAGATCGTTGTTAAGTGCCGGTTCTAAAGAATAATAGTATAATATAGAAAGGATAAATATATGAACTTTAGCTCACCACCTAAAATACCAACTAA
>JAUMYO010000086.1:0-1425 GCA_030528605.1 Peptostreptococcaceae bacterium | reverse complement strand
AATATAGAAAGGATAAATATATGAACTTTAGCTCACCACCTAAAATACCAACTAATATTCCACCCACTGAAATTGAGGATCAATATCGAATGATAAGAGAAACTTGCATTGATATCCTTATGACTCACTGTCACGAAAGCGTTATTCAGGTAGAAAATATCAAAGAGCCTTATTTTATCGTAGCCAACACGATCGATGGAGATCGACATCTTATTGGTTGGTATCGTACATTCAAAGGATGTATGACGGCTTATAATTATATCATCCAAAAGATCCAAGAAGGACATAAATTCGTAAGTGCCGCAGAACGACCGGAAAAATAAAATAGCAAAGAAGACCTATGCAGGATATCATACACGATGCACTACCAAATCAAAAAGAGGGGTATCACCATAGCTAAATACTCCAAACGATGTACTTATAAAGGGATCGCATTCGACAGCGAAACTGAAAGAGACTACGGCTCTTTTTGGAAGTCCTCAAAGAATGATAAGATAAAAGATTTTTTGATACGACAAAAAAGATAGATCTGTTGAAAAATATCTATGAAAATGCTATTATTAAATAGGATGATCTCACGCGGAGGGAGGACCTTATGTCGCAAGATAAAATAACTTGGAGCGATTGGTTTGAAAGGATCAACACCCTTTCGGACGAGGAAAAGGAAAAAGTATGTTTCAACGCCAATGTGATCGGGACGCTGGTTGCCGAGAGCGGGCGCAGATCCTTGACTGCCAAAGAGCTGTCCGAGCTCTCCGGCGTATCGGAACAAACGATATGGAAGGTCTTTCGTTTGGAACAGACGCCGACGATCGACACCTTGTGCAAACTTTGCAAAGCACTCGGGTACAAGATCGAGCTGACTCGTATCGAAGAAGTGTTCCATCCGATCCGAGAAGTGTACCCGATGGAAAATTTTGTTTTGCGCGTGATATTTGAGAACAGCGAAGTGCGAGACTATGATGTCAAAGCACTTGCCGAGCGAATGGCGATCTTTGGACCGCTGCTCGACGAAGAACTGTTTGAGAAAGTCAGCGTGGATACCGGCGGATTCGGGATCTCATGGAATGATGATTTTGATCTGTATTGTGAAGAACTGTGGATCAATTCTTCCCCGGTACGAACAAATTGGTTTTAGGAAGAGAGCGAGCCTCTCTTTTTTTGTGCAAAAAAATTTTATGATAAAACGGATCGGATACTATTATTCTTTAGCACCGGCACTCAACAACATGTTTACTTTTTATAGCTTATACGGAACGAGGCGCCCGCCCATTTCATCGTTTCAACAGAACGGAAATGTATTTATTTTATTGGACCTATCGATCCGATCTCTATAAATGATATCTCTAAGCAGGTTTTTCGGGCAAAGAAAAACATCGAGTGGGGGACTCGATGTTTAGGGATATTAATAAGGTTTTATTTGAA
>JAUMYO010000008.1 GCA_030528605.1 Peptostreptococcaceae bacterium | reverse complement strand
AACCATTTGGAGCTTGTCAATAGAAAAACTCCACAACAACTTGACACGACCATCGATCATAACAAAATTGACAAAATGATACTGCAGTATTACAATTAAAGCAACAAGTATTCTGTGAGAGGTGACCTATGAAACAAGATCTTGTGATATATCACGGCTCGGATCATATTATCAAAAAACCGATATTCGGAGCAGGCAAAAGCTACAACGACTACGGAAAAGGGTTTTATTGCACTCAAGATCTTGAACTTGCCAAAGAATGGGCTTGCATGAGAGAGATCGACGGATATGCGAACGGATACACTCTACACATCGCAGATCTGAATATTATGTGCCTGACCCGAGGGAATTTCAATATCCTAAACTGGTTAGCGATCTTGCTTGCAAACCGCAAGTTCGATATCTTCTCCCCAATCGGAAACAATGCAAGAGATTTTATTCTGTCACGATTTTTGCCGGATATCGGCGACGTAGATATCCTCATCGGATATCGCGCGGATGATTCATACTTTTCTTTTGCCGAAGATTTTGTCAACAACACGATCTCATTAAGAGATCTGAGCAAAGCCATGCAGCTCGGAACTTTGGGGGAGCAAGTGGTGCTGATTTCCGAGCGTGCTTTTGAAAGGATCGAATTTACCGGATACGAGATCGCCGGCGGACATGAATACTATCCCAAAAGAGTCGAGCGTGACAAAAATGCCCGCGCGGACTATGCAAACCAAAAGAAGAACCTTCAACAACTCATGGACGATCTGTTTATACTTGATATAATGAGGGAGGATATGAAAAATGATGATCCACGCCTACGATCCGCTATACTTGGCGAAAGCATCCCGCACCATCGGTAATATGCTCCACGATGCCGTACGGATCTTTGGGATGGACGGCTCGGATTTTTTGAAAAAATTTATCCGAAGCGGCATCGCCAAACAATTTGAAACGGGAAATCCAAAATATATTTCAGGCAAAAGCGGTTTGGAACTTTTTTTGGATGTGATGGAAGATACCGGCGAAAGCTTCGGATCGAAGCCGATCCGATCGTACGAGCGAAGTGATGTCTATTGGGTCGGATGGATCCTGGCGCACTACCAGTGGTATTCCGGTCGCAGCTTTGACAAGATCCTTCGCGTGGTGCCTTATGAAAAATTGTTGAAACTGTATCCGACACTTCACGAAGCCGACATTCAAAAAAGCTATGAAACCATTGATCTGTATTTTTCAAATGCACAGAGCGATCTTAAGATAATGAGAAAAAGTCGCGGCTTGACCCAAGAAGCACTCGCCGAGGCAGCCGGAGTATCCGTCCACGCTATTCGAGCTTACGAACGCAAAACCAAACCTCTCAACAAAGCTCGATTCGACACCGTTATGCGCCTTGCCAAGGTTTTGGGTTGCGAAGCATCCGATCTTATCCAATGAGAGCCGATCCACAACGAAAGAAAAAGGTCGATCTTTTCGGCAGATGACCTTATTTCAGAAGAATGGTAAGCCTTCGCGCTTTTTATTACAAAAAGATTAAAAAACCGTAACATATTGTGGAAAATGAAAAGATCAAGACAAAAGCACACAAAAAATACAAAGGTCGAACCGAAAAAACGATCCGACGGAGAAGGAATTTTATCGACTATACTCGACAAAAATCCAAATTTCGACAAGATCATCGACTATACTAGATAAAAAATGAAAAAATCATTGCTTATCGAATACAAATGATATAAACTGAAAGCAGGTGATAAAAAGCGATCATAAAATACGAGGAGGATCAAAATGATCAAACGAGAATTATATATGGACCGTATCCGCCCCTTTATGAATACCGAACTGATCAAGGTCATCACCGGGATCCGGCGATCCGGAAAATCCGTGATGCTCCAACTCATCCAGCAGGATCTGATCGAAGTCGGAATCGACCCGAAAAGATTTATTGCGATCAATTTTGAAGATCTGCGAGTCGAACATCTTTTGAACGCACGAGATCTTCATCAGGAGATATTGGCAAGAGCAAAAAACATCGGGGGCAAAGTATATGTGTTTCTTGATGAGATCCAAGAGGTTGCCGACTGGGAAAAATGTATCAACTCTCTGCGCGTATCATTGGACTGCGATATCTACATTACCGGATCCAATGCCAAGCTGCTCTCCGGAGAACTGGCAACCTATCTGGGAGGGAGATATGTGGAATTTGTCATCTATCCGTTTTCATTTGCCGAATTTATGCAGCTATACCGGCAGATCGATCGCGATGCGTCGATCGAGCATTCTTTCCAAAAATACCTGATCACGGGAGGGATGCCCTATCTCTTCAATATCCGTTATCAGAGTGGACCGACAAGACAATATCTGACCGATCTGTTCAATTCCGTTCAGCTCAAAGACATCGTCAAAAGATACAAAGTACGAGATGTGGAACTTTTGGAAAGGATCATCGTCTATGTGATGGGAAACATAGGGACGACCTTTTCCGCCTCTTCGCTTGTCAAATTCCTAAAAAACGAACGCCGTACCGGCTCGACCGATACCGTGATGAACTATATCAAATACTGCTGTGATTCATATCTGTTTTACCAAGTAAAAAGGGAAGATCTTCAAGGCAAACAGATCCTTACCACCAATGAAAAATATTATATCGCCGACCACGGGATACGAGAAGCGGTTTATGGAGGCAATATGCGAGACATTCAGCTTACATTGGAAAACATCGTGTATATGGAGCTTTTGCGTAGAGGATATCAGATCACCGTAGGCAAAACGGATAACAAAGAGATCGACTTTGTGTGCGAAAAACAGGGACAAAAATGCTATATCCAAGTCGCCTATATCCTTGCCGACCAAGCCACGATCGATCGAGAGTTCGGTGCATTCGACAAGATACGAGACCATTTTCCCAAATATGTCATTACCATGGACGAGCTCGACCGTAGCCAAAACGGCATCATCCATAAAAACATCCGCAACTTTCTTATTTCAGAAGAATGGTAAGCCTTCGCGCTTTTTATTACAAAAAGATTAAAAAACCGTAACATATCATCGAAAATCTACCATAAACCTAAAATATAGGCTATAATGTAAGCGGGAATACAAAAATATTCAACCATAAACCAAAGGAGGAAATGGAACATGAAGATTTTGAAACAACGATTTTCATTTTTGTTGACGCTGATGATGATTCTGTCACTCGTACCGATGACGGCATTTGCGGACGAATATCCGCAGGTCAGTCTGATCGGACAGGCGCAGACCTTCACGACAGCGGACAAAGATAAGGAAGTAAGATTTAAGGTAGACCTCAGCAAATATTTTGATCTTAAGATGGGGCGAGTGATTTTTGAACTGGAGAATGCGAAGCTTGCGACCGTAGCCGGAGCGGCAAAGGCGACTGTTGTTCAGGGAGCGACCGGTCTGACCGATCCGGATGTGGTATTTTCTGCGCCGGGCGGAGTGCTTGCAGGTGGCGAGAAGCTTTTCAACCTTGACATCAACAAAGAAGTAAAAGCAAACAACAAAGATACATTGGAGGTTGTGATCTCTCTAAGACTGGACTTCTCGGACTCGGTACCGGGCGATGTGACACTATCTCTAAGAGACATCGGAAAAGACGGTGTAGCAACAGGGATTGGAAATCATACGATCAAACCGACAACAGGACAGACTGAAGCAAAAGATATCGAGCTGAAAGTAGATAAGCCGGAGACCAAGATCGGTCCTGCAGGCGGATCGCTGTCACCGATACTTGTATTGGAGCTGAAAAAACTTTCTGCAACCGCATCCGAAAACAAATTGGTCGTATCCCTGCCATCCGGATACCTCTTCTCAACGTCATCCAAGGTAACGACCGACGGAGCGACGCCGACTGTGAGCTATTCTTCAGACAAGAATGAAATGATCATCACAGGCATCACCAAGAATACCGCCTATGTGAAGATCGAGCCGATGGTATTGCTCAAGGCATCGGGCACAGCTTCCAACGGCAAGGTCGTGGCAGGATTTGAACTTCGTGTCAATGACAAGAAGGTCTCTGCCAAGGACGCGATGATCGGAGAGCTTGTAGCATACGGATTGACTGTTACAGCAGTAGAAAAAGGCAGAAGAGAGATCCCTACATTGGCGAAGGGAATGTCCAAAAGCATCGAAGTGACGCTCAAGGCAGTAGACGGGACATTGACCAATGGAGCAGTCCTTGACCTTAAGGTAGACGGGGCACAGATCGTCTACAAAACTCTCAAAGTCGTAGAGCCGTCCGGACTGATCCTCACAGCTCCACGATCCGCAGGATCCAAAGACGCGGACAAAGTATCAGGATACGAAGTCTATTCAGATAGCAAATTCTCCCTTCGTACACACAAATACGATGTGCAGAATATCAAATTAGCATTCGATGTCGTAGCGGATCCGAAGGCGGACAAAAATGTGACACTGACCGTCAGCACATCTCGTATGGACGATGTCAAGATCGACCTTGCGAAGGTAGCTAAGACCGTCGAAGTATCCATCGTGCCGGCTCAGGTAGACAAAGGTGTAAAAGCCGATCTTCCAAAAGTCGTGATCAAGGAAACCGAAAAGAATCTGCTGCAAAAAGGCGACAAGATCTATCTGGAGCTGATCTATCCGGGACACGAGAATGACAAAGGTAAGGCAGTAGCATTCAACTCGGCAAAAGAAATAAAAGTTGAAACAACCAACAGCCTAAAGATCGACTCCGTCGAGCTGGGCGCACAGGAGAATATCCTCGTGTTGACCGTAGGATCCAGATCCTTTGAAGGACCGGGAATGATCACGCTATCGGGGATCAAAGGGTACTTGACCGAGAAGGCACCGATGAATCAGATCTATCTGCAAACCAAGATCAACAACAATATCGAGGCATCGACCCCATTCTTCTCAGTCGTAAAACCGGTATCGCTCAAGACCGTATTCGCGATCAATAATAAGACCTATACTGTGAACGGACAGACTAAGACACTGAACACTGCTCCATATATCAACAACGGCAGAACGATGTTGCCGGTAAGAGCGGTAGGGGAATCTCTGGGTCTTGAAGCGAGCTGGGACAATGCGACAAAAACAGCGACATTCAGGAATGACAGCAAGACAGCGATCGTCAAGATCGGACAGAGCACCATCAGCGTGAACAATACACAGCTTCCGTTGACCGTGCCGGCTGAGATCAAAGACGGATCGACCATGATCGAGCTTCGTTCACTGGCATCGGCATTCGGCGTGAACATTCACTGGGATGCAGTCGCTAAGACCGTGACCGTAAACTAATATTTACGAATGGAATATGATTAAGGTAAAAAATCATTTCGGCAGTCTCTCCGGAGGCTGCTGACCTGTCATTAAGAGGATACATAGTAACAGATTTGTAACAAAAAACAACAAACTTGTAACACACAAGAGTAAAAAACTGTGCTATGATAATACCATCGAGATAATACTTTGCGGTTTTTGGCAAAAACATTGACGCTAAACTGCATTTTATAGTATTATTAGCAATAGGGGACAGAGCAAAGCTCGGTTCAACAGGTAAAATTACAGTTATGTTACAATTTGTCATTAGCAATTGACATCCATACGGTCGATTGATATAATGGCTGTTGTAAATCGGTATTTTACTGAAAAGGGAAGAGAGCCCATACTCTCAAAAGAAAATTATCTTTTATATTTCAAAGGAGGAAAACAAAATGAAGAAGAGATTATCTCTTTTGTTGGCAGCGTTGATGATCATCACGTTGCTACCAATGTCGGCATTTGCTGCAGCAAGTGTAGTAAACACTACTCTTGATATTACAGCGAGTGCTGAAGACAAAACAGATGAGTACAAAAATGTATCTGTTACATTCAAAGTACCTAAAGGATCAACAATCAATGCTGGTAAGCTAAGATTGGAGCTCGACAATGGTGCTGAGTTTAGACCGACAGATAAAGCTCAGCTGGTTGACAATAAGAATGTTGTTATTGCAGACATAACAGATGGAACAAACACTGCGTCTGTTGCTAATGCGGATGTAACAAATCCAGTAGGTAACATTATTTTTGTTGATGTAAAAGCTGCACCGGCTTCAGTTGTAAACTCAAATGCTGAAGGAACACTTACTCTTAATGTTCCTGTTTACTTCCCTAACACAGGTGATGTAATGCTGAAGTTAGTAGATGAGTCGAATGTTGGATTCGGTTCTCTTGCACCGGTTAAAATAGCGGTTGTAAAAGACTATGTAGCTGGTTTAACTATGACTTCAAAAGATGCTGAGAAAACAATCAGCTTTGATGGTGGAGAGCTGTCTCAATTTGAAATTAAGAATTTGGCTCCTGCTCCAAATGGTGCAACTCACCTAGTGATTACACTAAGTGATGATGAATACTCTTTTGACACTACAGCTACTGGTACAAAAATGTTTGTAGATGGTAGTGAAAAAGCAGATGTTGCTACAAAGCTTGATGGTCTTGTGCTAGCTGTAACAGATGTTTCTGCAGCAAAGAGCGTTCTTGTAATCCCAAAACTTAAAGGAATGGGAAGAAATGCAACAGAAGGTACTGTAAGAGCTTATGCACAGTATGCAAAAATAGAAGATGCAAATGGTGCAAATGAAAAAGTATCATATCTTGGAAATTCTGCTTCTGCAACAATCGGTAAAGTTGTTGATTACAATGTAACAATGACAATTGTTGAAAAAGGTAAGAAAGAGATGCCATCTGTATGGGGTGGTGAAAAAGTTATGGTCACTGTAACGCTTAAAGGACCAAAAGGTTCAATCCTTCCTAGAGCAATTGATTTCTCTGCAGATGGTATGGATGTAACATACTCTACAGCTTCTGCTACAGTAAAACCAAGTGGTGGTGGAGCTGTAACGCTTGATGGAAAAGATGATAAAGGTACTTTTAAAGATGCTCAATTCAGTCTTAAACCGGATTCAAACACTGCACTTCAAGATAAAGTAGAAGTGAAATTTGATATTGAGCTTCAGACTGATGGAAGCAAAGACGGCGTTGCTACACTTACAGCTGCTCAAAGAGGCTGGGAAGTAAAAGCAGATGCTGTAAAAGTTACTCCTAAATTCAAAACAACTGCTGAGCTTAACCCAATCAAAAAAGGTGAAGCAAGAGAAGTTTCTGAAGTTAAAATAACTGAAGCAAAAGCGGGTCTTCTTGAAAAAGGAGAAAGACTTGTATTAACATTCAATACAAGAAGAGACTACACTCAGTTCACTTCTAGATCTATTAAAGTAGAAGCTACAAATGGTATGAAGCTTGATACCGATGCAGCTGATATTAAGTGGGTTGACGGAGCTGATGGTAGACAAAAAGTTGGTCTTGCAATTCCGGTACTAAAATCTTCTACTGGAGAGCCTTCAGTAATTACTATTTCCGGACTAAAAGTTTCTGTTGACGGTTCCGCTACAGATGATGTGATCAAGCTTACTACCGGACTAGTTAAGCGTGGTGATGATCCTAAATTGGCAAACCTAATTACAGTTTCAACTGCTGAGTATGTAAAAGTAGTTAAAGAGTACGCTCTTGAATCTATCCTAACAGTATTCACAATCGGACAAACTCAGTACACTGTAAACGGTGAAGCAAAAACTGCTGCGTCTGCACCATACATCAAGAATGGTAAGACAATGCTTCCAATCAGAGCACTTTCTGAGTCTCTAGGACTAACAGTTCAGTGGAACGGAGCTACTAAGACAGCTACATTTACAGATTCTACAAAAGTTGCTGCTGTAACAATCGGTGCTGAAAGAATGTATGTAAATGGAACACCTATTCCACTAGGAGCAAAAGCTGAGCTTGTAAACGGAACTACTTTCGTAGAGCTTAGATCTCTAGCAACTGCATTCGGCGTACAAATCGACTGGGATGCTGCTGCTAAGACAGCTACAGTTTCTAAATAATTAGGCTGTAAAAAATAACAATAAGAGAGAAGTCGAAAGGCTTCTCTTTTTTGTTACGATTGGATAACAAATCCTCGCCGATGCTATACAAAAGATGGCGAATACTCTATAATGAGGATATAGTATTTGAATTCTAAAGGAGGAAACAAATGAAAAGATATTCCAAAATTATGGCAGTCGCTTTTGCATCCCTTACGATCGCTACCGGTATGGGTATCGCGTCCAACAATGCAGTCAGCGGGGTGTCCAAGGTCAACTACAAATTCGTCATCAATGAAAAGGCGGTCGAACTTCCTCAGAACTACCTCGTGATGAGTAAGAACGGTACGACCTATGTGCCACTGCGATTTATCTCGGAGACACTCGGAGCGGATGTGGATTACAAACAAGGCACGATCACCATCGGAACAAAACCGACTACCACGATGTCTCAGCCGGAAGACAGCAAAAAGATCAAAGAACTTGAAGCTGAGGTAGAGAAACTCAAAAAAGAGAACAAAGAATTGAACACCAAGCTGACAGCGATCAATAATACGATGAATTATAAGACATTACCTACTGCACAAGACAGTACAAATGATCTTAACATAAAATTACTTTCGATATATAATGAAGGCAACGGAGCTAAGTTCTATGTCGAATTTAAGAATAAATCTAAAGACCGATTTTTTGTTGTCGATCCATTCAAAACAAAAGTATATGTAGATGGAAAGGAGTACACAGCTAGCAGCCAACATACCGATGCAGTTCTTAATTCATCGGTGAATGTCGGTGGAGAAGTCAGATATGGTGGAATAGTTTTTGACAAATTAAGTGATATTAAAGTCAAAGGATCTGTCGTATTTTACCTTCGAGATAATGGCGAAAAAGACGATACTGTAACCATCTACTTCGACAACACAAAATAAGATCGCACAGAAGAAGCGGAAGACTATTCGATGATCGTCAAGATCCGACCGGTCGCAGAAGGACGATCTTAATTGACTAACAAGTGCAAGCGAACAGTCGTACCAATACAACTTTGCATCAATATATTATCGAAAGTGGCTGTATAAAAACACGACTTCGTAATGCGGATCAAGAACAAGTGATATACTAAAAATCATTCTTTCGATGGCAAGCGATTGATACTAAAAACTTGCTCTTTGGATGGAAAGTAATCAGTCATACAAATACGACATCGCTCACAGCCAAAGCAGTGTGAACAAATGATCTCCTGCACGTCTATCGGTAAAATATCCAACTAAAAAATAAGAGCTTTTGGAACTACTATGTAGGACAAGAGCTCTTTTGTTATATGGAAATACAGGTAATACTTCTCATCAGGATGCTTTTTCGATGGCAGGGAATTATATTTGTAGGGATATTATGATGAGTGACAAAGATTTTTTGCTTATACTAAAACCTGATAGACAGCATAGAAAAATTTTCTCGCCTTTTGATACGATCAGCAAAATTATTCTTAACAAATGTTTCGGAATATCGCTCATAGAAATCAGATCAATACCTATGAGATAAAAAAGGTTTTAGTATCAGATATTTTCAAGATCTAGGGGGATTTTTTGAGCGAAGATTTTTTTGTTATCTTTGGTACGGAGAATCAATCTAAAAAATTTTTTCTATGATCGCATTGCTGTGTCAATATTCGACTAACTTCGTAGGAATTATTTTTGCGAACTTTGTATTTTTGCTTGCTAATCATTATTGTATAAGGGTATAATGGTAACAAATAAACCTTAGGAGGTAACTATGAATTTTGACAATCTGATAAAAAATGATCCGGAAATTTATGCAACACTGGAAAAGGAGCTAAACCGTCAGCAACGAAATATCGAGCTTATCGCATCGGAGAATATCGTTTCGGAAGCGGTGATGGAGGCGATGGGCAGCTATTTCACGAATAAATATGCAGAAGGCTACCCGGCGAAGAGATATTATGGCGGGTGCGAGCATGTGGATGAGATGGAGAATATCGCGATCGATCGATTGAAGAAGATCTTTGGTGCGGAGCATGCGAATGTTCAGCCTCATTCGGGATCTCAGGCGAATATGGGCGTGTACTTTGCGATGCTGGAGCATGGCGACAAGGTACTGGGCATGGATCTTTCGCAGGGCGGTCACTTGACACATGGTTCGCCGGTAAATATCTCCGGTAAATATTTCAACTTCATCGCTTATGGCGTGGAGAAGGATACGGAGCAGATCAATTATGACAAGCTTCGTGAGATCGCTTTGGCGGAGAAGCCGAAAATGATCGTTGCAGGAGCTTCGGCTTATCCAAGAGAGATCGATTTCAAAAAGATCGGTGCGATCGCAAAAGAAGTGGGCGCATATTTTATGGTCGATATGGCGCATATCGCGGGTCTTGTTGCGGCAGGTCTTCATAACAACCCTTGTGAGGTGGCGGATTTCGTAACGACTACTACGCACAAGACGCTTCGTGGACCGAGAGGTGGAGCGATCCTTTGCAAGGCGGAGTATGCAGCTCAGATCGATAAGGCGATCTTCCCGGGTATTCAGGGCGGACCGCTGGCGCATATCATCGCGGCGAAGGCTGTGAGCTTTAAGGAAGCATTGTCTCCGGAGTTCAAGAAGTATCAGGAGCAAGTCGTGAAGAATTGTAAGCGTTTGGCGGAAGAGCTTGTGAAGCGCGGGTTTGATCTTGTGTCCGGCGGAACGGATAACCATCTGATCCTTGTCAACCTGATCGGCAAGGAGATGACGGGTAAAGAAGCGGAGACTCTTCTTGACGAAGCGTTCATCACGGTAAACAAGAACTCGATCCCGTTCGATCCGCAAAACTTCTTTAAGACAAGCGGTATCCGTATCGGTACGGCAGCGGTCACGACTCGCGGAATGGTCGAAGAAGATATGGCGAAGATCGCAGAGGCGATCGATCTTGTGCTTACGAAGAAAGATATCGAAGCAGGTAAGAAGATCGCAACCGAGCTTACTACAAAATATCCGATCTATAAATAGAGCGCTCATGTTCTTTGCGAGCGGATCGGCTCAAAAATTGAACATTTCAAGCGCTGACTCCAAGCTAAAAAAATTGACTTGCTTGCTATTGCAAGCGCAAACAGAATTTTTTTGACGAGCTTGTTCGTTACGCGCGAAATGTTGGAAATTTTATCGCAAGACCGCTCTCCAAACACATTCGCTTACGAGGTTTATCGGAAAGAATGCCTAGGGCATTCTAATATTATAGGAGTGGAGCAGGACGCTCATGTTCTTTGCGAGCGGATCGGCTCAAAAATTGAACATTACACTCTAAAATTACTACTAAAGACTTTCGTTGTCGGGAAGCTGACGGCGAAGGTCTTTTTTGTTGTGGGGGTTCGAGACCTAACCAAGCGAAGCAAGATGAATATCCGCAACCTACTGCTAAAATGTGGAGAGTGTGGGAAGTGGAGTGTTTGGGATTGTACCGATGGAGCGGTGTGGATCGATAAATATCATCTGGGAAAGGATGAAAAAGGAGTATCATCCGAGCGGATTTTTATGATATAAATATTTATTTCGCTCTAAATAATATTAACGCATATAACAACACAAATCTCGTATAGAAATGTACAAATTTATTTGAATGAGCTGAAATAATTTCATAAAAACACAGGAATTGCGTTAATTTATGTTGAAAACTAGGGTTGGGTTGTGCTATTATAGTAGTATGATCGAGATGTAAGCAGGAGGTGGATCATGAGATTATTAAAACTATCTGTAGAAGGGCTGATGCTTTTTAAGGAGAAGGTGGAGATTGATTTTTTTACGGAACAAAATGTCATGTCTGACAATACAGAGATGCTTTTTAATCCATTCGGCAAAATTTATACCAACAACGTGATATCCATTGTAGGTATAAATGCTTCAGGAAAGACATCTTTATTAAAGTTGATCGCCTTTTCTCTAAACTTGTTGAATGGTGAATCGATCAATAGTATTGTGACGAGAGACATATTGACGGAATCCGAAAATGTACATTTTGAAATTGTTTTTTACGATGATAATAAGGGTATTTGCAAACTTAATACACAAATCTTGCCGGCAAAAGAGAATGATTTGGAGGAACGCTATGTGATCGGTGAAGAGACCTTATATAGAAAGAAAGCTACGCAAATAAGATCCAAAAAAGATATGTTTATTTTCGCTGAATCAGACTATAAGATAGTACGTGATGAATCAGCGGAATTTTTGAAAGAGGATGTTAGTATAGCTATTTCTATTAACAAGAAGAATGGATTTAATGTACGTAATCTTATTCAATTAACTAACCTTAACTTTTTACGAATAACAGGTAATTTCCCAAGAGAATTGATACAATTTTTAGACTCGAGTATCAATAAGATCAGCGTTGATCCAAATACTAACGAAATCAAGTTGGAGTTTTGTGACAGAGAAGAAATTTCCGTTAGTAATCCTTTTCAAATAGAAAGGTACTTATCCTCCGGGACAATAAAAGGAATAAATATTTTTCTAAATGCGATGTGGGCATTTGAAAAAGGTGGCTATTTGATAGTAGACGAATTGGAGAATCACTTTAATCGAGAAATCGTAGCGACATTGGTAAGGTTCTTTATGAGTGAAACTGTGAATAAAAAGGGAGCAACTTTAATTTTTTCAACTCATTACTCGGAACTGTTAGATGAATTTGAGCGAAATGATAATATTTATATTGTAAGGAATAGAGGGGGGATCACAGCTCAAAAATTGTATAAAGTTTTAAAGAGAAATGATATAAAGAAGAGCGAGGCATTTAAAAGTGATTACCTGGAAGGGACCGTTCCTTCTTACGAATCCTATATAAACTTAAAAAAAGCTATTATGGATCGGGTAGAAAGGAAGGGGTAGGAAGCTTTGGTAAATTCTAAAATAATTGCCTGTATTGTGGAGGGAACTGCAGAAAGAGTAATAATAGAAAGATTGTTGGATGCAAAGAGATTAATATTTTCTAGAGAAGAGCTATTGGACGGAGAACTTCTGCGAAGTAGGAATGCAAGAACGTTTGAGGAAAGGTATTTAGGGAAAAGCTTTAAATCAGAAATCATTGTTTACAGAATATTGGATTCTAAAAATGAAGAATTTAAGTTACGGAAAATATATCAAGACAAAGTAGATGTGATCAATGTCATTACTGCTCCGGAGATTGAAATTCTTGTAATAATCAAAGAAGGGAAATACCATGACTATTGCAAATATAAAAGTAAACTCAAGCCAAGCGAATATTGTAGTCAAAAGTTAAATATCTCTAATGTAAAATCGAAGGATTTTGTGGAGGGATATTTTTCTGATGTAGCAGAGCTGGAAGCTGTAATAAAAGATTATAAAAGTAAGCATAAATTTTCGAAAGGGGAATTGTGCTTGTCAGATATTCTTAAATAACAATAAGCACAGAACTTAAATCAATACTTGGCAAATTAAAACAAATTGGCATTTTATAGTGACAAGGACTTGGGATGTATAACGACCATTCTTTATATTTTAGCCCAAAATCCGTCTTTGCAAAAAGAGGATATCATTCACTCGTTTAGGGATCGGTCAAAGGGAACGACCTCTCGGTTTACGGATGAGGAGATCGAGAGAGGGATCCGGTATTTGTATGACACGAACTTGATCGATAAAAGTCTGGTAGGCTTCTTTATTGTTAATAATAAGAAGGCGGAATGCAGCATCAACTGATTCAAAATATAGTGAAGGAGCAGTCGGCATTATGTCGGCTGTTTTTTGTGCTTGAGATGGAGGAGCTGCCGCTTATTGTTTTTTACAAAAAATACTTAAAAATGAAGCTGATACTATGATCCAATAAAATAAGCATATCAACATTCCGTTCTAATGAGATGGCGAAACGGGCGGGGGCATCGTTCCATATAAGCTATAAAAAATAAAAATGTTGTTAAGTGCCGGTTCTAAAGAATAATAGTATGAGATGAAAAACTTGAGACTATGTACACCATTTTCAGGGTATAAGATATAAAAATTGGGAATTGGATCCAAACCGGGATGCGAGCTCTTTCTTTTGTAGAACGGTTTTGGATCGGATATGAGGAGGCGTGAATGAGTAAAAATTTGGAGAAGAGTAAAGAGAAGATCTCTCAGATCATTTTTGGGCGGACGATCATCATATTGATGCTGTTCGGGATCCAGATCTTGATCCTGATGGGGATGTTTTCGTGGATGAGCGAGTCGATCAATTACATATTCGGGGGCTTTACTTTGCTCAGTACGCTGGTGATCGTATACATCATCAATTCGCCGTCCAATCCGAATTTCAAGTTGGCATGGGTCATTCCGATCATGGTGATCCCGGTATTTGGGACTTTGTTTTATATCTATGTGCAGACGGGGATCGGTGCACGGCTGATGGCAAAAAATTTGCGTCGTATCTTTGCGAATACACGTCATATGTTGGTACAGGATGAGGAGGCTTTGCGCGAGGTGGAAGCGCAGGATCCGAATGTGGCGCGTCTGACGAGATATCTGAACAATACGAGCGGTTATCCGATCTACAAGAATTCGAATGCGAAGTATTATCCGATCGGGGAGGAAGTTTTTGAGGAGATGGTGAAGCAGCTGAAGACGGCGAAGCATTTCATCTTTATGGAGTATTTTATCATCGAGAGCGGCATCATGCTCGATACGATCCAAAAGATCCTGGAGGATAAGGTGCGTGAAGGGGTCGAGGTCCGTTTTATGTATGACGGGATGGTGTCTTTGGCTCAGATGCCGAACTCCTATGTGGATGAGTTGAACAAGCTGGGGATCCACGCCAAGCAGTTTTCGCCGATCAAACCGATCTTATCGACAAGCTACAACAATCGGGATCATCGCAAGATCCTGGTCATCGACGGTCGTGTGGCTTTTACCGGTGGGATCAACATCGCGGATGAATATATCAACAAGAGAAAGCGATTCGGTCATTGGAAGGACAACGGCATCATGATCCGCGGTGATGCGGTGAAATCTTTTACGCTGATGTTTTTGCAGATGTGGAATGTGGATGAGAATGTGCCGGAGGATTATGAACGTTATCTGAGAGTGCCACACGGGAATGATGACTGCGACGGCTATGTGATGCCGTATGGGGACAGTCCGCTGGATAATGAGCGTATCGGGGAGAATATCTATCTGGATATCATCGCGAATGCGAAGAAGTATGTGCATATCATGACACCTTATCTGATCCTTGATGACGGAATGGTGAGTGCGTTGGCTTTTGCGGCAAAAAGTGGTGTGGATGTGAAGATCATCATGCCACATATCCCGGACAAATGGTATGCGTATGCGTTGGCGAGAACTTATTATGAAGATCTGATCCGTTCGGGGGTGAAGATCTATGAGTACACGCCGGGCTTTGTACATTCAAAAGTTTTTGTTTCGGACGGGGCGAAGGCGACAGTCGGAACGGTGAATCTGGATTACCGAAGTCTATATCTGCATTTTGAGAATGGCGTCTATCTTTTTGGCGGGGATGCGGTCCGCGAAGTGGAACATGATTTTTCGGAGACTCTGAAACGTTCGCATCTTATCACAGCGGAGGAAGCGAGCAAGCTGAGCATCGGTCAGAAGTTTGTCGGACGTTTTGTACTTCGGTTGTTTGCACCTTTGTTGTAGGATCTGTTTTGGAGAAATATTCGCTTAGCGATTTGAGCAGGCTCGAAAAAGAGAGCGCAGAAATAGTTACTTTGTTGTTTCAAGTTTGTAAGGAACGGTGGCAGTAGGTTACGGATATACGATTTCCTTGCAGTCCTTGTATATCTTGTTGACCCATGTATGGAACCGGACCTGATTTTTGAGCGTAGCGATAAAAATCAGGTCCGGTTCGTAACGCCACCGTTTCGCTGTTCCATCGGAGTGGGAATGTATTTATGCACATTCCATCGGAGCGGATCTACAGAGTTTTAGGATCAGGGAGATCAGAAATGAATATACATCATCATATTAGCAAAGTGAGCAAGATCATATTATCGCCTCTATCATTTTGTGTTTTATTATCCGCTTGTGATTCCAAACTGCAATTTGACAAAGCACAGGATGACTTTGGCTCTACATATACAAACCCGAATATCAACCTACGGATCGCAAACAATGTCGAAGATCACGAAGAGATCTTCAAAAGCATAGAACAGGCTTTAAACACCATCAACGACTTTGAACCGATCGAAAAAATGACCATACGAGTGGATAACAGACTTCTAAAAGCAAATGATAAAAGTGGCGTGGAATGTAATGCGGAATTCGTCAAAACCCCTCAGTTCAAACAGCTCTTGATCGCCAATGCGTATGACTTATACGATAATTGGAAAGCGGTCGGAATTTACGGTAATTTATTTGCGGATGAAATGAATGTAAATACAAGCAACAAAACGACCGAGCAAAAAACAAATCAGGCTTCAAATAGCTCAAAAGAAGAACAAGAAAGCAAGAGTGAAGAAAAAAATCAAACCACAAGAGAGAACACAAAAAATATAGAGCCAAATTCCAACCAAAATATCGGTGGAAAAGTAGGACAAAATGCCGATAGCAACAAAGTCGATTTTCGATCTTATTACCAAGATCACGACTTCTCCTTGTTCGGTGCACATTTCTTCCCTGCCTTTTCAAGCGAAGAAGAGGTCCAAAATCTGACGCACGCATCGACAAGTCTTGTCAAATATCTGTTGGACAACGGACAAAAAGAAAAATTGTTGAAAGAAGAAATATCGATCGGCGACATCAAGCCTTGGGCAGAGGCAAACAATATGGATATTACATATTTAGAAGAGCTTTATGCTCATATCAACGAGGTCAAAGTCAGCGATCCGTCAGTTTTTGAGAAACTTTTTATTGATACGAGGCGAGATATAAACGGTTTTTCGATGAATATCATAACCGATGACAAAGAATACGACACAGCAAGCGAACTGGAGCAGATCATCAAGCTCTACGACGAAATGATCGTCGAAAATTTGGATGTTATTCGCGAGCAAGCCCCCGATTTTTACAAAGAATATGAAAAAGAACTGAGGGAAATTCCAAAAGTGATCTACACTTTTGATAATCGGGAGATATGGAACTATTATTTGCCTAAGACCACAAAAATATTTTTGAAAAATGTGGAAGCGCAAATGGTCGAGTATGATCATCTCTTGCTGGAATACAATTTTGTTCAAAAAAATTCGTTCAAGAACAGGAGACCTCAATGGCTCATTGAAGGCTTCGATGCGTATATGGGGATGATACATGCAAAAGCATTTCGAGCAAAGTTGAAAGATATGATCTTTGCACCACAAAATATGGATCCCACTGTCGACCCGAGAGAGATCGAATACTTGAACTTGGGACAAAAACTATTCCTTCTAAACATCCCGGAGAAAGACCGCTTGAATTTAGAGACATTTTTAGAGGAACAAGCAAATTTGGAAAAGATCCTGCATATCACTTTTGCTTCGTCACTTCCTTTCGATGTTTTTTTCGATGAAGTTTATAAAGGGAATAATACGGTTTTTTTGCATTATTCAGTGGATGAAAAGTATTTTGAAGGGATCCATGAGCCGAACCGACAGAATTTCCATGCAAACATTAGTTTCGTGACCTATCTGATAAAAGAATATGGATTGGAAAAGATGCTGTACTTCGGAGTGCAGGATTTTGAGAAGATCACCTTTGAAGAATACTTCGGCAAGAGCTACGAACAGCTCGATGCGGATTGGAAACGATATCTGATCGACAATATCAAAAGTGGCGAATTGCTTGTTTATGGCGAAAAAGGACCTCGGAATAAATAACTTTGGCGTCAATATTTGTGGGATAAGAAGAGTGCGGAAGATAACTTCTGAAGAAAAAATACAAAGCGGATCGCGAGATCTAAAATACAAGTTGAAATAGACTGCATCCTTTTCCAACTCATTAACGATCTTTACTTTGATAACTTTGTAAAAATTATGTAAAAAGAATTGACAATGAAAATATTTTGTTTTATGCTATCAACAAATCGGCTACACTAATAAAAATCTATCTCGATAAACTACTTTGTCTTTTAAGTTTATATTGATAACCAATATAACGGATCACAATTCTACTTCATAGAAAGGATGAAGCACATGAATATACATAAGAAAGCGTTATATTTTATCATTGTGATATTTTTTTCTGTTATGAGCATGGTCGCCTGTGATTCGAGAATAAAATTTGAAAAAGAGCAGGATGACTTTGGTTCTACATATACAAACCCGAATATCAACATACAGATCGCAAACAATGTGGAAAATCACGAC
This sequence comes from Peptostreptococcaceae bacterium, assembly GCA_030528605.1. Lineage (GTDB taxonomy): Bacteria > Bacillota > Clostridia > Peptostreptococcales > Filifactoraceae > JAUNKE01. Next base: position 29,592 of record JAUMYO010000008.1, on the reverse strand, counting down.
GAACTATTCCAAAGGATTGAACAAGATCTGAACATCATCAACGACTTTGCGCCGATCAAAAGTCTTGAGATCCGCGTGGAGCGCAATCCTTCACGAGCGAGAAAAGAAGATCAGATCTTGATCCGTCCGGAGCTTGTTTCAACGGATGATCTTCGCAAAGCGATCATCGCCGGATCCTACGATCTGTACGATCAATGGAAAGTTGAAGGGATCTGCGGCAATCTGTTTGAGGCTGAGGGATCTGGGGACCCCGATCAAGATCCAAATACGAAAAAGAGCAATAGCAAAAATAACGGTATCTCCGAGGATCAACGATCGGATGAAAATGCTGCTGTAGATTTTCGATCCTACTTTCAACAAAATGAATTGTCACTGTTCAGCCTACGCTTTGACGAAGAGTATTCCAGCCACGAAGAAGTCGAAAATCTAAAACTCGTATCTATCGACCTGGTAAAATATCTTTTGAAGCAAGGCAAAAAAGAACAGTTATTAAAAGAAGAAATTACGATCGATGACATCAAAGCATGGGCAAGCGAGAATGAGATCGACACCGAGTATCTGGAGACCATCTACCCCCATATTGAAAACATCAGTGTAGGGGAGTCATGGATGTTCTTTCGTCCGGAAATAAAAACAAAACGAGAGATCAACGGATTCAACATTCATTTGATCGACCGAAACGAAAGATACGATACGGCAAAAGAGCTGGAAAATATCATCAAAACCTTTGATGAAGACATAGCCGCCAACCTGAAGGTCATTCGAGAGCAAGCCCCGAACTTTTATAAAGAGTTTGAAAAACCGTTGACCGAAGTGCCGACGAGGATCACTTATAGGCTCGAAAAGCGAGGAGATATTAGTTTTGTCCCGCTCGGGAGCTATAGCGTGCATCTCACCCGTATCGAATCTCAAATGGTAGAATACAATCATATCCTATTACAAGAATCTTTTCGCTCACATGGAATATTCGTCAATAAACCAATGTGGTTATTGGATGGATTCGATGTGTGTTTAGCGAAATTGTATTCTGATTCCTTCCCTTATAAAAAGCTTATGGCAAGTTATATTGAGCAAAGTAAATCAGAGCCGACAAGAAATCTAAGTCCGCGAGAACAGCAGTATATAGATGCTATAGACACACTGATCCAAGAAAATTTTGCTACGGTTGAGGAGCAGATCGATAATTTGGAAAATCGGAGAACATTTCTTCATATTATATTCGGAGAAGGGTTGCAATTTGGAGATATGAGTGAGATTTCGGGTTTTGGAAAAGATACGAAAGTCGCCGCGTTTACCGGGAATCCGGCTAAAAAATACGATGGGATCGAAGAACCGGATAACTTAAATGTTTATGCAAATTATAGCTTTGTCGCTTATCTGATGGAAGAGTACGGATTGGAAAAGATGCTGTATTTCGGAGTGCAGGATTTTGAGAAGATCACCTTTGAAGAATACTTCGGCAAGAGCTACGAACAGCTCGATGCGGATTGGAAACAATATCTGATCGACAATATCAAAAGTGGCGAATTACTTGTTTATGGTGAAGAAGGATCTCGGAATAAATAACTTTGTAAAAATTATGTAAAAAGAATTGACAATGGAAATATTTTGTTTTATGCTATCAACAAATCGACTACATTAATAAAAATCTATCTCGATAAACTACTTTGTCTTTTAAGTTTATATTGATAACAAATATAATGGATTACAATTCTACTTAACATAGATTTGTAAAATATTAAAGTGAAAGAGCGATACGAAACATTTGTGAGGATCAACTATCCGTCCGGATAGGTCGCCTACTTAGAAATGAACCGACGACATGTGATCTCGAGAGGTTGGATCTATTTCAAACAAAGGTTTGTGTTAAGATGTAGTGGCAGGTTCAAAGTGAATTCCAGTTGTCTATCATCAACACAATGATTTTTGCAAACGAATTAGAATTGCTCGGAAAAGGAGAAAAGATGAAAAATCTAAATGAGCTTTTATGGAACAAAGAGAGTGTAGAAGAGATACTTTCTGAAGAAAACCCAAATTTGGAAGAATCATCCGTTATGCGAGTAGCATGTTACGAATTATTCTCCAGCTGTGGCGGAGTCGGTGGGATAGGTCCAGAACCTCCAAGAGAACGGCCCGTAAGATAATGGAATCCCATTAAAAAGCAAGCCATTGCTACAGGTTCGCTAGTTATATTTCGGATCCTAGGGATCAAGACAGAGATACTTCGCATAAGGAAAATAAAATATTTTCCTTATGCGATCTAATGCTAAAAACCCAATAGAAAGCATCGAAACTGTTTTCATTCCTGATTCGATACGATCGATAAATTCTCCCGGTAAATATTTCGCAGTATCACTCATGGGATTGGATTGACGCAACGAAATAAAAGCGTATTAGTATAACATATGGATCGATGTATGTTATTTGAGATAAAGGATGAAGCACATGAATATACATAAGAAAGCGTTATATTTTATCATTGTGATATTTTTTTCTGTTATGAGCATGGTCGCCTGTGATTCGAGAATAAAATTTGAAAAAGAGCAGGATGACTTTGGTTCTACATATACAAACCCGAATATCAACATACAGATCGCAAACAATGTGGAAAATCACGACGAACTATTCCAAAGGATTGAACAAGATCTGAACATCATCAACGACTTTGCGCCGATCAAAAGTCTTGAGATCCGCGTGGAGCGCAATCCTTCACGAGCGAGAAAAGAAGATCAGATCTTGATCCGTCCGGAGCTTGTTTCAACGGATGATCTTCGCAAAGCGATCATCGTCGGAGCCTACGATCTGTATGACCAATGGAAAGTAGAAGGGATCTACGGCAATCTGTTCGCAGATGAAGTACAAGGAAAAACCGAACCAACGGGTGAAAATGCTACTGTAGATTTTCGATCCTACTTTCAACAAAATGAATTGTCACTGTTCAGCCTACGCTTTGACGAAGAGTATTCCAGCCACGAAGAAGTCGAAAATCTAAAACTCGTATCTATCGACCTGGTAAAATATCTTTTGAAGCAAGGCAAAAAAGAACAGTTATTAAAAGAAGAAATTACGATCGATGACATCAAAGCATGGGCAAGCGAGAATGAGATCGACACCGAGTATCTGGAGACCATCTACCCCCATATTGAAAACATCAGTGTAGGGGAGTCATGGATGTTCTTTCGTCCGGAAATAAAAACAAAACGAGAGATCAACGGATTCAACATTCATTTGATCGACCGAAACGAAAGATACGATACGGCAAAAGAGCTGGAAAATATCATCAAAACCTTTGATGAAGATATCGCTGCCAACCTGAAGGTCATTCGAGAGCAAGCCCCGAACTTTTACAAAGAGTTTGAAAAACCGTTGACCGAAGTGCCGAGGATCACGTATAAGCTCGAAAAGCGAGGAGACTTCAGTTTTGTATACCATGGGAGCTATGCCGTGAATCTTAGGGATATCGAACTTCAAATTGGCGAATACAATCATATCCTATTACAAGATTCTTTTCGCTCACATGGAATATTCGTCAATAGACCGACATGGTTACTGGATGGATTAGATATGTGCTTATTTAAGCTTTACGGGGATTCTTTCCCTTATAAAGAGCTTTTGGTAAAATACATTGATTTTAGCAGATCGGAGACGACAATAAAGCTAAGTCCGCGAGAACAGCAGTATATAGATGCTATAGACACACTGATCCAAGAAAATTTTGCTACGGTTGAGGAGCAGATCGATAATTTGGAAAATCGGAGAACATTTCTTCATATTATATTCGGAGAAGGGTTGCAATTTGGAGATATGAGTGAGATTTCGGGTTTTGGAAAAGATACGAAAGTCGCCGCGTTTACCGGGAATCCGGCTAAAAAATACGATGGGATCGAAGAACCGGATAACTTAAATGTTTATGCAAATTATAGCTTTGTCGCTTATCTGATGGAAGAGTACGGATTGGAAAAGATGCTGTATTTCGGAGTGCAGGATTTTGAGAAGATCACCTTTGAAGAATACTTCGGCAAGAGCTACGAACAGCTCGATGCGGATTGGAAACAATATCTGATCGACAATATCAAAAGTGGCGAATTGCTCGTTTATGGCGAAGAAGGGAAATGATCCTCAACAAAATTGAATTAAATAAATATACAAATCAAAATCAGCATAATTAAAACGACATAATACAAAATTAAAAACCTCTTTCCCGAGATCTTGCGGCTTTGCCACGGATCGTTGGGAAAGAGGTTTTGCTGTTTGTTCATCGGCTTTTTTAACCGATTTATTTTATATTTTTCCGGTTGGTTTTTTGTTATGTTTGTTTATACTATTATTCTTTAGAACCGGCACTTAACAACACTTTTATTTTTTATAGCTTATATGGGATGATGCCCTCACCCGTTTCGTCGTTTTATTAGAACGGAATGTTGATATGCTTATTTTATTGGATCATAGTATTAATATTCTTGTCAGCCTTTTTCATCGGATCTTCATTATAGAGTTACAGATGTTTTTTCTTTTATATAGCTTTTTCTTTTGTTTTTCGGTCGCTTCTTATTAATATTATTATCCTTTAGAACTATCACTTGACAACATTTTTATTTTTATAGCTTGTAGGAAGTGGCGAGCACACTGCTGCAGTGTTCGATCAAGACTGTGTTTATATGTTCATTTTATTGGATAATAGTATAAGATCCTTAATTCGTCCTGCTATCTGTTATGATTTTTGTGCTTTTTTCCTAGCTTTCTTTGCTCAATTTATTGTAGATGACACTGATGAGGAAGCAGAGAACGCCGCCTGCGACGAATGCGATGACTCTTGTCATAGAGTTTTGACCGCTGAGGTCGATAAAGATGAATTTCGCGACCATGAGCATGGCGATGGCGAGTCCGAATCGTCTTGTGGTCATTGCACGGATCTTAAATCCAATGTAGATCGCCGCAACAGCGAGCAGGAGTCCGCTGATGCTGTATGAGACGGATCCGAACGGAAGCTCGGAGAATACCTTGAGAGCTGTCCATGTGTAGATGAGGTATTTGAAAACGCTCCATATCTCGAGTGCTCTCGGAACACGAGTGCGTTTGAGTACGATACCGGTCTGGAGCATCGCGACGGCAAGGATCGAGATCGCGAGTATAAATTGGAGCGCGAAGGATCCGTAGTAGGCATCCAGCCATGCAAGCCCGACAAAGTAGAGCAGTCCGGCGATGTAGTAAACGGCATCGTTTTGGGTGGCGATGACGGTGCTCCATCGGCTGTCGCTCTGAGCCGGTTCGACACGGAAGAGCCCGGATCGATACAAGCCGAATAGGATGAGTGCGATCCCAAAATATCCGATCGAGCGTTCGATCCCTGAGGACAGGTAGCTCAGCTCGGTCGCAAAGAGGATGCGCTCGATGACATAGTAGCTGTTGACGATCAGGGCGAATAGTGCCGCGATCATCTTGAAGAAGCGTCTGTCTCTCGGTTTTGTGACCATAAAGATCACAAGCCCTACATTGACCAGTGCGAACAGGGCTCTTGTCCATTCGCGATAAAGGAGGTCATTCTGTTCGTAGCTTGCAAAATATCCGGTCGGTAGAGTCAACAGATCGATGAGCAGGATCGGGATCGCAAGCGTAAAGGTCTTTTCGGTAGCCCGGGATCGGTCACGCAGCAGCAGAAGCAGGATGATGACCGATGCGGCGCTCCATACCTCGAATACTCGCTGGATGACGATGATCGATGAGATGTAGAGCAAGATCACCGAGTAAGGGAGCATTTTTTCTTCGATCTCTTTGTAGAGGAAGTGGTTGAGCACTGCCTGGATCAGATGTATGCTGAAGAAGATCCGATCACGATCCGTATTGCCCGGATATGGCAGATCGACATAGGCGAGCACCCAAAACAGGGATGCCGACATGAGCAGAGTCGTGATATAGTGTGCAGCTCGCATCTTCTCGCGGTTGGCGAGGCGATAGAGCAGATTGTTGAGCACGAAGATCGCGACAAAGCAGAGCACCGGCACGATGTACTGATCGTTCTGAGAAAGCCCTTCGGTCACACGGATGAATAGCAGCGTCGCATAGCTCAGTGATGAGAGCAGGATGCTGACGGCGTACTTGGTCTTGCCGCTGTTGTGACTGGTGTAGATCATGATGACGGAGACCGAGGTCACGAAGAACAGGATCAGCAAGAGGTCGTTGGTCGTCTGCGCACGGTCCAGTTCGAGCAACAGGTTGACATAGCTGCCGATGTAGGCGACGATGACGGTGAAGAACAGTCCGGTGTATCGGTAGGAAAGCATCAAAAGCGCAGTCCACAGTGCGCAGAGCAGCGTCGATGTGCTGTGTCCGATAAAATGGAACGCCAGATTTGCCGACAGGATGGAGATGTAGACCAGCCCCGAGCCCGTGCCGAGCAAAATGGATGTGATGACATTGGGTTTTTTGAGCGCGAGATTGAGTCCGACGGCGGTGAGGAGCACGCCGGATGCACCGATGATGGCGAGTTTCATCTCATCGCTGATGTGATCCCATACGATGGCGACAAAGGATGCGGCGCCGATGAATACGAGCAGCGCAGCCAATGCACCGATGATGTATTTACCGACGAGCGATTCGCGGTCTTCTCCGGGTCTTGCGCTCTGCTGTGCGGGATCGATCGGTCGTTTCGGGCGCGCCATATCGGCAAAGAAGCTCTGTTTTTTCGACTCACGAGGATGTTTTGTACTCGCTTCGGCTTGAGTAGCCCTCTTGTCGTAGGTCGCTTCCCGGTCTATGAGCATCGTGTTTCGGTCGAACGAAGGCTCGGTCTGCTCGTGGATCGGCATATTTTTTTCGATCTGCAGACCTTCCATTCGGGCAGCGGCATGATCGGTGTGTGGAGCGGCTTGCGTCCTCACCGGGTCGTCTTGCATGATCGCGGGATGTGTCGTGCGGTATCGGGACGACGGGTCTTGTGCCGGATCTTTTTCGCTTCGCAGCACGGCGACCTCTTTTTCCAGATCGCGGATGCGCAGCTCCAGTTCATCGATACGAAGTTCTAAGTTTTTCATCGGATCTCTCCTTTTGGTTTCAAAAGTTCTATGGATCGCCGGCTTGCGGCTCGGCGTGGTGGAGCGGTAAAGATAAATGATCTCTATTATATTGTAGCACGAAAAATAAAGCCTATCTACAAAAAAACAAATTCAAAAGATCGAGAAGAAATTTTGGGGCAAACGGCGGATAAAAGAGGATGGTGTCGTTCGACCGTTTCAAAAAGAAGTTACGCTCCAAAAAAAATAAAAAAAATGGAGTTTTTTTCAGGAAAACCGTTGCCATAATATTTTTTTGTTGGTATAATTCCGATTAAGGAGGTCGGTCCATGAGATATATCAGTATCATTCGATCATTTTACCCGTCGTTGTCGAAGGGCGAAAAGAAAATAGCGGATCATGTGATCTCGCAGAAGGATCAGATCATTTACCGAACGCTCCAGGAGATCTCAAAGGACATCGGAGTGGGAGAGGCGACGATCGTTCGTTTTTGCCACAAGATCGGTTTTGAGGGATTTCATGATTTCAAATTGACGGTTGCCAAGGAAGTCCCGACGGCTACGATCGAGGAAGGGATACATTATGTGGATTATATCACGATGAATCTGCAAAATGCGATCAAGAATACAAATCAGATCTTAGATAAAGATAAGATCGAGGAGGCGGTGGACCTGATCTGCGGGGCGGATCGTGTGATCCTGTACGGGATCGGTACGAGCGGCAATGCGGCACTGGATATGCAGTCGCGGCTCTTGCGCTACGGCAAGGTGGTCCATGTCGTGACGGACTCGCATTTTCAGGCGATGACTTCGTCGGTGCTCGGGGAGAAGGATCTGGTGATCGCTTTTTCACTGAGCGGTTATACGCAAGATATCGTGGAGGCACTTGCGCTGGCGAAGAGCAACGGGGCGAAGGTGGTCACTATCACGAATCATACGCTGTCACCGGCTGCGGAGCTTGGAGATGTGGTGCTCTTGTCGGCGGGGAAGGAGTCTCCGATGGACGGAGGATCGCTGAGCGGTAGAGTGTCACAGCTGTATATCATCGATCTGCTGTGCACGGGTTATGCGATGCGAGATCTGGAGAGTGCCTATACGATGAGAGAAAGATCCGCAAATTCTGTGATCAAGAAGAGTTTAGAATATAAGAAGAAAAGTTCGGGAGGAAGCAATGGCTAATCTGCAGCTGAAGCATATCGACAAGATCTATGAGAATGGGAATCATGTAGTTTTTGATTTCAATTTGGACATCAAGGATAAGGAATTTATCGTATTCGTCGGTCCGAGCGGCTGCGGAAAATCGACCACTTTGCGAATGATCGCCGGATTGGAGGATATCTCCAAGGGCAAGTTGTATATCGATGACAAGTTGATGAATAATGTGGAACCCAAAGATCGCGACATCGCGATGGTGTTCCAGAGCTACGCGCTTTATCCGCACATGACGGTCGCGGAGAATATGTCATTTGGTCTGAAGATCAAGAAGGTACCGAAAGAGGAGATCGATCGTCGTGTGCAGGAAGCGGCTGCGATCTTGGAGATCCAAGATCACTTGGACCGCAAACCCAAGGAGCTTTCGGGAGGACAAAGGCAGCGTGTGGCACTCGGACGGGCGATCGTGCGTAATGCCAAGGTGTTTTTGATGGATGAGCCGTTGTCGAATCTGGATGCGAAGCTCAGAGTGCAGATGCGCTCGGAGATCATCAAACTGCATGAGCGTATCGGCGCAACGACCATCTATGTCACGCATGACCAGACGGAGGCGATGACGATGGCAAGCCGTATCGTCGTTATGAGCAAGGGTCATATCCAGCAGATCGGTACGCCGAAAGAGATCTACAACGATCCGCAAAATATGTTTGTCGCAAGTTTTGTCGGAGCACCGGCGACGAATTTTGTCAACGGAAAGATCGAGGGCAGGCATTTTGTCTGGGATGACATCAAGATCGAGATCCCGTCAGACAAGCTGGCGAAGCTCGGAAGCTACGAGGGTAAGGAAGTCGTGATGGGCATCCGTCCGGAGAATATCCACCGATCGAGCGAGGGCGTGCCGAACAGCTTTTTGTACGATGTCGAAGTCAGCGAGCTGCTCGGACATGAGAGCATCCTGCACGGACAGGCAGGGGCGCAGCGTCTGATCGCGAAAGTCAGCGTGGATGAGACGGTGGCTTCTCACAGCAAAGTACCGTTCCGATTGGAAACGGAGAAGATGTACTTCTTCGACAAGGACAGCCAAGATCGTATCGCGTAAGGCTTTTTGATCGAAGGGATGGTCGCGGAACAGGCGAGATCGCCGTTGCCGCAAAGTATGAGGTATCAGCTTCAATAAGGGAGTTGACATATATTTAAACATTAGGAGGAAAACATGAAAAAATTTATTGCGATGCTTTCGGTAGCGGTGATCATGATGGGTCTGATCGCAGGCTGTACGAAGCAGGAAGGCGGAGAAACGCCACCGGCGGGAGATGATAAGGGTACCGAAATGGCAACAGGACTTGAGGCATACACTGCTGAAGATCCGATCAAGATCACATTCTGGAACTTCCCGAACTTTACAGGGGATGCGGAGTTTGATTCCAAAGGCTATGATGCGGCATTGATCAAAGCGTTTGAAGAGAAACATCCGAACATCAAGGTCGAGTATCAGGCGATCGAGTTCAGTGACGGACCGGCAAAGCTTGAAACGGCGATCCAGTCTCAAACAAATCCGGATGTCGTTTATGATGCACCGGGTCGTGTGATCGACTGGGCAAGCAAGGGCTATCTGGTAGATCTTGAGGACATCGTGCCGAAGTCGGAACTGATCGAAGCGGCGGTAAAAGCGAGCAGCTACGACGGAAAGATCTATATGTATCCGCAAGGAGTCGCACCTTTTATGATGGGATTCAACAAGAGCATGCTTGAAGAACTCGGTATCGCGGACATGCTTCCTCTTGCTAAAGAAAACAGAGCATGGACGGTAGAAGAGTTCCAGGCACTTCTTGAAGCGATCCGGGAGAAGAAGCCGGAAGTTGCTCCTGTGATCCTTTACACAAAATCCCAGGCGGGAGACCAGGGACCGCGAGCGTTCGTATCCAACCTTTACGGATCATGGATCACAGATGATGCGGTAACAAAATATACGATCAACGATGAAAACGGTGTGAAGTCTATGGAGTGGATCAAAATGGCTTACGACAAGGGACTTCTTGGCAAAGGTATCGCATTGGATGCCGGTGCGGCAATCGAGGAATTCGGGAACCAAACTGCGGCAGGAACGATCCTTTACCCTGTGAACAAATACAAAGAATTTACAAAAGACGGCAAGATGGACTCTGTTTTGGTACCTTTCCCGAATAATTCCGGAAAGCCGGAACTGGAGTATCTTGTAGCAGGACCTGCGATCTTTGACAACACGGATGCGGACAGAGTAGCGGCTGCAAAAGTATTCGTAGACTTTATGATCAACGACGAAGTTTGGGGAGAAAGAACGCTCAAGGCGACAGGAAACTTCTCCGCGAAGATGGGCGTGACCGGTCTATATGATGATGAAGAGTTGAAATTTGCTGAAACGATGAGCCAATTCTTCGGACCATACTACAACACGATCCCGGGATTCATCCAGATGAGACAGCTTTGGTTCCCGATGGTACAAGGTGTGCTCAATGGCGACATGGAGCCGAAAGCGGCATTGGATCAGTTTGTTGAGCAAGCGAACAAGACGATCGAAGACGCAAAGTAGAGATGTAATAAATGGGGAAGGGGAGACCCTTCCCTATCATTCCAAATGAGGGAAGGATGGTAAAATGGAAAATCTAGCGAAGAGCTCAGCGGATCGTCTCAGAAAAAAGCGTAAAATGAAGGAGACCTTGGTCGGATATCTGTTTTTGCTGCCGGCCCTCACTTTTTTTTGCACCTTTGTTCTTTATCCGATGATGAAAGGTGTGTATCTTTCGTTCTTTCGTTTTAGAGGAAGAAATCAGGAGTTTGTCGGACTCCGTCATTACAAAAGTTTGATCGATGATCGGGTGTTTTTGAAGTCGCTCGGCAATACGACTTTTATCACGGCGGTGGCTGTGCCGATCGTCATTATTTTTGCACTTTTTGTTGCGATCAATATTTACAACAAGAGCCCGAAGGTCCGCTCGTTTTTCCGCGGAGTATTCTATCTGCCGGCGATCTCGTCCGTCGTGTCGGTGACGGTCGTGTGGGCGTGGATCTATCATCCGCAGTACGGGATCTTGAATTATGTGCTCAAGTCTATGAACGCGATCTCGGACAATGTGGACTGGCTCGGGAGCAATTCCACCGCGATCTATGCGATCATCGCGATCCTGATCACCACTTCGGTGGGTCAGCCGATCATATTGTATGTCGCGGCACTGGGGAATGTGCCGAAGGACTATATCGAGGCGGCGACGATCGACGGAGCGAACGATTGGACGATCTTCCGCAAGATCATCTGGCCGCAGATCCTGCCGACGACGCTTTATATCGTCGTGGTAACGACGATCAACAGTTTTCAGATCTTTGCGCTGATCCAGCTTTTGACGGCGGGAGGTCCGAATTACGGAACGTCGACGGTGATGTATCTGGTATATCATACCGCGATCCAGGAGGGACGATTCGGCGTATCCTCGGCGATGGGTGTGATCCTGGCGATCATCATAGCGATGATATCGCTCGTTCAGTTCAGATTTTTGTCCAAGGATATTGATTAGGAGAAGGTATGCAAAAGAAAAAATGGAGCGTATTTTCCATCGTATCGATGATCATATTGCTCGCACTTACGATATTTTTTATCTTCCCGTTCTATTGGATCGTAACGGGAGCATTCAAGCTGCAATCCGTCGCGGTGCAGGTGCCGCCGGAGTGGTTCCCGATGGACCCTACGCTGGAGAATTTTGAGAAACTGCTCGTGCCGCTTACCGCAAGATGGTTTTTCAACTCGGTGTTCATCTCATCGATGACGACGATCCTCGTCTGTACTTCGGCTTCGCTTGCAGGCTATGCGCTCGCTAAGAAGAAGTTTTGGGGTGCAAAGCTGATCTTCGTTCTGTTCGTCGGAGCGATGGCTCTGCCGAAGCAGGTCATTTTGATCCCTTTGCTCAAATTCATCACCGAGCTCGGCATGATGGACACTTATCGTGCGCTGATCCTGCCGGCTGTGGGATGGCCTTTCGGGGTGTTCTTGATGAAGCAGTTCACGATGTCGGTGCCGAAGGAGCTGCTGGAGTCCGCTAAGATCGACGGATGCGGTGAGCTCAAGACTTTTACCAGCATCGTGTTGCCGATCGTGAAGCCCGGTATCGGTGCGCTGGCGATCTTTACCTTTATTTCCAGCTGGAACGATTATTTCTCGCAGCTTGTCTTTACCAATTCGGAAACGATGAAGACCTTGCCGCTCGGTTTGTCGGCGTTGGCACAAAGCGCGGAGTTTACAACGAATTACGGATTGCTGATGGCAGGTGCATTGCTTGCATCGCTGCCGATGATCATCGTATTTTTGAGCTTCCAGAGCTATTTCACACAGGGTGTGACGATGGGTGCTGTCAAAGGTTAGCGTTTAGAGGAGAAACATGATCATTTTAGCTTGGTTTTACTACAGTTTTTACTATATCCTGATCGGGATCCTGATCACGCTCGTGATGGATCGCCTGCTCAAAAATCTGTGGCTCACGCCGCTTTTGATCAATGCGATCGCCGCGATCCTTTTGTTGACGGTGACAAAACTCGGATGGATCGACCGCCGGGCGGCGACCTATGCGATGTATTTCAACTATGTACCTGTGGTATTGACCAGCATCATCACCAACTTGGTCGTCTATCTGCGGTCAAGAAATCGAAAAGGCAAGAAGGGGAAGTATGGATAAGGTAGAGAAAATAAAAGGTGCGCTGGTCGTTTCCTGTCAGGCACTCCAAGATGAACCGCTGCATTCGTCTTTTATCATGGGTCGGATGGCGCGTGCGGCTGAAGAAGGCGGAGCTTGCGGGATCCGTGCAAACTCGGTCGAGGATATCGCGGAGATCAAAAAGAATACGGATCTGCCGATCATCGGCATCATCAAAAAGAATTATGAAGGATCGAGCGTGTATATCACGCCGACGATGGAGGAAGTCGATCAGCTGGTAGCGGCAGGTGTAGAGATCATCGCGATGCATGCGACGGATGAGATACGACCGGATGGGAGCGATCTGGAAGGATTTTTTGCGAAGGTAAAAAGCAAATATCCAAACCAGCTCTTTATGGCGGATTGCTCGACGCCGGAGGAATTGCTCAAGGCGGATGAGCTCGGATTTGATTTTTTGGGGACGACTCTTGTCGGCTACACCGCGCAGAGCAGGATGCTCAAGATCGAGGACAACGACTTTGAGATCATCCGCGACCTCCTGGCAAAGACCCAAAAACCGGTGATCGCCGAAGGGAATATCGACTCGCCCGAAAAAGCACGCAGAGTGCTTGAGCTCGGATGCTATAGCGTGGTCGTGGGATCATCCATCACAAGACCGCAGCTGATCACGAAGAAATATGTAGAAGCGATCGAACGCTCATAAGCTTTGCGAGCGATGCGGTTCAAAAATCAAACATTTCAGGCACTCGCTCCAAGCTAAAAATGTTAAGTGTTTTAGGTCGTGATGACTATTATAATAGAAGAAGTTTTTTTGCAAGAATGTATCGTTCAAACGAGGAGAGATCATGAGTAGTGGATTAAAAGGATTATACTCTGCCTTATTGGTGTCATTCCATGAGGACGGAAGCGTCAATGAAGAGGGAACAAGACAGATCGTGCGTCACAATATCGACAAGATGAAGATCGACGGGCTTTATGTGGGTGGCAGCACGGGTGAGAATTTTATGCTGAGCACAGAGGAGAAGAAGCAGATCTTCAAGCTGGCGATGGAGGAGTCCAAGCATCAAATCAAACTGATCGCGCAGGTCGGATCGCTGAATGTGTATGAGTCGATCGAGCTGGCGAAGTATGCGACGGAGCTGGGCTATGATGCGATCTCGGCAGTAACACCGTTTTACTACAAATTCAGTTTTAATGAGATCAAGGAATATTACAATAAGATCTTGGCAGAAGTCGATAACAAAATGATCATTTACTCCATCCCGGTCCTTACGGGAGTGAATATGGACATCGCTCAATTCGGCGAGCTGTTTGAGAATGAGAAGATCGTCGGTGTCAAATTTACCGCAGGGGATTTCTTCCTGTTGGAAAGGATGCGCAAAGCCTTCCCGGACAAATTGCTGTTCGCGGGTTTTGACGAGATGATGCTTCCGGCAGCGGTCATCGGTATCGACGGAGCGATCGGCTCGACATTCAATCTCAACGGCGTTCGTGCGAGAGCGATCCTTGAGAATGTCAATGCCGGCAATATCGAAAAAGCGCGTGCGGAACAACATATCACCAACGACTTTATCCAAGATGTGCTGAGTAACGGACTTTATCCGACGCTCAAAGCGATGCTCGAGCTGCAAGGTGTGCAGGCAGGATCCAACCGACAGCCGATGGCGAGTGCGACTGCCGTGCAAAAAGAAAATGCAAAGAAGATCTACGAAAAATATTTTTCAGCAAAGTAGAGTTTACACGAGTACTGATCCTTTAGAACCTGTATCAACATTTTATTTTTTATAGCTTGTAATGGTACCTTCATCGCGGATCGTTTCATCGGAACGGTATTATGTGATGGTCATATCGGATAATATTAAACCTCATAGAGAGCATATAAATGGATCCGTTTTGTCCGATGAGATCGACAAATGATACGAAGCGATCGATCAGTCGTTGAATCGAATGATCTCAAAAGACAAACTCGCTTTTGACACGACTGTTGCCTGTAGAGCCAAGCACAAAAGACCCATATTGCTCAATATCCTTTATAATAATAGAGAAGAAGCAGAAAGTGAAAGTTTGGAGCGGATGTCTCACTGTGCTTTCACTTTTCTGTTGTATCGTATTTTCGGGAGTTTTTATGAAAAAGTATATCGCTATCGATATCGGCGGAACAAAATTAAAGCATGGCATCATCGGCGAAGACGGCACTTTTGTCGAGCGTGCGGAGATCGCTTCCGATGCACACAAGGGCGGACCGCATCTGGTGGAGCTGGTGCTGGGGATCTGTCGCGAGCATCTTGCAAAGCATACGATCGAAGGGATCGGGATCTCGACGGCGGGGATGGTCGATCCGGACCGAGGCGAGATCATCTACTCGGGCAAGCAGATCCCAAATTACAGCGGTACAAAATGGAAAAAGATCATCGAGGATGCTTTCGGCATTCGTTGTGAGGTCGAAAATGATGTGAACTGTGCCGGGCTTTCGGAGGCACTGGCGGGTGCGGGCAAAGGACTTTCTCCCTGTGTATGTATCACGGTAGGCACGGGGATCGGTGCCTGTATGATCTTGGATGAAAAAATTTTTCACGGTGCGAGCGGATCGGCGTTCGAAGTTGGGTATATGAATACCGGACAGGGGATCTATCAGGATCTGGCTTCGACGACCGCATTGGTGCAAAATGTCGCGGACAAGCTCGGTATTTCAAAGGGTGAGATCGACGGCAGATGGATCTTTGAGCGGGCAAAAGAAGGCGATGCGATCTGCAACGAGGCGATCGACGACCTGATGGAGCATCTGGCTTTTGGGATCGCGAACATCTGTTATGTCGTAAACCCGAAAGTCGTGATACTCGGAGGCGGTATCATGGAGCAGTCCGAGTTTTTGAAGCCACGGCTCGATCGTGCGATGGAGAAGATGCTGCTCGATCTCGTGCGTAAGAACACGGAGTTCACTTTTGCGGCAAATGGCAACAACGCCGGGATGCTCGGCGCATATCATAATTTGAGAAACAAAATGAAGTGATTTTTGAAATGGAGAACGATAAAAAAGATCATCGCTTTTTGAAACGAAAGAAAGAGCGATGAAAGGAATGGCAGGTGCAAAATGAGGAAAGAAGAAGAAAGCAGAAAAAGTCTATATAGGAAAGATCCGTATGGTCGCAAGCGCAAGAAGAAGATCACGATCAATATCGACGCGGATACGATCGATTTTTTCAAGGAGCGATCGGAGAAGGAAGGGATCCCTTATCAAACGCTCATCAATTTTTATCTTTCGGAATGTGCAGCGAAGAAAAAGCTACAGACTTCGTGATCCGATCCTTATGCGTGATATTTCCAAACATTTGTTAGATCGATCGGTCGGATCGTATCGAATAGATAATGAAAACATTTCTATGCGTTCGATCGGAGAACAGTATAGGATAAGCGATAAGACTTCAAAACAAAAAACAAGTGATCGGTATGATATGACCCCTGTCAGGCAGACAGGAAAAATATCTAAAATAATTTTTATGAACTACCACATAACTTAGATGTTATGTGGTGTTTTTTTATTTTCTTTTGTAGCCGCTCCACATCGCCATAAACATACAGAAAACAGCAGCCCATGCCCACGATGTTTTTTCATGATCTCCCCCTCTCATCGGATATAAGTATCATACTACAAATTTGAAAAAAGGAACAGATGAAAATATGATACAACCAAAAAAAGCGAAAGGCGTTCATCACTATCTTTCGCTTTAATTTGTTCATAGGTCGGATCCTGTTGCCCCGGATCTTTTTGTCGGCTTATGCCTCGAGCATCAATTTTTCCAATTTGAGCGGCTCGATATATTCACCGTTTTTGTAAGCTCTCATATTTCCGCCGGAGATCTCATCGATCAATGCGATGTGGCGATCTTCGCCGATGCGACCGAACTCAAATTTGATGTCGTAGAGCTCCAGATCTTTTTTTGCAAGCTCGTCTTTGACGATCGACGCGATCTTTCTTGTCATCTCGCAAAGCGTTTCGTACTCTTTTTTGTTCATGATGCCGAGCATATCAAGGGCTTCGTCAGTGATCAGCGGATCGTTGCGCTCATCGTCTTTCAGCGTGACCTCGACATAGGCATCGAGATCCTGTCCTTCTTGCGCATATTTTCCATAGCGTCTCAAAAAACTGCCCACCGCCTTGTATCGACAGATCACCTCTACGCCCTCTCCGAACACCGTGGCAGGAAGCACGGTCATCGTACGGTCCGCGATATCCGCATCGACATAATGCGTGGCGATCCCTGCCGCATTGATCTTCTCGAAGAAGAATTTTGTGAGCTTCAGACCCGCTTCGCCGGCACCTTCCATCGTCAGACCGACGGTGTTTGCGCCCGGATCGAACACACCGTCCACGCCGGTCACATCGTCCTTGAACTTCAACAGATAGGTCCCGTTCTCCAGATCGAATACATCCTTTGTCTTGCCTTGATACACTTTTTTCATCTTGGTCTCCCTTTCTTGAATCAAAATCACAAAACAATAATAACGGAAAACGAAAAAATGTTCAAGAATTTTTGAGAAAAAAAGTTTGATGTAGGCGAAAAAAATACAAAAATGAGACAAGAATCGAACGTTAGGCGTTTGTTCTCCGTGAGATACGTTTCAAAGATCAAGTGTTATATTTCTGCTGAGAGTGATGTGTGGATAGGGGGTGGCTGGCGGCGTGATCTACTTTTGTTTACATTCTCGCTTTCATAATATATAATTAAAAGCGAGAGTGTAAAGGGGGTGATCGGATGAAAAAGTTGGAAAAGTATCTTTTGAAGAATGGGAGTATCACGAATAAAGAAGCTCAACTCCTTGGTATCGGAAGGCATACACTTGCTCGCCTGGCAAGAGTGGGGGAACTGGAGCGAGTCAAAAATGGAGTCTATAAAAAAACCGGAGAAGTTTCGGATGATTTTATGCGGATCTCAGCGAATAACGATAGGGTCGTCTTTTCGCATCAGAGTGCTCTGTATCTGCATGATCTGAGCGATCGAACACCGAATATATTTCACATCAGCGTTCCCCAAGGGTATAATGCCACTCATTTGAAGAAAAAATATGAAAATATCAAGATCCATTATGTGAAGAAAGAGTATTTTGAAGTCGGACTTTCCGAAGTGATCACTCCGATGGGCAATCCCGTAAAAGTCTACGATAGAGAACGATGTATATGTGATATCGTTCTTGCCAGAGAAAAAATGGATAAACAGATCTTTATTGATGCGATGAACCGATACTTCAAACAAAAAGATCGGGATCTTAGACATCTGATCAAATACAGCAGGATATTCGGGATCGAAAGTGAGATCAGAAAATATTTGGAGGTATTATCATGATAAGATCGGAGAGCATCAAGGGAAAGATCAGACATATTGCAAAGATCAAAAGATTGAGTTCGCAAGAAGTATTGCAGATGTTCTTCTTTGAACGATTTTTGGATCGACTTTCGCACTCAAAATATAGATCGCATTTTGTGATCAAAGGAGGACTCTTGATAGCCTCAATGATCGGAATAGAAAATCGAACAACGATGGATATGGATACGACGATCAAAGGGATTCCTTTAGGAGAGGCGAAGATAAGAGAAGTTGTTGAGGAAATGATCCGTTCAGAAGTTGATGACGGCATCCGTTTTGAACTGAAGGATATCACTTATATAAGAGAAGAGGATGATTATGAAAATTTCAGAGTTCATTTGGTCGCAACTTTTGATAAGATCAATAATCCGATGAAGATCGATATCACAACGGGAGATGTGATCACGCCTCGTGCGATAGAATATGCTTATCCTTGTATGTTTGAAGACGGTTCGATCAAAATATTGGCTTATCCTCCGGAAACGATCCTCGCTGAAAAGTACGAAAGCATCATCAAGAGAAATATTACGACAACCAGAATGAGAGATTTTTATGACATTTACAGCCTTTATCGATTGAGACCGGATACGATCGATCAGAAGGTCTTGAAAAAAGCTATAATATCTACAGCGAAAAAGAGAGAAAGCTTGGATATATTATATCGCGCCCAAGAGATATTGGAGGATATGGAAGAAGATCCGTATCTGAAAGAACAGTGGGAAACATACCGGAAAGAAAATAAATATACTGAAGATATCCTTTTTGATGATACTTTGGAAACATTACGGATCATAACAGCTCGGATCGATCTGCTGAATGAAAGATAGAAAAGAAGTATGATCGTTTTTCATATCGATCCGATCCCGCTTTTCTCATTCTTTGTTACAACGATCTCGAACGAGCGGTATATTTATTGATTAAATCGATTTTTCGCTACAACTTGCTATAAAAATATTTATATACTGTAACTGTTCTTTATTTTTCAGATATGATATAATCAGTATATATTCCTTTTAGATGGAATGTAGAAATCGTTGAGTTATTACAGTGATCGTGTGCTGCGATGCTGTATGGATATTTTTATGTAAGGGGAAAGAAATGCTCGGAGAGAAAATTAGAAACACGAGAAAAAACAAAGGTTTTAAGCTGGGCGATCTGGCAGAGATCACACAATTATCTTCAAGCTACATATCACAGCTTGAGCGTGGGCTGATCGAACCGTCTTTGACATCACTTCGCAAGATCTCAAACGCACTCAATATCCCCATCTATTTGTTGATGGACGATATCAAGAAAGACAATCCGGTGGTCCGCAAGAATGAGCGGGTCAAGATGTTTTTTCCAAACTCGGCGGTCTCTTACGAATTGATGACTTCGATGGAGAACGGCGAGAAGCACGGTGCAAAAATGCTGGCGGCTAAATTCAGTATCCGACCTCAATCAACGGATATGGACGAGTTTACGATCCATGATGCCGAAGAGATCCTGATGTTGGCAAAGGGCGTGATCGAAGTGACCATGGGCAATGATGTCTATGTGCTGCATCCGGGAGATACCATTTATATTATGAGCAATATTCCGCACAAGATCTCAAACATCGGCGAGAATTTTGCCGAAGGATATTATATCGTATCGCCACCAGGGCTGAATAATTTGTAATGGGATGGGCTGTACTGTGCAGCCCTATTTTTTTGTTGAAAGGGAATGTTATGGATATCAAAGAGCTGTTGAAACTGGAATTTAAGCTGAGAGACGAGCAGGTGGACAATACGATCGCATTGATCGACGAGGGGAAGACGATCCCTTTTATCGCGCGTTACCGAAAGGAACAGACGGGCGGGATGTCGGACGAGGTATTGCGTGATTTTTATGAACGATTGAGATATCTTCGAAATCTTTTGGACCGCAAGGATGCGGTCCTTCGTTCGATCGAAGAGCAGGGCAAACTGACGGATGAACTTCGCGTGGCGATCGATGCCGCTCAGACGATGGTGGAGGTCGAGGACATCTACGAGCCGTACAAGAAGAAAAAGAAGACGAGAGCATCGGTGGCGATCGAGAAAGGATTGGAGCCGCTGTCGGTCGTGATCTTGAGGGGCGAAGAGGATGTTTTCGGAAGAGCACCGGAATTCCTCAATGAGGAGCTGGGCGTAAACTCGGTCGAAGAAGCGGTACAGGGAGCGAGCGATATTTTGGCGCAGATGATCGCCGAAGATTTTGAGCTCAAAAAGATCGTTCGTGATCTCGACTTTGCCAATGCGATGATCGAGACTTCGCTCAAAAAAGGAGCGGAGGAGATCGAAAACGCGAAGGTCTACCAGATGTACTTTGAATTCACCGAGAGCGTCAAGAAGATCCGTGAGAAATCCTATCAGGTGCTGGCGATCGATCGTGCGGAGCGTGAGGATGTCCTCAGGGTCAAGATCCTGCACCCCGATGAAGAGATATTCAACATCGTTTCAAAAAAATATATCCGTACCGACCTGCACAAAGAGCTGATGATGACCATCATCGAAGATGCGCTCAAGCGACTGATGCTGCCTTCTCTGGAACGTGAGATCCGATCGGACCTTACCGAAGAGGCGGGCGAACGCGCGATCTCGGTCTTTGGGAAAAATCTGGCGAGCCTGCTGATGCAAGGACCGGTGCTCGGCAAAGTCGTGCTCGGCTGGGACCCGGCATTTCGGACCGGCTGCAAGATCGCAGTCGTCGATGATACCGGCAAGCTGCTCGACACGACGACCGTCTTTCCGACCGAGCCGCAGAACAAGGTCCGCGAGACCAAGGAGCAGATCCTCAAACTCATCGACAAATATCAGATCGATCTGATCGCGATCGGAAACGGGACCGCATCCCGTGAATCGGAAAAGATCGTTGCAGATATCATCAAAGAAGCAAAACGCGATGTGAAATACCTCATCGTCAACGAAGCCGGCGCATCCGTCTATTCGGCGTCCAAACTCGGTACGGAAGAATTCCCGGATCTGAATGTGTCGCTGAGAGGGGCGGTATCCATTGCGCGTCGTGTCATCGACCCGTTGGCGGAACTCGTGAAGATCGATCCGGAGCATATCGGAGTCGGACAGTATCAGCATGATGTCGATCAGGGCAGGCTCAAAGAAGCACTCGGCGGAGTCGTGGAAGCGAGCGTAAACAATGTCGGCGTGGATCTCAACACCGCTTCCGTCGCTTTGCTCGGCTATGTGTCGGGGATCTCTTCCTCGGTAGCAAAGAACATCGTTGAATACCGCGAGACTCAGGGACGATTCAGAAATCGAAAAGAACTGCTCAAGGTGAAGCGTTTGGGTGCGAGCGCATTTGAACAATCGGCAGGATTTTTGCGCATCAAAGATTCGACCGAAGTGCTCGACAATACGGCGGTCCATCCGGAGAGCTACGACAAGGCTAAAGCATTGATGAACGAGATCGGCATCTCCGAACAGGATCTGATCGATGCGGATCCGGAGGCGATCAAAAAGCTTGAGACCGCAAAAGTCAAAGAACTTGCTACAAAGCTGGATATCGGCATACCGACGCTGACCGACATCATCGCCGAGATCAAAAAACCGGGACGCGATGTGCGAGAGAACCTCGATCCGGTCGTGCTCAAATCCGATGTGCTCGATATCGACGATCTGACCATCGGCATGAAACTCGACGGAACGGTACGAAATGTCGTTGATTTTGGAGCGTTTGTCGATATCGGACTCAAAAACGACGGACTGGCCCATATCTCCAAACTCAGCAACAAATATGTGAAAAACCCGATGGATGTCGTATCTGTAGGCGATATCGTCAAAGTTACCGTCATCGGGATCGATAAAGAGCGAGGCAAGATCCAGCTTTCGATGAAAGACGAAGTTCTATAATAGGAGGCTCATATACTCTCCGAGTGATCCGGCTCGAAAATCAAACATTTCAGACGCTCACTCCAAGCTAAAAAATTGTTTTTTGCCCGATGGATCTCCATCGGGTTTTTGATATACAATAAATAAATATATTTCGATGCTTTCTATCGGGCTTTATACTAAAGTCTATTTGAACATATAGGATCGATCCGATCTCTATGCGTTATATTCCTAAATATCTGTTCGGTCGATCTGCGAGCATATCCAATAAGGAACGAAAATTTTTCTATACTGTCTATCAAGTTTCAGTATTAGTATGGGTTGTCGATCGATCCGTTTTACGGCAGAGAGGATATGAGTTTGTTGCTAAAATGAGTTGATGATAGATCTTAGTATAAGATCGTGATCGAGAACGCTTGATGGATCCGAGACGATGTCGATAAGATAGTATGAAGGATATTGGGGCAGAGCAGTACACATTACAGGGACGGTCGGTAAGCAAGACCTGATATCAAAGCCGTTTGAAACATTGCCGAAAATGGTATAATAAAAATACATATACATGATCGAAAGGAGCAAGGTTATGGGAAATAATGCGTTAAGGAAAAAAACGGCTCTTCAAGTTAAAAAAGTAAAGCTTTTGAAAAGACATACCGGCACAACTGCCCTGACCACAAAAGAGGCTTGTGTCAAACTTTCCGGAATAAATAGAAATTCAGCACGATCGGCAATAAAAAGTTTGAAGGAAAAGTTTTCGAGAAGAGATATTGCTTCCGTGACACCTTCGGAGAAAAAAGTATTTTTTGATGAACTGCCAAAAAGTGAAAGAGAGAGGCTTTTGGCAGAACATACAAGAAGGATCATTAAAGAGGCTCATGAGAAAGGGCTTTCTACCTATCATTGCGATGGAAAAACACATTATTGGCTACGTCCGGATGGAACTAAAGTAGTGGACAAGGTGGTAGAATAGTGAAACCGAAGCTTATACTATTTGCCGGTCCGAATGGAAGCGGAAAAACTACCATAACAGAATTATACAAAGATAGGATCTCTTCAATGCTTTATATCAATGCGGATGACATCAAGAGAGAAGAGAAGCTTTCTGATAAAGAAGCCTTTGATAAGGCTGAACGATTAAGAGAAGACTGTTTGAAAGACAAGAGAGATCTTTGTTTTGAAACGGTTTTTTCTCATGAGAGCAAATTGGAATTTATGAGAAAGGCGAAAGACCTGGGTTATGAGATCAGACTTATTTTTGTAACTACTTTTGATCCCGAGATCAATAAGAAAAGGGTGGAATTTAGAGTGTGCAATGGAGGGCATGATGTTCCACCCGACAAGATCGTTTCCAGATATGAGAGAACGATGTCATTTTTACCAAATGCTATCGCTTTAGCAGACATTGCAACAGTATATAATAACTCTATGGAAAGTCCGGTGATAATAGTAGAAAAGGTCAAGAATGAAATAGCGATATATCCTCAAACGGATCCGAGTAAATGGACATATGAGAGACTTTTGCAGCTGAAAAATGAAATAGAGATGTATATGGATCCACGAAAAGAATAAGATACAGATCACCGTAATAAGGATCGGTGACCATATCCCTTCACTTATGGTATAATAGGCTACAAGGATACAGATCATACATATAGAAAGCAGGCAAAACAAGAAATTCGACGGGGGGAGGGGATCTTGTGAAAAAGTGGTACGCTATCAGCGGAGTGGTGATCATACTGCTTCTTTTTTGTGCGCTTATTCCGGAGTCAGCCGATCTTTCCGATGTGCAAGGATCCGAGCCGACGATCATTATGCCTCAAAAGATCCCGACCGCCACCTATCGTCTGGTCCAAAAAAATCTTCCCTATGCGACCATCCTGCGTTCGGAAAGATCGGCATACGGCAGTCCGCTCGGACATCTCAAAGAAGAACGGATCACCGCCGTGTGGACCGATTCCATCCAAGCGGAGAAAATGTGTGCCCAAGACCCCGATCTCCACTGGTATCCGTACACCGAGATCGCTCTCGTGCTGCTGGTCGATCCGGCGGAGCTGCCCACCGGTGCTTGGATCCAAAGTTTTGACGACATCCTGGATCATCCGGTCAGCTTTGGGATAAACAAACAGCACGGCATCGACGAGCTTTTGGTCGGAGCGGACTGCATCCTCAGTGACGGCAAGATGGATCTGGACACCCTCATCAGTTATCTTCGAGTGCTCCATCGCGAGCGCAGACTACATATCATGACCGAAGAAGACCGACCGCAAAGATCGATCTCTCCATCGGTCCTTCTGATGTTTTCCGATATGGCGGAAGAAGATCTCCGCCAAGACCCCCACCTACAAATCGTCATACCGAGAGAAGGGACCTTCGTCTATACCTATGGACTGTTGTCCAAACGACCGTTGCCGAAGCCCTATCTTCAGACGATCGACACCGGTGAGACCCAAGTCTACGGAACACAGCTCGATCCCGAGGCGATCCGAGCCTATTCCGAAGCTTTTGACACATCCACCGCACGCATCCGCCGCGAAGTGCTCCGGCAACGCCTCTACGGATCGGCAGACGGCACCGAACATCTGATGTTCTACCTCGGGATGGGACTGATCATCCTGTTTTGGGCAGGAACATTGTACATTCGGACCGTCGATCCCAAAACGCAAAAAGATCTGCTGATCATCACCGCTCTGATGATCGGTTGGTTTTTCGTGCGCCTGATCGCCTTCTTCAGCGACAAAGGGAGCATCATCTACCGGCTCGCAAGCTACAACTACTATCTTCCGATCCTTTTTATACCGCACGGCTTGCTGAGGATCGCCCTTATGCAGAGACCAAGCTCCAAACTCCGGATCCTCAAGAGACCGCTCCTGATCCTCGGCGCGCTGCTCTACTTGCTCGTCCTGACGCAAGACATCCACCACCTGCTCTACCGAAACGCCGGCTATGGACCGCTCTATCCGATCATCGTGATCTACATCGCCGCGCAGATCCTCCTGACCCTCTATCTCATGGACGGTGCTTCTCGGGAAATACCCGGCAACAAAAGACGGATCGCACTGCTCATACCGTTTGCACTGTACGCGATCCATACTTGGGGCTTCGTTTATCGCATCGACTTCTTTTATTATTCCGAAGTGACATTCACCACCTGCATCGTGTATCTGCTCTTCCTCGAGAGCTGCTACTACGCAGGCATCCTGAGCGGTACGATGAACTACGAACACCTGTTTTGTGTTTCCGACCTCAATATGGTCGTGCTCGATCGAGCTTACACCATACGCTATCGAAGCAGCCGAGAGATCCCTGCCGAGCTTTTGGACAACGGGATCCGACAGCTGAAGGAAAAAGAAGACTTTTCGGCAGAAGAGGTCGGAGGATATCTGCTTTTCGGCAAAAAGATCCGCGGCGGTCATACCCTGTGGTGGAGCGACATCCGCCCGATCCGGGAACTGCAACGAAAACTTCATGACCTGTTGCGCCAACTCGAAAAAGACAACGACCTGCTCGCCGAAAGAGAGGAGATCGAATCAAGGCTCGCGGCGGCAAAATGGAAAAACGCCATCTATCAGGATATCGAACAACAGTTCAGCCGACAGCTTGCCCAAGTAAAACAGGGACTGACGGATCCGGGCAACACCACGGAGCAACAAGGGCAACGATTTTTATACCGTATCAGCTTTTCATTCCGCTATCTCAAATGGAAGACACGATTGTTGATCGCAGCCAAGAGCGATGAGCCGATCCGTATCGAAGAACTCATCCATGGGATCCAAGAATGCGCCAAGGTGCTCCAAATGCGCGTACACATCATCAACAACTTTGGCGATCATCTCCGAGAAAATGATGCACTTGCCCTCTTTGACATCCTATGCACGATCATCAAACAGGCGGATGCCGTCCTGAGCAGCTCCGTTTTGATCCGACTCAGCCAACGAAAAGAGATCTGCCGATGCGCGGTCTATCTGGAGCGATTTGGCGAAGAAGACTGGGATCGGGAGAGCTTGGACATCATCCGTCGATCGGGCTTCACCGCCCAAACGAAATACGACAAAGAAGCAAAAGAGACCGTCCTGACCCTCCGGATCGCCATGTTGCCGGAAGAGATCGGGAGCAAGCAAAGGAGGGAGATATGAGCCTACCGATACTCACCGCTTCACAGACAGCGGTCATCGGTCTATTCCTTTTTGTGATGACCGGATCGCAATTTTTGACCCTTCTGCTCCTGATATTGGACAAAGAGTCGGAACAAAACCAAAAGATCGCGGACCTGCTTGTGGAAGCGACATTACTTGTCATACTCATCGCTCTATACTATGCGTATGCCCGATTCGATCGCGGCATGATCGGATCCGGCAATATACCCGCCGACATCCCATTTCAGCTCAAGACACAACGACAGGAGATGCTGCTGTGGACGAGCTTGATACTGATCTTTGTACGATCGATCTTCACCCTGAGATACCGTATCCGGCGACTCAAAGAAGGGCTCTCCGTACTCAGCCTCAAAGAAGCCCTCGACCATCTGCCCGAAGGCATCCTCTTCTCCGAGAAAAACGGACGGATCCTCTTTGCAAACGGTCAAGCGCGAGCCCTCGAGCAGGCGATCTGCGGGACCGAGAGCAGAAATGCCGATCTGTTTTGGCAAAAGATCCAAGCAGCCGGCGCACGGCTTTCGGTCGGCGGCAGATACTGGCGATTCGAGCAGAGCGAGATCCCTCTCAAACGACGCACCTGTCGTCAGATCCACAGCTTCGACATCACCCGAGCCGAAGATCTGATCCGCCGGCTCGAAGAAAAGACCCTCGACCAACAAAAGCTCGGAGACAAACTGCGAAACGCTTTGGACCACCTCAACGAAAACAAAAAACAGGAGATGCTGCTCCGGATCAAATACCATCTCCACACCAAACTCAGCTACCATGTCAGCGTGATCGATCACATCCTATTTGGAGAAGACAGTGCCAAACGAAAGATCGACAAACTCACCGACATCATCGAGCAGGGGCTCGTCCTTCGTGAAGACACCTTCCACGAGAAGATCGACAATATGATCGATGTATTCGCGCCGTTCGGACCGGATCTCCATATCGAACGCTTCACACTTCGCAGCGCGCCCGAGTCTCTGATCTTGGAGATCTTCTCCGAAGCCGTCATCAACGCCGTCATCCACGGACGGGCGAGAAATATTTGGATCGATGCCGTCCGAGAAGGCGATGAACTGCTGATCGGCATCCGAAACGACGGCGATCGACCGCAAGATCCGATCCACGAAAGAGAAGGTCTCCAAACGATCCGCCGAAAGCTGGAAGACATCGGCGGATCCATGAGCGTAGCGGACGGAGAATATTTTGCCCTCGAGATACGGATACCCGATAAAGAGATCAAAGCACAATAAATAAAACTCTACGGATCCGGAAGGGGCGTAGAGTTTTATGTGGTCTGTGGGGGAAGGCAGAGGTGGTTGACAGGACAAACGATGTTTGTCAGCTCAAAATAGAAATTATAAAAATGCTTGATTTTCACCGGAAAGTTGCATATAATCGTACTATGAGGTGAGAATATGATAAAAACAACGGCGATGATCTTAGAAGAATTAAAGAACTACGCCTCTCCAAAGACCAAACTTTCTCGGATGGTTCAAAAAGGAGAGTATGTTCAGATCACCAAGGGTCTATACGAAACGGACAAAAATGTATCGGGTCATCTTTTGGCTGCAAGCATTTACGGACCATCCTACATTTCGTTTGAATATGCGCTTTCATATCACGGAATGATCCCCGAAGCTGTCTATACGATCACCTGCGCCACCTTTGAAAAAAAGAAAAAGAAAAGATATGACACTCCATTTGGGGTCTTCACCTATCGAGATGTTCCACCGGAAGCATTTCCTTTATATATTGAGCTGAAAAATGAGGGGGATTACTGGTATCGTATCGCATCGCCCGAAAAGGCACTGTGCGATCAACTGTATATCTTGCGTCCCGTAAAAAATACAAAAGAGCTTGCGATGTTATTATTCGATGATCTTCGGATCGAGAGATCCGACCTTCGGAACTTGGAGACGGATAAGATCACAAAACTGAGCGACAAATATCATGCCACAAACATCAAAAAACTTTGTAGCTTAATGAGGAGGCGATAGGATGAATGAAATGTTGCAACAGATGCTCAAAGCGTATGAGATCCAAACGCTCTATGATCAAAAAAATGCGTTAAAAGAGATCATGCAGGAAATCGTCCTGTGTGGGCTTTCCAGAGCAGGATTTTTCAAAGAAGCGGCTTTTTATGGAGGAACGGCTCTGCGTATTTTCTATGGATTAGATCGTTTTTCGGAAGATCTGGATTTTTCGCTTGCGACGATCGATCTTGATTTTAAGATGTCTGATTTTTTTCCGGTACTTCAAAAAGAGATCCGATCCTTCGGCTTGAATGTGGGTATCACGGAAAAAGAAAAAACGAAAGACAGTACTATCCGCTCTGCTTTTCTGAAAGCGAATACGAGAGAGCATCTGCTCATGCTCTATGCTGACAAGCAGGCTGCCGGTTCGGTAGCAAATAATGAGATCATTAAAATAAAATTTGAAGTGGATGTGAGTCCGCCAAAATATGCTACATTTGAACGGAAGTATCGACTTCTTCCCGTTCCTTACGAAGTTAATCTATATGATCTGCCATCTCTGTTTGCAGGGAAGATCCATGCTGTACTTGCCCGAGCGTGGCGTGGGAGGATCAAGGGAAGAGATCTGTATGACTATGTGTTTTATCTCTCAAGAGGTACTGCGGTAAATCTTCCGCACTTGCGAGAACGCTTGATCGATTCAGGGCATATCGACGAAAATAAAGAAAGCTCCCTTGATGATATAAAACAAATGCTCTGTGAACGATTCGACAGTATGGATTTTGCACAAGCAAAACAAGATGTATCACCATTTATTCGCGATGTCTCCAAACTCGATCTATGGGGAGCCGATTTTTTCAAACAGATCACGGAAAATTTGAATCAACAATAATTTTGCAGATCGGGACTTTGTTTTTTCTGTTGGAACGGCGGAACGATGGGGTTACGAACCGAACCTGATTTTTGAACGAAGCGATAAAGATCTCCGGTAGGTTCCATGAATGGGTTGACGAGATATACAATGACCGCAGGGAGATCGGATATCCGTGACCTACTGCCATCGTTCCCTACGACCTTCTATCATACAGTCGTGGATATGATTCAAAATATCGTGTTGTAAAATGTTCGTTCATGATTCTGTAACATCGTGGTCGGTCATTGTTGGATGTTTTTTGAGAAATTGAAAAAGTTTTTGTTGATCGTATTAAGTATTGCCTATAAGGACACGATAAACTAATAGCAGATCAAAGAGTACTTGAACGTTCAGCTCGGAGAAATGTGATCACGAATCATCGAAGAAAAAGGATTTTCTTCAGGAACTTACATGGAGGTAAAACAATGAGGATACAACACAATATTTCAGCACTGAATTCACACAGACAACTGGGAACGAACAACACGGCGATCGGTAAAAACTTGGAAA
>JAUMYO010000007.1 GCA_030528605.1 Peptostreptococcaceae bacterium | reverse complement strand
TGTCTTTTGCCTTTTTTCGTCACCGCTCGTGGCGACTTTTATTAGTATAATGGAGTTGAGTTTTTTTGTCAATAATTTTTTCTCAAATTCAATAAAAAAATTTCAAAACCGTTTTGCGATCCATTAATGAAAAAGTATTCTCCCATTTAATGTTTTTTGACGCGACTATTAATATATCATCGGATCCTTTTCGTGTCAACAAGTTTTTTATCATGATCTTCGTCGCTATGACTGCACGTCTTAGGTTTTAGTATAATACTATCATCCAACAAGATCATCGCATAGATATTTTTTCGCTCCGATAGAAGCATAGCGGTAGGTTATCATTCCTTACAATCTATAAAAAATAAAAATGTTGATAAGTGGCAGTTCTAAAGAATAATAGTATAAAAATAGTATCATCTATGATCTTATAAAACAAAAAGCCCCAAAAGAAAGATCTCTTAAGAGGCTTTTCAAAAATCATTTTCAAATTCGATCAACTCTTAGGAATAACGATCGGTCTTCCTTCTTTTTTCCACTCAGCAAACTCAGCAGTCGCTGTGAACAAAACATCCGTTGATGAATTAAGAGCCGTTTCGCAGGAGTCTTGGATGACCCCAACGATAAATCCTACCGCAACGACTTGCATCGCCACATCATTCGGAATACCGAACAAACTACATGCCAACGGGATCAGCAACAGGGATCCGCCCGCCACTCCGGATGCACCGCAGGCACATACCGCCGAAAGCACACTCAGAATGATCGCCGTTCCGATATCCACTTGTGCGCCTACCGTATGAGCCGCCGCCAGAGCCAGCACCGATATCGTGATCGCCGCGCCGCCCATGTTGATCGTAGCTCCCAGAGGGATCGATACGGAATAAGTGTCCTTATCCAATCCCAACTTTTCGCAAAGGGACATATTTACAGGGATATTCGCAGCCGAGCTTCGTGTAAAGAATGCCGTTACGCCGCTTTCTCTCAAACATCTCAATACCAACGGATACGGATTTTGTTTGATCATCAGGAATGTGACGATCGGATTGACAACAAGCGCAACGAACGCCATGCACCCTACAAGGACTGCCAAAAGTTTTCCGTAAGTGGTAAAGATCTCGATACCGCTTGTAGATACCGCATCAAACACAAGCCCCATGATCCCAAGCGGAGCAAAATTGATGACCCAGCGGACCACTTGAGATACCGCATCCGAAAAGTTGTTGATCATCGTTTTTGTCGAGTCGGCAGCCTTTCGCAGCGCAAAACCCAAAACTACCGCCCACGAAAGGATCCCGATATAGTTTGCGTTAAACAGTGCTTTTACCGGATTATCTACAATATTCAACAATAAAGTTCTCAACACTTCGACCACCCCGCCCGGCGGTGTGATCTCCGAAGTATTCGTTGCAAGCTCCAACATAACAGGAAACGCAAAACTTGCAACGACCGCTACCAGCGCAGCCAAAAAAGTTCCCAACAGATACAGTCCGATGATGGATGTCATATTCGTCTGATGTCCTTCTTTATGCTGAGATATCGCAGACATTACGAGAACGAACACCAAGATCGGTGCAACTGCACGCAATGCGCCGACAAATAACGAACCGAAGATCGTGATCCCTTTTGCCTGACTCGGCACAGCAAGAGCAAGCCCCGTACCGATCAACAGACCCACCAATATCCTCTTGACCAGACTTAAAGCCTGCCATTTCTTTAATAAAGTTCCCAAATCAGAACCTCCTTCTGCTAAAATAAATTTGAAGATCCTTTCTCCGATATCAACGTGCTCACCCCCCTATATCCACATCGATCCGGACCAAAGATCTGTTTACCATTGTTTGGATCTATTATACACACTTTTAATTACTTTGAAAAGAATGTAAGGGAAATTTTTATGTATCTTCTCAAGATCCGTCTCAAGCAATAATGAAACGCTTCGTCGATCCTGTCAGATCGATACGGTATGATCTCAAAAGTGATACTTTATACTATTATCCAACTAACAATGAGCATATAAGCACAGTTTCGATAGGATACTGCAGCGGTGCCGCTCGCCACTTCCTACAAGATATAAAAATAAAAATGTTGTTAAGCGATAGCTCTAAAGGATAATAGTATTACCGATCGATCGGATCATCACTTGCAGAAAATATGCTCCGCTCCGCCAAGCACAGCACAAACCCAAAGTCAATGCTATTTTTTCAAAAAAAGTGCTTGACAAGTTTATCCACTTATCCACAAAGTTATAAACATTTGTTATTTTCTACAGTTACAAAACCTATCCCTTTTTTATCCACAAAAATTTTTTCCCATTCACTCGATCGACAAAAAATTTGAACCGAAAAGATCTGCATCACTTCTTGAACGATCAAAGCGTTTCTGTTGATATCACAGGATCCGAAGAGATCCGGTCCGATCTTTTCACCCCTCTCTTCGGCACGATTGCTTCGAGCTGATGCGAACGACCCCGGCACCAAAACCTCTTCCTTTTCCCGTGAAACTTATCCACATCGACAGAGTGATGCTAACACCCGATAGCGATCATAGAACCGCATCCATTCCTTTCCGGATATCGCTCCCCTTATCGAATGAAATATAATGCATTCCGCTACAAATCGTGATAGAATATTATAAACTGGAGGTGATCATGAATAAAAGAACAGCAGCTTTTTTTGACATTGACGGGACGATCTTCAGAGATTCTCTGATGATCGCTCATTTTCGCAAAATGCGCGAATACGGGATCATAAACGATCTTACTTGGTGTGGAAATATCAATTTTTCTGAAGAACGCTGGCAGAAGCGTCGTTTGGCATACGATGATTTTTTGGACGATATTTCAAAAGCTTATGTCGAAAGTCTGATGGGTGTTTCTTATGGCGATATCATGTTCACCGCAAGACATACGATGCGAAGTCGGGCGGATGAGGTATATCGTTTTACAAAACATCGCATCCAAAAACACCGGGAGCTCGGGCATATGGTCATATTTATTTCCGGAAGCCCCGATTTTTTGGTCCGACAAATGGCAAATATTTGGAAAGCCGATGTATATATGGGATCAAAATATATTTTTCAAAAGGGTGTTTTCACGGGCGAGATCGTTCCGATGTGGGACTCCGTAAGCAAACTGAAAGCCATTCGGCAACTCGTCGCAGACTATGATATCGATCTTGAGCAAAGTTTTGCTTATGGTGATACCAACGGCGATCTCACGATGCTCCAAAGTGTTGGGCATCCCTTTGCGATCAATCCGGCAAAAGAACTCTTGGACAAGATCTCCGGTGATGAAAAACTTTCAGAAAAGACTACCATCGTCGTCGAGCGCAAAGATGTGATCTATCAGCTTCGAGCGGATACGGCGACTTTCGATCTTTCGCGCGATGAAGATCTTATGATCCGATCTTCGGGACTTCCCGACCTTCCCTAGATCACTACAATGTGCTCCCTTGTCGAAAAAATACGGGAACAAACAGCATCCGCCCCGAGGCGATCGACACGGCAGAGAGATCCCGGCGATCAGCCGATCCTGTAGTGATACAAATATCCGATAAGACCCCCACCCGGCGATCGATCATTCGCTTGACGTGCAAGGGATCGTCAGTGAAATGATGTCGTCCCGATCTCACCGAAGACAAGCCGGGTCGGGCATCTTTGGTGGAGAGTCATCGGACCTTCGATCCCAACAACAAGACACAGATCCTACTACACATGATCGGCAAGGTCGAAAAAGGTAAGATCTACGAACGGTTTAGAGCATGTCAACAGAAAAATCCTACAGCACACGCACCGACAACTTGATCGTGTTGCAAAAATATATAAATCATTTTATTTTTATAGTAAATTTAATAGTATTAGGAGAAGAAGATTTCTTTTTTAGATGATTTTTGTGTGAAAAAAGAAAGATTCGAGTTTACATTAGAAAGAATACTCCTGAAGGTGGTAAGTGGAGATATCCATAAAATAAAGAACCACTTTATTGACTATATAACTTAGGGGGGGATGAAGTATGAGGTACATAAAAAGTCTAATAAAAGATCATAGATCTCGATCTTTTCTTCTGGTAATAGCCGTTACGATCTGTAATATATTGGCTTTGCTTTATAATTACAGTTTTAAATTTGTGATCGATGCGATCGAACAAAAAAACATAGACGATGCCTGGAAAAATTTTTTTGTCGTGCTTGTTTTGCAAGTCTCGGTCACATTAGTGACCTTGCTGGTATATGATTACTATCTAAGAGTTTTTCAAAAAGACATCGAGCGTGATGTCAGAAATGATATCATGTCCGAGATCTTGACTTGGCCCTATTCCGAATCAAAAAATATCACGCCCGGCAACCTGTCTACATTGATGACGAATGATGTTGCTCAGATCGGTCAATATGTTTCGCTCTATTATTTTATGATGGTCGCCAATTCGATACGATTTGTGATAACATATGTTTTGCTGTTTTCTTTGGATCGAGTGATCGGGATCATAGTATTGTTGTCCGTACCCTTATATTATATATCCACTCAATTTACGATGAAGCCCATGCAAAAATTTGTAAACGAAGGGTATATAGCGAGAGATCGACTGAATGAGTCTTTTCTTGATATATTGGAGAACTTCATGAGCATCAAATCTCATAATATCGAAGGATCCAGTATCAAGAAGATCAAGAAGAATACGGCGGAGCTTTACAACAAAGAAAAAAGTTTTCAAAAATGGACCGCTATATTTTATTTTATTAGAAATTTCTTGAGCAGTTTTATGCCGGTGACTATACTCGGCTTATCGATCGTAAGGATCGTCAACGGTCAAATGACTCTGGGTACATTGGTAGCAGTATATGGATTTTTGGGAGCGATCTATCTGCCTATAGCCGAGCTGTTCCAGTTTAAAGCGATGAAAAACAATTTGGAGCCTGTGGTCGAGCGGATCGATCCATTGATCGATAACCAAATAGACAAAGCGGATAAAAGAACGATACGATCCGGGCGACCGGAGATCATTATAGAGGATCTATGTTATCGTTATGGAGAGAATGATGTGATCGAAAATATATCGACCAGACTGACGGGACCCGGGCTGTATCGGATATCCGGTGATAACGGAAAAGGAAAGAGTACATTCTTTAATATAATCTCCGGATTATATAATGATTTTGAAGGAGATGTACATTTAAGCCTGAATGAAGAGTCCCCCTCTATAGCATATATGAACCAAAAAAATATTTTGTATGATGCAAATTTATACGATAATATAACGCTTTTTGGAAAAAATGAGGCTAATAGTATGTCGTTGAACATATTGGACCGATTTGAAAACAGAGCGGATGATAAAAGTGATTTTTCAGGTGGTGAGAAGAGATTGATCCTTTTTCTCCGAACGATCAATTGTGACGCATCGATCTTTCTATTTGATGAACCCTTTGAAGGAGTGGATAAAAACACAAAGAAGATCATGAAAGATGTTATTGCCGACCTATGCAAAAATGATCTTGTTTTGATCATTAGCCATGAAGATAAAGATTTTGACGGCTTGGAATATGAAGAAATTTATTTATGATACTAAGCATCCGATCGATCCCTATGGATGATACTTCCACGAATGGATCGTTTCGTATGATCTTGCCGGTCATATCGAATAAGGAATGATATTGCTATTCCTTTGGACTATGGGGCATGATCTGTATTTCGTAAAAGATCGGACGAATTTTTGTGATCCAAAAGTATAGAGCCACACTTCTATCGGAGAATGGTATGACACCGTTTCTATGCTTTCTATCGGGTCTTCGTAGGATATCCGTCAAAGAATGAGTATGAAACATAAAAAAGCCGATCCCTGAGACAAACTCATTCGGATCGGCTTTTTTATGCTATCTTCGATTTCTTTTTTTCCTTTTCTCAGCGGACTTCGACTCTTTCGGCTTTGTTTTTGCGACCTGAAGCGCGCCTACCGCAACGATCACGACGACCACTGCCACCGCAAGCGCGATCCCGATATACACTTGATCCATATCTCTCCTCCTACCGACAATATACTCTAATGTTATGGCAAAATATGCTCCGTGTCAAGCACTCTTGGGAATAAAATATGAAATAATGCGGCTCTTAGTTGTCCGATAAGGTGTCAAATAATGTATCCGTATAGAAGATACAGTCAAAATAACATTTTGCCATCTCATCTCTCGTCATCATAAATTCCGATTCAAGCTCCGAGATCTTCTCCCAATCCCCTTGCTCATAAGAGATCACAAAGTTCAGGATATAGAAGAAATCACTTTCTTCATCGCCCAGGATGGCATCGACGATATCTTTTTCCAATGGCATGTCCTTCAGAGTTTCTTGAATATCCGCCTCGGCGATCATATCCATCATCGAGAACATTCCCATGATAAAAGCCTCATTGCTTCGGAGCTTATGTCTTGATTTGAGCGTGATCTTTTCGGCAAAGATCCCTCGAATGAACGCCATCTTGATAAATTCTTCGTTGTTCTTGCGACCAAGATCCCTTGCCATCATCAGCAATACCCAGCGCCGGATCTCATCCAGCCCGAGCGTGACCAACGCCATACGGATCGATTTTACGCGAAAATATCGGAAGTAACGCAATGTATTGATATGCTGCAAAAGCTTATAGGTCAAGCCGACATTCTTCTTCACGGAGTCTGTCAGATTGTTGAAATCCGGCTCTCCTTTGCTGAGCTCTCGGATCATCTGTACATAACTTCCCGGATGGATATTCAGCGACTTCTTCTTGATCGTATTCGGTCTGGAAAAATAGAAGCCCTGGAACAAAGAGTAGTTATGCTTGACCGCATGCTGAAAATCATCGATGGATTCAACTTTTTCCGCCAAGATGACCTTTCCCATCTTTGTAAGTTTTTTTGATATCGCTTCTCTTTTTTCAAGCGGCATATTCAAAAAATCAACTTTGATGATATCCGCATAATCCAGGATCCTGTCGAATGACTCGTCTCCCACATAGTCATCGATCGCGATCCGATATCCTGCATTCTTCAACTCTTTCAGCTTTTCCGCCAATACCTCATCGACCAAAGTGTCTTCCACGACCTCGATCACGATCTCGTCCGGCGTACAAACATAGGCAAAATCATTCATGATCAGCTTGCGAGTAAAGTTGATAAACGCCGGCTTCCCATTGGTCAGATTTTCAAGCCCGAATACCGTAAGCGCATCCGAAAGCAGGATACTGGTCGCGGTGGTACCGTCGATATTTGAGAATTGAGTCGCCTCGATATTGTCCCGAAACAAAAGTTCATAAGCTATCAATTGTCTGGAAACATTAAAAATGGGTTGACGTGCTATAAATACATCCATCTGTCCCCTCCGTCTATGATGTGAGTGTTGGATCATTATTGAACAATAGATCTGCGTAAACAACGCATTCCAGATATAATCTTAAAGTGGATTCTCGATCCAAATTATACTTACGCAGCTCTTTATAGATCTTGTCCCAATTCGCCCTTTCGTAATTCTCAACAAATTCCAGTAATTCTCCAAACTCATTGTCATATCCCCCTAAAGCCGATTTGATATCATCATCCAACGGGATCTGCTTTAATATATCTTCCAAGGATTGTCCGGCAATCGCATCCATCATGGAGAATATGCCCATCAAAAATGCTTCATGTGACCGCCCGGAAAGAGACGGTCTTCGCTGTGCCAACTTTTCGGCAAAGACCCCTCTTACAAAAGATGTCTTCACCAATTCATCCTGTTTGTCCTTGCAAAACTCTCTTGCCATGATCAACAGGATCCATCGTCGGACTTCATTCAATCCCATCGTGACCAATGCCATCTGGATCGATGTCACTTTTTGTTTTTGGGAGAATTTCAATGTATTGACATATTGAAACAGTTTGTATGTCAGGTTCGGGTTCGTCCTGATCGCTCCCGAAAGACTCTGAAAGTCCGGTTCAAAACGTCCCAGCTCCGCAATGATGGTCGCATAACCGCTTGCAT
This sequence comes from Peptostreptococcaceae bacterium, assembly GCA_030528605.1. Lineage (GTDB taxonomy): Bacteria > Bacillota > Clostridia > Peptostreptococcales > Filifactoraceae > JAUNKE01. Next base: position 42,326 of record JAUMYO010000007.1, on the reverse strand, counting down.
CAAGTTTTACAGAGCTTTTTTTCATCATATTCGGTTTAGAAAAATAATACCCCTGAAACAGCTTATACCCACTTTGGATCGCGATCAAAAACTCTTCTTCCGTTTCGATCTTTTCCGCCAGCATCAATTTTCCTTTTTCGCTGTAGGTCTTCGCGATCTCCACCGCCTTCTCCTGCGTGATCTCGGAAAAATCCACCTTGATGATATCCACATAGTTCATGATGCTGTCATATTGCGGATCTCCGGTATAATCATCTAATGCGATGGTGTAGTTTTTGTTTTTTAATTCTGCCAGTTTTTCAATGATCTGATCATCGATGATCGTATCTTCCAAGATCTCGATCACCACTTCCTCCGGGCTGAGAAGCATTGCGAAGTCATCCATGATCAATTTTTTTGTAAAGTTGATATATGCCAGATTCCCATTCGTGATATTATTGATGCCGAAAATCGTTATCGCATCGGATACCAGGATCGAGGTCGCCTCATCCCCGTCCACCCCGGCTGCAAAGCGATTGTTTTCATCTGCGCGATAAAGCAGTTCATACGCAGAAAGTTTTCTGGTTGCATCATAGATCGGCTGCCTTGCCAAATATACGTCCATTTTGCTCTCCTTTAGCTCATTGCTCTCCTATTTTCAAGTTGGGCTTTGCATTCAGATCGATATCCGAGCTCCCGCCGGTAATATATCGATAATATCCGCTTGCACCGATCATTGCCGCATTATCGGTGCATAGCGACAGCGGCGGATAGTAAAGTTTGATCCTATTCTCCTTTGCTTCCTGTTCCGCTACCTCTCTCAATGCCGAGTTTGCCGACACTCCGCCACAAAGTACGAGTGCCTCATAACCTTTGTCGATCGTAGCCCGGATCGACTTTTGTACCAAAATATCTACTACCGCTTTTTGAAAAGAAGCTGCCACTTCGGCTTTGTCATAGGTCTCATTCTTCATTTTTTTGCTGTTGAGATGATTCAGCACCGCAGATTTGACTCCGGAAAAACTGAAATCATAGCCGTCGTGCATCATCGCCTTCGGAAAGTCGATCGTAGCCCTTCCTTCTCGAGCCAGCTTGTCGATCAACGGACCTCCGGGATAACCGAGTTCCATCGCGCGAGCGACTTTGTCATAAGCTTCTCCCGCCGCATCGTCCTTCGTCTTCCCTAAGATATGATACTCATCGTAGCCTTTGACTTCGATGATATGCGTATGTCCTCCCGAAACGACCAGTGCGATAAATGGCGGCTCCAGTTCGGGAAAAGCCAGATAGTTTGCCGCGATATGCCCTTCGATATGATTGACTCCTACAAAAGGGATATCGAGCGCATAAGACAGCGCCTTCGCTGTCGATAGCCCTACGAGCAGCGCCCCGACCAGTCCGGGTCCGTAGGTCGCCGCGATCACATCCACTTCGTCAAAAGTGGTGTTCGCCCGGTCCAGCGCATCGCGTATCACTTCATTTATATTGATGATATGATTGCGAGATGCCACTTCCGGCACCACGCCGCCAAATTTTTTGTGTATTTCGATCTGTGTGGAAACGACATTGGATAAGATCTCCCGCCCGTTCCTTATCACCGCAGCAGCTGTCTCATCACAACTCGTTTCGATCGCCAAAATATTGATATCTTTGTTCATCCTATTATTTCTCTACTTGCAGATCCAAGAGCATCACGATCGCATCCTCCTGCGTATCGATGTAGTACCCGTTCCTAAGACCGATCATCTTGAAGCCCAACGATCGGTATAGATTTTGAGCCACATGATTGCCGGAACGGACCTCCAAATAAAGCTCCTTTGCTCCTTCATCCTTCGCCATCTCGATCAACCGTCCCATCAGCAGGCGAGAGATCCCTCTGCCCCGATAGTCCGGCGTGACCGCGACATTATTGATATTCGCTTCCGGTCCTACTACCCAAAAACCGCCATAAGCTACCACTTTATCTTTGTCCGTCAACACGATATAACGACCGATCGGATCATCCACTTCCGAGTGGATCGACTTTTTGCTCCAAGGTGTAAAAAAAGACAGCTCCTCGATCGCATAGACCTGATCGACATGTTCATGACTCATTTTTTGGAAGATCAGCCCTTCATTCATGATCGCCCCTTTTCTCTCGACGCGCCTCATACTGTTCTTCCGCCTGGGGTCTGCGAATATACACCGGAGAGACGAATGATACGCTACCCTTTCGATCCGCTGCGATCCGGCACAATACAGCACCTCTTATATAGTTATCGGCACTTCGAGCGATTTCAATAATATTATTTTGTTGATCTTGATCGGACAAAAGTTCAAAAAATCGTTCATCCTTACGGAGATCGTCCGCCAATTCGCCCGCAATGATCACCTTTTTTTTCTTTGATGCCATCATGATCTCCCCGATGATCGTTTGTTTGTCCCGTACCGACTCTTTTTGGACTGTTTCAAGCTCTCCATCCTTATCAAAAGAATAGACCCCTCGATAATAGTCCTCGCGCTGTGCGGACATCGTGGTAAAAATAAAGGCATCCGAGTGTGAAAAATTGTATGCCAGAGCCTCTAGGGTGAGAATGCCCACGACTTTTTTCGCATTCGCCATCGCAAAAGCATTGGCTGTCGCAACGCCGATCCGGATCCCTGTAAAAGAGCCCGGGCCGATCGTCACCGCAAAAAGATCCACATCCCGGATCTTTTCTCCCGCACCTTCAAACAGGTGTCGGATACGAGGCATCAGCTCTTGACTGTGGCTCATCGGTTTGTTCAGTGCAGATTCTCCTATCATTACGCCATCCCTCATCAGACCCAGCGAAAGGATCGATGAAGACGTGTCGATCGCCAATACTCTCATATGCTCTGTCCTTCCTGCATTTTTTCGATCAATCCCCGTGAAGCCGTGCCCAAAGGAGACATCACGATCTTTCTTTTTTCCGCTTTCGACATATATTCGATCCGTATTTCCAGTCGATCGATCGGTAAAGCCCCTTTCACTTTGTCCGACCATTCGATCACGATCACGCCGTCCCCGCGGAGATGATCTTCAAATCCGATCCCATAGAGATCTTCTTCGTCAAAAAGCCGATAAACGTCAAAATGATATAGGCGGGTCTTTCCGTTATATTCCTGAACGATCGTGAAAGTCGGGCTCGTGATCTCCTCTTCGATCCCCATCCCGAGAGCAAGTCCTTTTGTAAAATGTGTTTTGCCTACACCGAGATCGCCGTCCAAACAAATACAATCTCCCGGTTTCAGGAGGCGTCCCAACTTCTCTCCGAGAGCTTTTGTTTCCAATTCATTGTTCGTGATAAATTGCATATCTTTTCCTATCTATTGTTTGATGTGCCTATGGTCGGCACAGATTACCTATAGTATATCAAATTTTGAGTCGATATTATAGCCTTTAATTTTCGGATCCAAAAATTTCTAAACAAAAAGAGAGCCTCTGTACCGACGACTCCCAAAAATTGGACCGGATATCCAACGATCGAAGGTCGGTGCAGACCGCTCTCTGAATTTATCCATCTATGATCTATTTCGCATTACTGACACACATCTCGATATCCAAGATCCGATCAAGATACTTCTTCATCTTGATCTCCGCCTCTTCAGGCAAGATCTCTCCCATACATACACGATGAAGGATGCTCTCAAAGATAAATATGGTCATATCACTGATCTCGTCACGATTTTTTTCCGTTATATATCCCTCTCCGATCGCTTCATTGATCAATATCATATTGCGCTCGTAGATCGTAGTCTCTCGCAGCATTCTTTGGATCGGTTCCGGATAATCCTGATCCTTGATCGGATAGATACAATAGTATTCGGTCATATGATCCTCAGGTCGATCCTCCAGCTTCGAGAAGAACAGCGTGTTAAAAATATCCGCTCGCTGAAACGCATGATGCGCAAAACATTCCCAAACTTTTTTGAAGACTCCGATCGATGTCGTCTCATCTTTGATGTATTCGGGGATCGCCTGGATGTACGCATCCAAAAATCTCATCGATGAGAATAAGATCAGATGGTCGATATTCTCAAAGTAGCTATAGATCGTTGCAGAGCTGTAGCCGGCAAGATCCGACACTTTTCGGATCGTCACCTTGTTGATCCCTTCCTCTTCCATGATCTTTTCCGTCGCAGTCACAAAAGCATTGATCGCACGCTTCTTGTATCTTCCTTTAAAATCCGAACCTATATCACAAAAACTATTCATGCTACTCCTCCTTATATAGCGTTCTAAAAAACATCCCTTACCTAAAAAATATCCAAGCAAGGCCTACTTTATGATACTGCTTCTTTTGTATTTGTATTAGAAATGATCTTTTGGCAAAGGTACTGTATTTCTGTCATACTTAAAATGATCCGCATAACTTCATTTCAACATCAAAATCTCTGTTGCGGACATATCCGTCTACAAAGCTGTTGAAATTTGTCAGATTTATTTTTTTGATATGAAATATACAAGATCCTAAAGCCGATCACTTTCTCTCTAGTATAACACGAGCTTCCTTGTTTATCAACAAAAAATCACTTCTTTAGATCGCATTTTTTAAGAAATAAATTGAATATTTATAAGCAGATCTTAGCGATACGTTATTTTTTTATTATCTATTCACTTGATTTTCTGAGCTCGTACAACAGATCGATCTCTTTGTATTTCAAATTGTTTCTTTATTTGTAATGATCGTCAAAAGTTTTTAATATTGAATGATCTCTTCGTTTGTTACGGATCTTTGTCCTCTCCATGATCTTTTCACTTTTTATGTTATACGGATCCTTTAGATTTCCCACCGGGTACCATTTTTATAGCTTGTAATGGATAGTACCCCCGTCGCTGCATCGATCTATCGAAACGAAGATCGTATCTATCTGTCGATCTTGTCGGATAATAGGATCATAGGCAATATTTTGGGGGATCACAGAGCTGTTTTTGCAAAGTATTGTATTTTATCCTTCCCTTTGGTAAAATGAGATCATCCTGCAGTATATCATGGGTCAAAAATATTATGATAGGATCCAAAAAGATCTTATACTGTGTCGAAAGGAGCAGGGAATGGGAATTTTTGATTTGTTCAAGAAAAAAGAATGGGATACAGCGCGTTCCGATGCAAACAAGAAAAGGATGCGCGAACTCTTCGATTCAGCTGTAGCGGATGGGGACAGCTACAAGATCGTTTACGGCTACGGATTGAATATCACGAACAGTGACTTTATCGTTGCACGAAAAACCACATATGAGTACACGAGCCTGATCATCGGCTATCGGGAAAGCGATATGAGTATCGTATTGGTACAGACCGTACCGGAGCTCGACGGTCATAGCGAGCCGGAGATCTTCAAAAAAGGCGAGATCAAAAAATCAAAGATGACGCTCGGAATGTACACCATCTATCATCAGGGAGGTATGATGGCAGGATATACCCAGTTCGCAACGATGGAAGGAGCGGACGAAAAATATCTTGCTTATGTTTACCAGCCGGAAGAATTCCAAGACTTCGATGTGTTCTTCAAGAAATTTTCAAAATAAAGGATCGATGCTATAGCCTTGTGAGTTCCGAAGCCACGATCCATGCTCCGCAAAAGATCCAACGAAGCGGTCGCAAAACGGATCGTACCGCATCTATCGAAAAATAGTATAATACATCATCCGCTCTAAAAGGCTCAACAAAAAGCTCGAAACAAGATCCTGCAGGATCCGCTTCGAGCTTTTAATTCTTTATGCTATCGATACAAATTTTCTTTTTGATCATTTTATACTAAAACCCATTTGGATCAATAGTATCGATCCGATCTCTATGCGTGATATTTCTAAACATTTGTTAGATCATCGTATCGATCGCATCGAATAAAGAACAAACATATTTCTATGGCTTCTATCGGGTCTTAGTATTATTGCCGATCTTTCGGGATGATGTCGCTCATGATCTGATGAAGGTCTAAAATGCTGATCAATCGCCCTTCATGAGTGACGATCCCTTTTGTGATCCTGAGATGCTCTCCGCCGACGGACCGATCCGCTTGCCGGATATTCGCTCGATCCACTCGAACGATCCCGTTGACCGCATTGACGCGGTATGCGATATTCATCCCTTGATAGTCGGTGAGGATAAAAAGATCCTTGGGATTGTTCTCAACGATCGTATTATGGATAAAAGATGGCAATGCCACTACGGTGTAGAGGATATCTCTCGGTTTGAAAAGCCCTTCCACCATCGGGTGAGAAAGCGCAGCAGGTGTCACCTCCTGTACCGTCATGATCTCGCGTACATTCACAACATCGATCCCGAATGCCTCATTGCCGATCATAAATTCCATGATCTCGATCTCGGCATTGTCGACCGAGGCTTCATTTTTTGAGTGTAGATTCATATCATCCTCCTGCTAAAAATTTATTTCTTCTCTGCCAAATACTTTGATCTTCGCCATGCCCGTTTCCACATCAAAGACCATCGTCCGCGCATAATTGGCTCCCAAGTCTTCCTTCAGAAGGCGGATCCGTTCTGTCATCAATATCCTCTTTACTGCCGACGCATTTCTTTCTCCGATATTTCCAAGAGCGGAGCTGTCCGGGATATCGAACATCTTGGCACCTCCCGCGATCTTAGCTACCATTCTTGCTCTCACCGCTCCAAAAGCTTCCATTTTGCGTATGGTCTCTCGTATCCCCGTATCGGCATATTTGAAAAGATTGTCGATATCGGTTTTCGGTGCCTCAGGCAGCATGATGTGGACCATGGCTCCGAGTTTGATCATCGGATCGTACAGACAGATCCCGATGCAAGATCCCAATGCGTAGGTGATGATATTGCCTGTGGCTCGCGCTTGTTTCATATCGGCGATCCCGACGATATATTGTTTACTCATGTTTTATTCCCAGCTTATAAAAAAGATGATTGAGCGATCTTACATCAGGCAACAGGATCAGGTTGCTCTCCAATATTTTTTCATCCATCGACAGCTTTCCGCCGATCGATAGGATCTTGTTGGATTCATATCCATATTCCACCATCGGTACTGCAAGGATCCCTCCCAGCATATTGATCGATATGCCCGGGACCGAAAGATTCGCCGAGATCCCTGCCAATGAAGTGATCGCATTCATATACGATGAAATGATGATATTCCCTACTTCGATGATCGCGGAGATCTCCATTTCGTTCAGCTGAAAATAGTTCTCGATCTTATCCGCAAGGATCCCCTGAAGCATCGTGTTGATGGAGTCCAGTTCCTGCGTGTAGAGCATGATCCCGTTGATCTCGCCGCCGATACGGCTCATGACCCCGGCAACGATCTTCTCCGGTCCTCCCATCTTGTTGATCGCTTCATTGTAACCAAGTACCGATACCTCCGGCATTGACATTTTGATTTTCGTATTGAGCAATTTGGACAGTGCTGTTGCCGCATTCCCCGTCCCGATACTCCCGATCTCTTTCAGAACATCCAGTTCCATCGAGTTCATCTGCTCATAACTTGTTATACTCATCTTATTCTTCCTATCCTCTCAATGAATTTATGATCCCTTCCACTTCATCGGATGTCGTTACCATTCTAAGCGCAAACTGAAATGCTCTTTGTGTCTCGATCATCTTGGACATTTCGTGAGCAAATTCCACATTGGATGACTCGACCATCCCTTTCTCGACTCGGACCTCATTTGCCAACCTCGGCGATCCGTTCTTCGCTTTCGGTATCATTCGGTTTGACCCGACGCTTTCCATATCATTGTAGTTATCAAACTGAAATACTGCGACTCTTTCCTCCAGTGCAGCATCTTTTAGTGTAGCTTCTTTTATTGCGGCGTTATCGGAGCTCTCGCCGTCTTTTACATGGTCCTCCACCACGATCGGCGCATTGTCTTTTCCAAGGACCGGATAGCCGTCTTTGGTCGCAAGGAAAAAACTTCCATCCGACTGTCTTGACAGGATGAACCCTCCGTCTCTGGTGTAAGCGATCTCTCCATTAGGCATCTTGATCCCGAAAAATCCTTCCCCCGTGATCGCAAAGCTCAGCGGATCATCCGTCTGGATGAAAGTGCCCATATCCATGCTGATGTCGGTTTTTTCGATCTTCACACCGACTCCCGTCTTGAGTCTCGTATCTTGCCCTTTTGCCGCATTCATATTGCTGTAGATCAGCCCGGAAAAAGTGCTCGACTTGCTCCGATAGCCGTCCGTGTTGATGTTTGCGATATTGTTTGAGATAATATCCATCTTTTCCTGCTGACTCATCGCGCCGACCGCGCCGGTATAGAATGATAAGTTCATATCGCCTCCTTACAGCTTTCCCAGCTCGGTGGTCGCCTTTGCCATCAGCTGGTCATATATTTTAATGATCTGAGCCGCACTTTGGATCGCGCGCTGGCTCGTCATCATCGATGTCATCTCCGATATCATGGAAACATTGGAACGCTCCAGGGTATGTTGGATCACATGCCCTTTTGCAGGGCGCGGATCGCCACCGGCAAAAAGTCCATTCGGCGTCTTCTGAAGAGCGTCGTAATTATCAAAGTCCACGATCGACAATCGATCGATCCGGTCTCCTTGCTCGTTGCGGATCGTTCCGTCCGTCTCCACTGTGATCTGATCGGTATTTAGCAGAATGGGTCCTGACTGCCCCATTACTCTTCCCACGGAAGGAAGTGCCAAATACCCTTGCTCGTCGATAATAAAGCTTCCGTTGCGCGTATAGAGTCTTCCGTTTTGACTCCGGATCTCGAAAAATCCTTTGTCGGCAAGAGCCAGATCAAGAGGACTTCCGGTTTCTTCAAACGCGCCTTGCTCATAGTTGACGAATGTTTCTGTGGCTGAACGTATCTTTGAAGTATCGTTCAATTCCGATGAATGACCGGAGCCGTTGTTTTGAGCTCTGTACAGCATTTCTTCTTTGAATGTCGTGGACAACATCTTGTCCCTTTTGTAACCAGGTGACGAAACATTCACCATATTGTTGCTTATCACATTGAGGTTCCTGTTTTGAGTCAATACTCCGGATGTTAAATTATATAATCCTTGTAGCATAATATTCCTTTCTTTCCTCGAGCGTCACCCGAATCTCAGTTTAGTGCTGCATATATTCTTTCATCGAACCGCGAAGTTTTTTGATCGCCGCCGCATGGATCTGTGAGATCCTCGGCTCGCTAACATTCAGTATCGCTGCGATCTCTTTCATGCTAAGGTTTTTGTGATAGTACATATCGATCACCGATCGTTCTCTTTCACGCAAGTCGTTCAGACCTTTTTTCAGCGTCTCGTCCATTTCGAGCTCAAGCAAAGTGCTCTCCGGTGAACGATCGCTCTCAAGGGACGATACCCTTTTGAAGTCGGCGATCTCGCCTGCTTCTTCCAAGATCGTATCAAGAGACAAAAATCCGAAGATATTGTTCTTGGATGTTTGTTCCCAATATTTTTGTACACTCATCCCCATAAAGTCCGCCACCTCGTTTGCAGTCGGTGTTTTTCCGGTCTTAGCATAAAGTGTCTCTGTGGCTATATTGATGTCTTTGTTCGCTTTGCGTATGCTTCTTGGGACCCAGTCTTGCTTCCTTGCGATGTCGATGATCAGTCCGCGGATACGCTTTGAGATATACGTTTCAAACTTTACATTTTTTTCCGGATCAAATTTGTCGATCGCCTTGATCACTGCGATCACTCCTTCGTTCACGATGTCATCCAACTGTGTGAAGCTGATATAAACATCTCTCATCTGGTGAGCGATCACTCGGATCGTGTCGATATATCGAAGCACGATCTCCTGTTTGACCTCTTCATCCTTTGTAAGTTTGTACTCCATCAATAGTTCTTCGTTACTTTTGAATTCCATTTCATTACAGTAAGCCATGTTTTCTCCCAATCGTTGCGCCACGCCGAGGTCTTATGTTCTCTTCGGTATTATCTCCTTACAAAACCACCAGAAAACGACACCTTCAGCTCAGCATTGTTTTGGCTTTGGTTTTTCCAAAGCATTGTTAACCTTCTATATTACCGATCGCTTGGATCTGAACGTTGTTGGCTATCTCATTGAAAGACAGCACATAGACATTCGGATAAAATTGCTCGATGAGCCTTGCGAAGTAGATCCGCACAACGTGACTTGTCAGGATGATCGGACGTTGCGACAGTTCCGCAAATTTCTTGAGCTGTTCCGATAACTGCGATATGATCTTTTGCAATGTGTCCGGACTCAGTGCCAGATAGATCCCTTGCTCGCTTCTTGTCAGTGAGCTCACGATCGTCTTCTCCAGCTCGGCGTCCAGAGTGACCACACGCATCTGTCCGTTTTCGCAGAAACGTCTTGTGATCGTTCGTTTGAGGGCGATACGGATCTTTTCCGTTATCGCATCGATGTCATTGGATGAAGCTCCGGAGTCGATGATGCTCTCCAGAATACTTCCCATATCTTTGATCGGTACGCCCTCTTTAAGCAGATTGGATAATACCTTTTGAAAATTCGCATACGACATGATGTCGGGGAATACTTCTTCCACAAGCTGCGGCTGGACCTGCTTCGTGTTTTCGATGATCTGCATGATCTCTGCGCGTGTGAGCAGCTCGTGGGCATATTTTTTGATCGTTTCCGAAAGATGTGTCACCATAACGGAAAGCGGGTCGATCACCGTGTAGCCGTAGATCTCCGCCATCTCCTTTTTATCGGCGGTGATCCATTTGCCCGGTATTCCATAAGCCGGCTCGATGGTCTCGATCCCATCGATCGGTGTCACCGGAGTCGACGGCTCCAGTGCCAAGTAGTAGTCTGTCAGGATCTCGCCCCTCGCGATCTCCTCTCCTTTGATGTTGATCGTGTACTGATTCGTGTTGAGTGCCGAACTGTCTCTCAGTCGGATCGACGGGATGACAAAGCCCATATCCTGTGCGTACTGTCGTCGGAAGATGACGATACGATCGATGAGCTTTCCGCCGCTTTCTTCATCAACAAGCGGTATCAGACTATATCCAAACTCCATCTCGATCGGCTCGATGTTGAGCAACGGATAGATGTTGTTGATATCTTTGAAATGAGCATTTTCGTCGATCGGTCCTTCTTCGATCGGAACGATCTCCTGAGCCGTCGCCTCTTCGACGGCTGCTCGTTGTTTGACCGTATATCCGAGTCCGATCAGTGCCGCTGCGATGATCCCGAGCTGGATATGAGGTGCTCCCGGCACGAGCGCGATCGCCCCCATCAGCCCTCCGGCGATGATCAGCGCCGTCGGCTGTGCCAAGAATTGCTTGCTGACATCATTGTTCAGCGATCCGTCAGAAACCGCTCTTGTTACGATCATACCGGTCGCCGTTGAGATCAGTAGTGCCGGTATCTGGGATACCAGTCCGTCACCGATGGTCGCGATCGAGTAGATCTGCAAAACGTTCCCGAATGAAAGACCCGATCCGACGATCCCGATGATCGTGCCTGCAACAAAGTTGATCAAAGTGATGATGATCGACATGACCGCATCCCCTTTTACGATCTTTGTCGCCCCGTCCATCGCACCGTAGAAATCCGCTTCTTTTTGGATCTTGTATCTACGGTTTTTTGCCTCTTCTTCAGTGATCAGACCGGAGCTTAAGTCCGCATCGATCGCCATCTGTTTTCCCGGCATCGCATCCAAGGTGAATCGCGCCGCTACCTCGGCAACTCGTTCGGCACCTTTGGTAATAACGATGAATTGCACCAAAACGATGATGAGGAAGATGATGACCCCGACGATGATATTGCCCTGAAGGACGAAACTTCCGAAAGCTTTGATGACCGCTCCCGCTTCCCCCTGTTTTGTCAGGATCAATCGTGTGGATGAGATATTCAGCCCCAGCCGGAGCAAAGTCGTGATCAGGAGCAGAGACGGAAAGATCGAAAACTCCAACGACTCCTTGATATTCATCGTGATCAGCAAGATCACCAGGGATATCGATATATTCAATATAAACATCACATCGAGTACAAAAGGACTCAAAGGGATGATCAGCAATAACACGATGACTACGACAAATAGTGAAATGGCATTGCTTAACAGTTTTTTCATAAAATCTCCTACCCATGCAACAGCTATCTGTTGCTAAGATCCAGTATCTGTACCAGAATTTCGGCGATCTCGCCATAATGCTCGCTCGGGATCTCTTTCCCAAGCTTGGTCTGCGCGTAGAGCGATCTTGCAAGCGGCTTGTTCTCCAAAACTTTTACGCCGGAGTCTTCCGCCACTTTGATGATGCGAAGCGCAAGTTCGTCCTGACCTTTTGCCAAAACGATCGGTGCGGCATCCTTATCGATGTCATATCGTAAAGCGACCGCAAAATGTGTCGGGTTTTTGATCACGACATCCGCATCGGGCACTGCCTGCATCATACGGGACATCGCCATCCTTCGCTGCATATCCTTGATCTTGCCTTTGATCTTCGGATCCCCTTCCGTCTGTTTGTACTCCTCTTTGACCTCCTGTTTGGACATCCTGATCTGGCGTTCATAATCCCACCATTGATAGAGGTAATCTCCCGCCGAGATGACCACAAAAATGATGGAGATCGTATAGACCAATGTCATCACGGTGCTCAACATATAGCGGATCGATGCGCCGATCGGCGTATCCAGAGTCCTGGTGATCATCACCAGCCTTTTGGTGATGAACTGATATAGCACCGCCATCAAAATGCCGATCTTGATCAGATTTTTGGTCAGCTCCGCCAGATTTTTCAAGGAAAACATCCGTTTGATGCCTTGTAAGGGATCCAGCTTATCCCATTTGAATTTGATCGCCTCGGTGGTAAACAACAGCTTGGTCTGTGCCATCGTCGCAATGATCGCGATACTTCCCGAGATGACTAATATCGGAAATGCCGTTTTGGCAAATGTGATAACAAAGTCCTGCGTAACATTTTGTGCCGTTCCCGCATCGATCTTCGTAGTGGTCGACATCAGCATCAGGTATCTTGTCATAAAACCGCCGATGCTTTCACTGACGAACGGGAACAGGATCTTCACCGTGCTGAAAACTCCGATCAGCGAAGCGGCGATCACAACATCCCGGCTCATCATGACATGACCTTTTTTCCTCTCATCCCGCCGTTTCTTGGGGGTGGCCTTTTCGGTTTTTGAATCCGCTGCCATAACGCTCCTCTACAGTAGTGCTGCAACCTCTCGAATCTGTTCCATCATCATCAGGATCAGCTTGTGCACAAAATCACTCATCGGAGCGATCAAAAAGACGATCGCAGCCAGACCGATAAAGATCTTGGTCTGAATATTGACGGCAAAGATGTTGATCTGCGGGATCGTCTTCATCAAGATCCCTACACCCGCTTCCCCGATGAATTCCAATGCGATGATCGGAAATGCGAGCTGTACGCCCAGCAATGTGCATCGTACGAAGATCTTCAGGACCATCGAGTTCAAAAGGATATTCCAACTCAATGTCCCATAAGGCACCACCTCTCTCAGGTCGATCAACAGCTGAAACAAGGCGATATGTCCGTCGATCGCAAAGAATATCAGCATAAACATGATATTCAGCATCGTCGCCGTCAACGCCAGCGAGCTGTTGGATTGTGCGTCGTAGATGGTCGCCATCGACATTCCCATTTGAAAATCGATGACTCCTCCGGCGAGCACGATGACATATTGAAAGAGCGAGATGATAAAGCCGATCACATAGCCCACGACAAACTCTTTGAGCAAGAGCACGATATACTCTAATAAACTACCTACGATAACTGTTTCCCGGTTTGGCAGGCTGATCAGGAAAACAGTTAGAACCATGATCATCCCTGCTTTTACGATATTCGGTATCCCTCGCCTTCCCAGGATCGGATCGACGAGTATAAAACCCGAAACTCGCATCATGATAAGGCTCCACAGAAGGATCTCACTTTGCATGATCTCCTCCTATTGCAGCATCATATCGAAGATCTCATAGCTGAAACCTTGCAAAAGTTCCAGCATCGCTCCTCCCGTCAACAGGAGGATGACCGCGATCAGGATCAGCTTCGGCACAAAAGTAAGCGTCTGCTCGTTGATCTGAGTTGCAGCCTGCAAGATCGAGATCAGGATCCCGGCTCCCATCGACAGCAGCAGGATCGGACCTGCCAGCTTCATCGCGATCATCGCCGCTGATTGCATGATCTCGATCACTTGTGAATTTGTCATACCGCCTCCTAATTAAAGCTCCGCAGAAGGGTCGAGAACAACAGGTTCCACCCATCCAGCGTGACAAAAAGCAAGATCTTGAAAGGTAAGGAGATCATTGCCGGTGGAAGCATGATCATTCCCATCGACATCAAGGTGCTCGATACCACGATATCGATCAACAAAAATGGAATGAACAGCAGAAATCCCATGATAAACGCTCGCTTCAGCTCCGATGTCATAAATGCCGGAATGATGACCCGGATCGGGATCTCATCGGTATTTGTCGGCGTGCTCTGCCCGGTCGCGGACATATACATATCCAATGTATCTACCTCCGTCTGACGGAGCATGAATTCCCTTAGCGGCTTCTGCGCTCTTTGCAGAGCGACTTCCTGCGTGATCGTCCCTTCATTATAAGGTCGATACGCATTCTTTGTGATATCGTCCGTGACCGGTGCCATGATGAACAAGGTCAAAAAAAGTCCGATGCCGACCAAAACGATATTCGGCGGTGTCTGTTGTATCCCCAGCGCATTTCTTAAAAAAGAAAGTACGATAATGATCCTTGTAAAGCTGGTGGTCATCACCAGCAACGACGGAAGCAGCGACACCGACGTAAGGAGAAACAAGATCTCCAGCGTCTGCACTCCATCGCCGTTTACATTTATAAGTGCATCCATCAACTACCCCATGCTCAGCCTATCTTTTACTGAGCTTCTTGAACATATCTGCAAATTTTTGCTGCGCGAAAGAAGCGTCTTCCTCCAGCAACATCTCTTGAACATCCTGTTGTTCCAACTCCGCCAGATTCGAGATCCCACCGGTCGTGATGCCGATAAGGAACTGTCTTTCTCCTACCCTGATCGCCGCGATCGCCTTATCCTGTCCGACCGCCATGCTGTCCAGCAGTTTGATATGCTTCGCACTGCTTTGTCTCGCGGTAGCACCCCCAAGATATTTGCTTGCCAGATATGCCATATACAATATTGCGAGCAATATAATGATGGAGAGGATCAATGGAAAGATCCCTTCAAACATATATCCTCCTAATTTTTTCCGATCACTTCCGTGACACGGATCCCGAAATTATCATGAACGACTACGACATCGCCCTTTGCGATACAGCGATTGTTTGCATACAGCTCGACCTGATCGCCCGCCAATTTATCCAGTACGATCAATGACCCCTGCGTGATCTCCAAGATCTCGCGGATCGGTTTCTTCGTTCGCCCGATCTCTACCGATACCACCAACGGCACATCCATCAGCATATCGACATTCTCCTGCTTTGCCACTCCCGTCAGGTTGGTGTTGATCGTTTTGCTGTCTTTCACTTCAAAGACTCGAGGTTCACCGACATTTTGCAGATTCGGTCTTTCCTGCTGCCTCGGCGCTGCCTGTTGCGCGATATTCGCAGCGGTCTGTGTCTGAGCATCGACCTTCGGTCCTTCATTTGCCTTGAGCATCGCTTCGATCGCTTCCTGGCTCATCACGGAGTTTGAAGCTGAGCTTTCTTCTGCCGGCTCTTGGTCTTGCTCTGCGCGAAGCATCGCTTCGATCGCTTCCTGACTGAGCACGCCGCCTGTCGCTTCAGATCCCGCATCCGATGTATCTTCCGCCTCTTGCGTCGATGTCGCGGAGCTTTCCTGCACTTCCATTCCCTCATTTTGTACTTGAGGCTCTGGCGAAACGAAGGAGCTGTCATCCTCTACGGTCATATCCTTCATAAATGTCGATACCATCTCTTTGACCAGATCCATCGGCATAACATTCATGAACTCACTTTTCAATTTCCCTTCGATCGAAAGATCGAACTCAATGACGACAAAACTCTCTGCATGATCGAAATGCTTGTCTTTGAAGCTTTCGACATCTTTCACTTCAAAAGTTGCCGGTGGCGAGATATTGATCATTTTGCCCATCAGCTCGGATAAGGCTGTCGATGAAGCACCCATCATCTGATTCATCACTTCACAAACTGCACTCAGCGAGATCTCATCCAGTTCAAATCCCTCTTCCGGGATCTCGGTCTGCATAAGCATCTCCAAAATGATCCGGATATCTTCTTTCTTCAGTATCATGATATTGTTGCCGCTGATACCTTGTACATAATCGATCGTCACTGCGATCGCAGGCTCCAGATTCTTAAACTCAAATTCATCATAGGATTCCACTCTGACTCTCGGTACCGTGATATCCACTCTGGAGTTAAGCATGTTGGACACCGCCGTTGCCGATGATCCCAAGCTGATATTGACGATTTCTCCTATCGCATCGATCTCCATGGAGCTTAGCGTTTCATAATTCATCTTTTCCTCCCCTGTCGCGTATTCGTATTTCCTACCCAAGATCCGCAAAACAGTTCTTCTTCCAATATTTCGGACCCATCTTGCACTTTTCTTTGTCGGATGAAGAAATTTTTCTTAAAGGATCTTCCCTGATCGTATCTTTCATCCGCACGGATCTTGAAGATCTCTTCTCTCATACCATTCCTAAACCGAAGATGATCTTCCGATCCCGTTCTCATTCCACGCAGGTCTATTTTCCAACTTCAAGTGCTTTTTGTGCCATAAGTTTCATGGTATTGAACACGGTCACATTTGCGTCATACGATCTGGAGGCGGACATCGCATCGATCGTTTCTTTGATCAGCTCGACATTCGGCATCTGTACATAGCCGTTCTCATCCGCATCCGGGTGCTCCGGGTCATATACCGGCTTGGATGCGCGCTCATCTTCGACGATCTCCGCCACATGAACACCACCCTTTTGTTCCTTGAGCTTGCTTCTCAGCACGCGCCGAAAGCTGTCCTGCTCATTGGGACGAAGCACGACCATCTTGCGTCGATACGGTCCGCCGGATCCGGTCCTCGTCGTATCGATATTGGCAATGTTCTCCGAGATGACATCCAATCGTTGTCTTTGTGCCGTAAGTGCGGAAGCACTGATATCCATCGAACTAAAAAATGACATTTCGCCTCCTATCCAAGCAGTTGTTCTACGGTCTTGATGATACGATCCGGCTTGAACGGCTTGACGATAAAGTCCTTTGCTCCGGATTTGATCGCATCGATGACCATCGCTTCCTGTCCCATCGCCGAACACATCACGACCTGCGCCTGAGGGTTTTGAGTCTTGATCGCTTTGAGTGCTTCCAGTCCGTCCATATTCGGCATCGTGATATCCATGATCACAAGATCCGGTCTCACTTCATTGTACATTTCGACCGCCTGCGCGCCATCCGCCGCTTCATACAGGTCGGAATATCCATTCTTTGTCAACGTGTCTTTCACCATCATTCTCATAAATGCTGCATCATCAACTACTAGTATCTTTGCCATTTTCTTTCTCCTATTTAGATTAACTCTCGTATTTTTATTCCTAAATTATCGTCCACAACAATGATGTCTCCTCTTGCGATCAGTCGATCATTCGCGAAGATATCGACCGTGTCGCCCGCATATTTGTCCAGTACCACCAGGGTCCCATCGCCAAATTCCAATATTTCCTCGATCGTACTTTTGGTGCTTCCGATCTCGATCGAAAGCTCGACCGTCTCATCCAAAAAACCGATCTTTCGCTCCGATGCCATCTGCCAACTCCTTTACTGGTCCAGCATCCGATTGATCCGAACCGCCATATTTTTCTTGTGAACACCCAGTTTCCCGGTGAAACGCTCCTTGTCATCGATATAAAGGAACACATCGGAATCCTTCGGTCGATTCAGATTGATCACATCTCCGACTTTGATCTCATAAGCATCTCCCAACAGGATCTTGGAAGTTCCCATCTTGACCTTGATCTCCAAAGAAGTTCCTCGGAGCGCATCCATGATCACTTTTTCCTCTTCACTGTTTGAAAGCCCGCTCTGACTCTCTTTCAAAAGCCTTTCGTATTGTGCAAAGATCGAAGAAAGTGTACTTCCCGGAATACAGATATTGATCTTGCCCTGCGTTGCCCCCAGCTGAACATCGACGATCACGATGACCACCGTCTCGTCCGCGCCGATCAGCTGCACCATGCTCGGGTTCTTCTCCAGTCGTTCAAAATGGCATCTAAGCTCTGTGAACGCCGACCAGGCATCCCCCAGATTCTTTGTGATATGAACAAAAAGAGCTTCAAATAAGGATAGTTCGACATCGGTGTATTTGTATTGGAACGGAACATTTACATCCGATCCGTCACCTCCCCCGATCATCATATCGATCATGGCTAAGGTAAGAGGTGTAGATACATGCATGAGGACGGATGCTCCTTTTTTCCCGTCAACAAATTCCACTCCGGTGATCCCAAGCACATCATTCTCTCCCAGTGCGTTGGAAAACTCATAGTATCTCTGCTCCTCGATCCCGACGACCTGAACATCGGCATTGGTCCGGAAGATCCCGTTCAGCTTGGAAGATAACATCCTCGCATAGTTGTCATACACATTGTGGAGTATCTTCAGCTTGTCACGGTTAAACTTTTTCGGGCTGTAGAAATTATATTTTCGGTATTCTTCCTGTTTTTCTTCTTCCACAGGCTCGGGACCCGGATCGCTGCCGCCGGAAAGCATGGAGTTTAGCAGCATATCGATCTGACTTTGCGATAATACTTCTGACATTTCCTCACCTCCTTATCCTTGCTCATAGGCTTCTTTGTAATATTCATCCAGTGCTTTGACCACCGCTCCGTTCTCCGTGATCAGGATCTCGACCCGCCGATTCTTCGCTCGATTTTCCGCAGTATCAAAAGGACTTACCGGTCGGAATTGTCCATACGAACTCGATACCAGTTTTGCCGGATCGATAATGTTCTTCTCTTGGATATACACCAATACCTCCGTTGCCCGGTTCGAGGACAGGAAACGGTCGAACTCGACATCGTTCACCCGATCGGGCGATGCCTGCGAAGTGTGTCCCAACACCTGGATCTCCTGAATGATATCCGACGCATCCCCGATCACCGAAGTGAAGATATCCAGCACTCTCTTTCCTTCCGGAAGGAGAACGAAACTGTCTCCGCTGAAAAAAACATTGTTTCGGAAAGTAACAAACGCAAATCCATCACCTTTTCGGATCTCCACGTCGGACTCCAGATCTTGAGCCGCGATCTCCTTGGATAAGACGAAGTACAATTTATCCAAAGAATCGATCTCCGTATTGGCAGTTACCTCGGTCGAGTCAAATTTCGACTCGTCCGCCGGCTCGCCCGTGATGATCTGCGCGACCTCTTTTCCCGCGTCCGGATTAAAGCTTTTGACGACGATCGCCCATTTGGCTGCATCGACCGAACTGATCGAATAAAGCAGTACGAAGAAGCAGAGCAACAAGGTCACCATGTCGGAATAGGTGGCGAGCCATCCCGGTCCGCCGCCACCGGAGCTTTTTTTGTTGCGTTTTACCATAACTCACCTACTTCTTCCCTTTTTTTCCTTCTTTTCCTCCCGCATCACCGCCGGCGCCTTCCTTGTTGCGTTTGCTGAATGCAAGATAGGTTTGAAGTTTTTCTCTTAAAAATTTCGGGTTGTCACCCGCTTGGATGGATAATACGCCTTCGATGACGATATTTTTATAAAGCAGCTCCTCTTCATTTCGCAGCTTCAATTTTTTTGCCAAAGGTCCGAAGATCAGATTCGCAAGGACCGTCCCATAGAAGGTCGTGATCAACGCCACCGACATATCCTGTCCGATCGTGCTTTCCCCGCTGCCGGACATATCCATATTCTTCAGCATATTTACAAGTCCGATCAACGTACCGATCATACCGAATGCCGGCGAGATCGCTTCTCCCGTCTCATAGAGTGCCAGAGATTTTGCATGGCGATCATCCAAATACATCAGTTCTTCGGTCAGGATCTCCTTGATCTTTTCCGAATCAGGTACGTCCACGATCATCATCAGTGAGCTTTTGAAAAATGGTTCTTGTATTTCGTTTGATTTTTCCTCTAGCGAAAGCAATCCATTCTTTCTCGCCGTCTGTGCAAGCTCAACCATCTGCTCGATGCAGGCATCCGGATCATATTTTTTTCCATTTGCTATAATTTTGATATGCTTCGGGATCTCCTTGAATGTGCCCAGCGGGAAGCTGGCGATCAGTCCCGCCAGCGTTCCGCCGATCACGATGATGATACTCGGTACATCAAAGAAATTTCCCAAATTGCTTATCTGTATCCCGTTTATGATCAGTATCAGCCCAAGGAGTATTCCAATTATGGTTGAAATATCCATTTTTCCTCCAATTTGTTATTACTGTTTCCCATTGATCTGTTGATTATATCCTATGATCAGCTGAATGATCTCGTCCAAGCTCTCTCGAACGATATAAAATTCTTTGTTCGTCAGCGTGATCTTTGAATCCGGTATGATATCGATCGCCACTATATGATCGCTGTTGAGTGCAAAAGGCTCCCCGTTAAGCTTCGTCAGTTTTATCATAGCTCTCCTTTCCATCAAGGGGAGATGATCCCCTCTTTACTATCTCTTGATGGACATGATCTCTTCCAGCATCTGGTCCGATACCGTGATGATCCTCGTATTCGCCTGAAATCCTCTTTGCGTGGTGATCATCTCGGAGAATTCTCTTGCCAGGTCCACATTCGCCATCTCCAGACCGTTGGACATCAGCTGTCCTGTTCCTCCTTTTCCTGCCAGGAACGCTGTCACGGTCCCCGTATTCTTCTTTACGGTGTAATATGGTCCCTGGCTCTTCTCAAGCGCGTTGGCGTTCGGCACGTTCGCGATCGCGATCTTTGCGATGACGACCGGATTGTTTTGATCATCCACACCGCTGATCGTTCCGTTCGCATCGATGCTGATGCTGGTGACATTCAGTCTCGGATCATTTCCTGTCGCATCATAGCTTCCATCCGCTTTTTGGATACGGATCGGTCGGATCTTTGCAATATCCGTATCGCCCGGGTCAAAAGCATTTTTTGCCTGCTCGTTCACCACACCATAGACGATCCTTCCGTTGGAGTCTACCAGGTAGCCGGCTCCGTCGAATTTGAAATCTCCCACTCGAGTGAGTTCCAGTTTGTTGATCTTACTGTTTACTCCATCCTTAGGATTATCTATGACCCCGCCCGGCGTTCCTGCCGCATCCAACCTTCCGACCATAAAGAGTCCCTGTCCGTCGATCATCACGTCCGTCGGAGAATCGGTCGGTGCATACGATCCTGCCGTGAACAGCAGATCGATCGCTCCGATCTGAGATCCGTATCCTACCTGAGCGGCATTTCGCCCTCCAAAGGTCGTCGAAGCATCGGTCGATCCGGCTTTGGTCTGATAGATCGACTCTTTGAAGGTCGCTCTTGCCGATTTGAATCCAAAAGTGTTCACATTCGCGATGTTATTTCCTATTACATCCATTTTTGATTGGTGTGATCTTAGTCCCGACACACCGGAAAACATTGATTTGATCATTTCTATTCCTTTCTTCCGTCGGTATATACCGGTCCGTATATACCATAGCCTCCTTGCGGTCCAGCTATATGATGACGGCTCCGTCGATATTCGTAAAAATATTGTTCTTCATTTCCATCGGATCCATCGAGGTCACTACCGTGCTGTTTGTCACATTGACCACGAATGCTCCTTGCTTTCCGATCACTACGATGTCTTTGATCCCTTTCATCCGTGCCTTGTCGATCGCTTCGCCGATGTCATCCCTCAATTTGTTTTCGATCGCGATCCCTCTTTGTTCCGCACGCTCCATCGCATGTTTTGAAAATTTAACTTCCTTGTTTTCCAATCGCTCTTGCAATAATCTGCTAAAGCTGTTATCTTTGCTCTGCTGAATTATCCTCTCTTTCAACCGATGATCGTTCAGCGCCTTGATCTGCAGACCATGATCAATCTTCAATCTTATCACTCCCCTCCGGAGCTTTCAGATCATTTGATCCTTCTACCGATCGGGTCGGATCTTTTTCGATCGGCTTAGGCGGTTCAACATCCGATCCATCAGAAACCTTGTCTTCAGAAGTCGCCATCGGGTCATATCCCAAGACTCTTTCCAGATCTGAGATCCTTTTTTCTCCTTCTTCTCCAAGATGAGCTGTTCTTGAACCGATCTCCTGAGTTCCGGATCTCTGTCCTTTTTTGATCTCTTTGCCCTTCTCATCGACGCGGATCGCTTTTTCGGAATCCGGAAGTTCTCCGACCGCCATGATCTGACTTAGATTGTAGCTCTTTCCGCCGACAAATATGATCTGCTTTCCGTTGTAGAGACCTGCGCCGGTCACTTTACCGATCAGCTGCTTGACTTCATCTCCTTCGACTTGTGCGAGTGTCACTTCTTTCCCTACCAAAGATGCACTGTAGGTCGTCACCGCAACATCGCTTAGCGTTGTCATCGCCTGCATCGTAGCCATCTGAGCCATCATCTCCGACTCATTCAACGGATCGTTCATATCCTGATTTCTAAGCTGCGCCGCCATCAGTTTGATAAAATCATTCAGCTCCAATGTTGTTTTGGTATTTGCCTTGCTCGTTTGCTTGATCTTTGTTGTTTCGGAAACCTTGACATGATCTCTGCCGTAATTTCCCATCATTTCAATTGCCATATCTCTCCTTTCTGCGGATCATCTTTCTGCCGGATCCTGTTCTTTTATCGTCTCTTTGATCCGATCGATAAACTCTTCGCTTTTTCTTTGTTGTTCTCTTTGTTGTTGTTCCTGTTGTCTTTGTTGCTGCCGATCCAAGTGATCCGGCTGAGTCTGCTCGCTCATTTGGATATCGACCGATCCGCCTTTGCTGTTTTGTAGTCCATCCATCGACTCCAAATGCTTTGCCATCATATCCATCGTTTTCTTCTCGCTGAATACCATCTCCAAAGAAGTTCCTTTTTCTCCAAAGCTGATCTTCACATGGATCTTGCCCAGCCCCTTCGGATCCATATCGATCTCATAGGTTTTTTCTCCGGTCTGCAGGATCTCGATCTTCTCCCGGATCTTTTCTACGACCTTCGGTGCCAATTCTTGCGGTTCTCCTACTTTGATCCGGATCTTTTCCGTTACATCTTCACTTCCCTGTGGTTTGCTTCCCTGCACGATCTCAACATTTTCAGTCTGAACTTTTTCAGCCTCTTCCTTGCGCCCGCCGAGCTCTTTTCTAAATGATAATTCGACTTCCTTGCCGGTCAACGACTCGATCTCTTCCTTCAGCTCCGTCGTCGTTTTTGTTTCCACGATCACTTCCTTGATCTGTGGTTTCAGCATCCATGCGTTGTCTAACTGCTTATGCAATTCAAGATTTTGGATCGATGATCCCTTCTCACCTTTGTCTGTTACGACATTTATGATCTCTCCCTGTCGGATCGCCGTTCCTGCACTTCCTTGTAGTTCGATCGGTATATCTTGCCGCTGTACCTCGATCCCTTCGCTTCCTTGCTCTTCTGTTTTTGCTTCCTTGCTGACCGGACGATATTCCTTCACATCCGTTTTTTCGCCCGCTATCCATTGCGTCCTTATCGCTTCCTTGCAGTTTTCGATCTCTTTTGCACCTTTCGCTTCCTTGCTTTCGCTCATCTCCTTTTGAGCTTCGTTTTTAACATCCTTGTTTTCTACTTCCTTGCTTTCGTTAACATCCTTGTTGTTTTCCGCATCCTTGCTCATCGCTTCCTTGCTGTTTTCGATCCCTTTTATTTCTTCCGCTTCCTTGCCGATCTTTTTGTTCATTCCTTCGAACACTTGCATCATTTCCTTGAACTTCGAGCTCACTTCCTTGCTTGCTGTCTTTCCTTGGATATTCATCGTTGTTACTTTTTCGATCTTCATCTCTCTCACCTCCTTTCAGATCGCTATCTATCTTATGATATCGATGCCATCTTGTTTGAAACGAACTCTTCGATGAACAGCTCTTCATTTTTTTGTACGAGCTTGTCATATTCTTCTTTCTTTCGTTCCTTCAGCTTCTCGATCGTCGAGGTCTCCATCTTGGCTTCCACGACTTCACCTCGCATGATCTCTTCAGTATTTTTCAACTCATCCAACTTGTATTTTTCTTGTTTGATGCGATCTCCCAGGAAGGACATATAGGCTTCATAGCCAAGTGCTTCTACGATCGTTACGCCTAATGCACTGCGTTCTTTGAATTTTTTTTGATGTCCTTCGTATTCCTTTAGAAGTTCGATCACCACTTTCTCCTGATCATTTACAGCACTGAGAGCTTTTCCGTGCTCGTTGAGCTTGATGTCCAACAGCTGTTCTTTATATCCCAGGACTGTGTCTAGCGGGAAAGTAAACTTTTTCATTATATCCTCCGATCCCTTTTTTGATCAAATAGTAACCATTTTATAACTCTAATCCTCAAAAATTTCAGCAAGCTGTCCAATCGTGTCTTCCATCGTAAAGCTTTCTTTCACGCCTTGCTTCAAAAAGTTGTTCACGCGATCGATCTTTGAGATCGCGTAGTCCAATTTTAGATTGGTACCTGCCTTATATGCTCCGATCGAGATCAGATCCAAATTCTTTGCGTAGATCGAGGAGATGTCTCTCAGCTTCGACGCCAGCGCCTGATGCTTCGGATCGGCGATCGTGCTCATCAATCTTGATATACTTGCATTGATATCGATCGCCGGAAAGTGATTCTCGTTGGCGAGCTTTCTCGATAAAACGATATGCCCGTCCAAGATCCCTCGCACGATATCCGCGATCGGTTCGTTGGTGTCGTCTCCTTCGACAAGCACCGTATATACTCCGGTGATCGACCCGTTTTCAAAACGCCCCGAGCGTTCCAGCAGCTTGGGCATCTCGGCATAGATCGAAGGAGTGTATCCTCGTGCGATCGGCGGCTCTCCGATCGCAAGCCCGACCTCACGTTGTGCCATTGCAAATCGTGTCAGGGAGTCCATCATCAGAAGGACATCCTTTCCCTGATCCTTGAAATGTTCTGCGATCGCTGTTGCCACCATCGGACATTTCAGCCGCAGCATCGCCGGCTGATCCGATGTCGCTACGACCAGGACGGATCGTGCCAGCCCTTCTTCTCCCAGATCCTTTTCAATAAACTCTCGAACCTCTCTTCCCCGCTCTCCCACGAGTGCGATCACATTGATGTCGGCTTTGACATTCTTTGCGATCATCCCGAGAAGTGTACTCTTTCCTACCCCGGATCCTGCGAATATCCCTACCCTTTGACCCTTTCCTATGGTCAGCAGTCCATCGATCGCCTTGACCCCGAATTCCAACTTTTCCTTGATCGGCGGTCTTGTCAGCGGATTCGTGTATTCATTGTCCACAAAGCGATGTCCTTCCGCTTTGAATTGGACTCCTACATCGATCGGTCGTCCCATCGCGTCGATGACCATTCCTTTCAGTGCATCACCCACCGGGATCTTCAGCTGATTTCCCGTGTTCCGTATAAAACTCCCGGATGAGATCCCGCTGATATTTTCGTAAGGCATCAACAAGATCTTATTATCCCGAAAACCTACCACCTCGGCTGGGATCTGTCGATCGGAGCTCTCGGAGTAGATCATTCCGATATCTCCGATCGTCGCCTTGTCGCCGGATGCCTCGATCGCCATCCCGACGATGTTCTCGATCTTTCCGATATGACTGACCGTATCGGTGTTGGCGATACGTTTTATTATCTCTCTATACATATTTCACCTAGATCCGCCCGGAACTTAATATCTCTCGAATATTTTCCATCTGCGTATTCACGCTCGCATCCAGAACTTTGTCCGGAAGTTCGATGATACAGGTTCCCGACGCTTCTTCTTCCATCACGATGATCTTGATGTGATCGGATAGCGAGGAGAGCGATCCCAAAAGATCGGTATCTCCCTGAAGAAGCACTTGCGAGTCCGTTTTTGCGATGTAGATCTTTGCCCATTCTCGGGTTTGAAGACCTTCCGTCGCCGAGAGGATCATCCTTTTGATGATGTCTCCGCTGGACTTGAGGCTGACATGGACCACCTTTTCCGCTACGGCGATCGCCAGATCTTTCAGATCCTCCTGATATTTTTTGAGGATCTCCTGCTTCTTCGCTTCCGTTCGGTCCACGATCCTTTTCAACTCATCCAGGATCTCCTGATTGTCGGATTTTATTCGGCGAAGCCCTTGTCGAAGTGCCTCTTCAAAACCTTGATCGCTTCCTTCGCTATGCCCTTTTTCATAACCTTCTTCATATCCTCGCCGACTTGACCCCGTTCGCAGACGCTCCGCTTCACGCTCTGCATTTTTCAGGATCTCACTTGCTTTTTCCTCCAGCTCGATGATCTCATCTTGCAGGATCTGCTTCTTTCGGTTGAGTGCTTCCAGATCGTACCCGACCACTTCCGCCACCGTTTCTTCTTCTCGGATCTCTTCCTCAAGGTCGTCGAATCCTTGGAGTACATTGTAGCTGATCACATGAGAATCCGTATTTGCTTTTTTTATCAGATCAAACAATGATATCGTCCTTTCCACCCTTGGAGATCACCAATTGTCCTTCTTCTTCCAGCCTTCGGATCACTGCGACCACTCTTTGCTGCGCTTCTTCGACATCTTTCAGTTTCAAATTTGTCGTGATCTCCAGTTCGTCCTTGATATTTTCCGCCATTCGGGATGACATATTCGCAAAGATCAGTGCGTTGACCTCCGGATTTGAACCTTTGAGCGCGTACACCAGATCCTTGACCTCGCACTCCCGAACGAAGATCTGGATGGATCTTGCATCCAGATTGATGATATCTTCGAACACGAACATCTTCTTGCGGATCGTATCTGCAAGCTCCTGATCTCTTTCTCCCAGTTCATCAAAAATAAATCGCTCGTTGCTTCGGTCGATGTTGTTCATAACATCCGCCATAAAGTCGATCCCGCCGATCCTTGTATAATCGGATGTGATCACGCTGGAGAATCTTTTTTTCAGCTCCGATTCAACGATCTTGATCGCTTCCGGCGAAGCACTCTCCATCTTCGCGATCCGCTCGACGACCTCGATCTTTTTGTCATCGGGCAATTCCGCGATGACCGCCGCGGTATTTCTCGCATCGACATAGGACAGTACGAGGGCGATGACCTGAGGTCTTTCGTATTGAAGGACGGAGAACAGGTTTTTGCTGTCCGCCTTTCGGATATAGTCAAAAGATTTGACTTTCATACTCTTGGTCGCTTTTTGCAAAAGATCGTTTGCCGTCTGTTCATCGAATGCCGACTCCAAGACGGTCCTTGCATATTCCATCCCGCCTTCAGTCACGACCTTCTGTGTCAGGCACATCTTATAAAAATGATCTAGTGCCTGCTCGGTGTCCTCCACCGATACATAGCCCAGTTTGGCGATCTCGATCGTCAATTGTTCGATATCGTCTGCCGTGAGGTACTGATAGACTTTGGAAGCTTTGTCCACACCCATGGATATGACGACCGCTGCCGCTCTTTGTTGAGGTGTCAAACCGCTATTCATCTTCACCCTCCCCTCTTAGCCATGAACGGAGAAGCTGCGCGGAGATCTCCGGATTATCCGTTGCAAACTCTCGAATATTATTTCTAAGTTCCAATGTCTTCTCATTCTTGACGCTGATGATCTCAGAGTCATCTTCCGCGATCATCGCCTCTGCCGAAGTTTGCGCCCTAGGCGATGCCACCTGAAGCCTTGCCGCTTTTTTTCTTTTCTTCCTTAATATGATCGATACGATGATCGTCATCAGCAATGCAAACAGGAAGGCTCCTGCCGCTCCGATGATCCAGATCTTGTATTGATCCACCATCGTTTGAGGTTCTGACGGTTGCTCCTCATTCGCATTCGGATCATAGAAGGCTCCGCTTACCACGGTGATCTTTTCCGCCTGTCGATCTTTCGCGATCCCTGACGCATTTCCTACCAAAGCGATCACTTCTTCTTTGGCGATCCCCGGATTGTTGCTTGTGTTGAGCGATACCGAGATCATCATATCTTCGACGATCCCGCTGTCGATCTGCGTCTGCTCCTTGATCTGATCGACCAGATAGTCGATATCGTTCTGATTGACGATATGTGCCTCGTTCCCGTTGATCTGCAGACCGCTTCCATAGATCGGGATGTCCGCATTGGACTCCGTTCCCGCAACGCCGCCCACCTGATCCTTGTCTCTCGTGAGCTCCTGATTGATCGACTCTCTCGATTTGATCGGCGTCGGTCGATCGGTCGTCTCCGGCTGAGCTTCCGCAGCTCCGGTTTGCTCGCCGCCCTGTGGTGCCTGCTGCGCCGCCGGCTCCTTTACCGCTTCCTTCGGCAAAGAGTAGTTGATCGTCTCCCGGATCTTCTTGTTCATATCCACCGTCGCTTTGACCGATACACGTACATTATCTTTTCCATAGAAAGGTGCGAGAACATTGATGACTTTCGCCTTTACAGAATCCTCGATCTGCGTTTCAAAGTCCGCTTTGAGCTTTGCCAATTCGGATTGCAGCGAATCTCTTTGGGAAACATCGTTCCCCTCTCCGTCAAGAACCGCTACATTTTCGATATTCAGATGCGGGATGCTTTTTGCCACCAAACGCTGGATCCCTTTCACCTGTTCCGGTGTCGGCGACCCGCCTGCAGACATGATCACCACCACCGAGGCACTTGCCTGCGTTTTTTGATTTGCATCGAGCACATATTTTCGGTCCTCACCCAGCGCGATCGTGACCTTGGCATCCTTTACTCCGTCAAACAGCCGGATCGTCGATCCGATCCGATCTTGAAGATCGAACAATTTGTAATTATTTTTCTCAAAATCTGTGGTCATCAGATCGATATTGGTCTTAAAAACATCGTAGGTGAATCCGCTCTTCGGATAGCCTTCATAGACCAGCTCCGCTTTGATCTTCTCCGCTTCCTTTCCATCTACAAGGATCGTTCCGCCATCCTCATATTTGTAGCTTACACCTTTGGACTGAAGCTTTCCCATGATCTCGCTCGCTTCCTGTTCATTGAGACCCGTAAAAAGCACATTGTAGCTCTTTGCATTGAGAAAAGCGGCGGTCCCTATCGAGATGATCAGTATCAGGATCGTCAACACTGCGATCTGCTTTTTCCTTTTACCGCTCAGACCGCCCACTGCTCCCTTTACTCTCTCCAAGTAAAATTTGACCTTTTCATTCACAACAAACTACCCCTTGTCATTCGACTTTTATAAATTGATCCTCATCATCTCGTTGTATGATTCCATCGCTCGATTCCTCAGTTGGATCATCAGATCGATCGATAGCTGTGCCTTCGTCGATGCGATCGTAAGATCGTGCAGATCGTCACTTTGCCCTGTCGCAAGAAGATACTGCTCCTTTTGGACTTCCTTGTCCGTCTCGATCACATTTTCGATCGCTTTTTGAAAAACATCTTTGAACACAGACTCTGTCGTCTGCGGTTTTGATCTTTCCGATCCGTTAAGCTGCTCCAATGATCGGATCGGATCCATTGCTTTGATAAACATATTTCCTCCTGTTATTGTCCTTTGATCACGCTTCTGAACCTCATAAACTCATCGCTGATCGCTCGGAGCGCATATTGATATTGTAGACCTGTTCTGGCAAGCTCGGCGTATTCCGCATCCGGGCTCACATTGTTGCCGTCCAGTCGGTTGGAACCCGGATCGTTCTCCTTGATATCCGCATCCGCCCGTTCGATCGCTTGCGCATAAACTTTTTTTGTTCCGGGACCTTTTTTCCTGTTTGCCCCTTCGATCTGACTGCGAAAGCTGTCTTCAAAAGTCAGCAGCTTCGCTTTGTAGTTGGGCGTATCTTGGTTTGCGATGTTATTTGCGATGATCTCCTGCCTCTTCCAAAGAAAGTCCAAGGTTTTTTCCGTCATGCGGATGGAGTTGTTAAAAATACTTTTCATGACCTATCCTCTCCCGTATCTGCTTCGGTGTTCTTCGATCTGCAAGCGATACACCGCCCTACGGATCGCACTCTCTTCTCGAGAATTCAGTTCAACAAAGCGACATCCATATTTGTAAACTCTGCCCATTATCTCTCTGCGAAGCGTTTGTACATTGAGCAAAGATCCGATCCCCAAGATCTCGGTATCGATCCGCAGTGTCTGACCGACCCCGAAAGACTTTTTGCATACCAGACCGACCCCGCCGCTGCTGATATCCGTCAATCTGGCTTCGACACTTTGCTCTTTTTCTCCATCAGTATAAGTTACTCGGATATCCCGGCGAAAATCCACTTTGATATCTTCTTTCAGTTCGTCACTGATATTTCTCAGCGAAGCCAAAAAGATCTTATTGTTCTCGACACGATCCACCATCGCGCTATAGACATCTTCATAATTCACTTTAGACTCGATCCGGATATATCCGGAGATGCTTCTTTTGTTTCCGATAAATTCCGAAGTCGAGAACACCGATATCTTTTCTCCGATATAATCCAAATTTCCAATTGCAATTATCGTACCGTCACTGCCAAACGCATTAAAATTTCTCGTTTCATCCACGTTGCTTTCAACAATGTTACCCACGCTACCCTCCGTTTATAATCGCATTTTTTCTCATTAGTAATAAATATATAACTCCTCACGGATAAAAAAATAATGTTGAGCCGGATAGAAGAGCAAGCCTTCGCTTGCTGTTCCATTTTATTCGATCGATCCATCCATATTTTAGTAATCATCTTCTGTCGGAGTATTTTCTTTATTATATGCCTGCAGGAATACCAACAACACCGAGATGTCCGCCGGAGAAACTCCTGAGATCCTGCTCGCCTGACCGATATTGATCGGTCGGACTTCGGCAAGCTTTTGCTTTGCTTCCAGCCTCAGACCCGAGATCCGATCATAATCAAGATCTCTCGGGATCTTCCTTTTTTCCAATTTGTTGAATGCCTCGACCTGTCGGATCTGTTTTTTGATATACCCTTCATATTTCACCTGGATCTGACACTGTTCCATCGCTTGGACGCTCGAACCTTCATCCTGCTTCCCAAGCTCTTTGAGCAGATCATAATCCGCCTCCGGTCTTTTCAAAAAATCATACAGGCTCATCGTCCTTCCCAACGGAGAATATCCTCTCGATATCAAAAGCTCATCCGCCTCAGACGGTCTCAGCTTTTCATTTTGAAGCCTCGTCAGCTCCGCTTCGATCTGCGCTTTTTTCTCAATGAAAACCGCATATCGCTCATCATCCACCAGACCGATCTCTCTGCCCAGCTCCGTCAATCGCAGATCCGCATTGTCCTGACGAAGAAGCAATCGATATTCCGCTCGCGATGTCATCATCCGATACGGCTCGTTGGTCCCCTTGGTCACCAGGTCATCGATCAGCACCCCGATATATGCGGTAGCGCGATCCAATATGACCGGCTCCTTGCCGTCGATGCTTCTCGCCGCATTGATCGCCGCGATCAGCCCCTGAGCAGCCGCTTCCTCATAGCCGCTCGTGCCGTTGAATTGTCCGGCGCTGTATAGGTTCTCGACTCCGCGGACCGCCAAACTCAGTTCCAGATGCGTCGGATCGATGCAATCATATTCGATCGCATAAGCCGGTCGCATCAACTGCGCATTTTCCAGACCGATCACCGTGTGATACATCTGGAGCTGTACCTCATAAGGCAGCGAAGAAGAAAATCCTTGGATATAGTATTCTTTGGTGTCGAGACCTTCCGGTTCGACAAAGAACTGATGGCTTTCTTTATCCGGGAAACGCACCACCTTGTCTTCGATCGAAGGGCAGTAGCGCGGTCCTCTCGAATCGATCATCCCGCCATATACGGCTGAGCGATCCAGATTACGCCGAATGATCTCATGGGTCTCATCCTTGGTCCTCGTCAGATAACAGACGACCTGATCCTTCTTTTCAAAAGGCTCCGTCATAAAGGAGAAGGGAACGATCTTTTCATCTCCATATTGGATCTCCATCTTGGAAAAATCGATGCTGTCTCCATGGACTCTCGCCGGGGTCCCCGTCTTAAACTTTCTTAAAGGAAGACCCAACTCATACAAACTCTTTGAAAGATATCGAGCATTCGGTTGTCCAAGCGGTCCCGAAGGAAAATCCACTTCACCCATGTAGATGCGACCTTCCAGGAAAACGCCCGTGCACAGGATCACTTTTTTTGCATGATACTCACACAATTGCAGCGTCCTTACTCCGCTCACCCTCTTATTCTCATGGATAAGCTCGGTCACCTCGTCCATCACCAGCTGTAGATCCGGTTGATGCTCCAAGGTACGCTTCATTTCTATATGATAAAGATTCTTGTCCGCTTGCGCTCTTACCGACTGAACAGCCGGTCCTTTGGAAGCATTCAGCGTTCTCGACTGGATAAAAGTCTTATCGATATTGATCCCCATCTGACCGCCAAGCGCATCCACTTCACGAACGAGCTGACTCTTGCCCGTTCCACCGATCGCCGGATTGCACGGCATGTGCGCGATCGTGTCCAAACTCAACGTGATGAGCAAAGTCTTCTTACCCAACCTTGCCGATGCAAGTGCCGCTTCACAGCCGGCATGACCTGCTCCCACCACGATCACATCATAACTACCCGCATTGAAATACATCGTATAAAATCTTTCTATAACTGTTTTGACACTCACGACGCACGATCAAGTGCCCGTCTAAGTGAATAACAATATGTTTCACAATTTAGTATATCATATTTTCATTTCTCGTCAATATAAATTTTTACATTTTGTAACTTTTTTTGCATTATTTTTTAATGGCTAAATGATGCGCCACTCGATCCGAGGCTCGACCCTTCGGTAGGCACTTAAATTTTGCACCTCGGCAAAACGATCGGTCCCACAGCATTTCCACTCGATATCCATCTACCCTGAGAGCGGATCCAAGCTCGATCTCAGTCCGATCCGAATACAAAAGTAAAACAGATCCCTTATTTAATCTGGATTATATCGAGGGCTTATATTATAATAAGGATAGATCCGGAGCGGAGTGGAACATTTTATGCCGGAGTTTTTCAGAAGGTAAAATATCTCCGTGAATGACCCGATCTTCCCGCTCACTTTTTTAATTATAACCAAAATCATACGGTATAAACAACAAAAATCAAAATCCTAAAAAGGCAAAGGTGTTATATGATCCGATGTACGAATATCAGCAAAATTTTTGAAAGACAGATCCAAGAAAAAAAAGATGAAAAAAGATCCAAGATCCCTTTTTTGCGTAAGAAAGGAAAAACAAAGGAAGAGTTTTTTGCGGTGCGATCGATCGATCTGACCGCACAGGACGGTGAGATCCTCGGGATCCTCGGTCCCAACGGAGCGGGCAAGACGACGCTCCTTCGTATCTTGGGAAATATCATGAGCCCGTCATCCGGCACGGTGGAGATCTCAAAGAAAGATGGCAACATCGCCGAAGATCCAAAAACAGCTCGAGAAAACCTCGGCTATCTTTCCGCAAATACAAAATTGTTCAAACTCATCTCCCCAAGAGAGATGATGCACATGGTCGGAGATCTGTACGGTTTTCCGAAACAGGAGATCAGGGAACGCACGCAAAAGATCATCGATCTGCTCGACATGAGCTCTTTTGCGGACAACAATATCGATCGCTTATCGACCGGTCAGACGCAGCGTACCAATATCGCCCGCTGTCTGCTTCACGATCCGCTCAACTACATCCTGGATGAGCCGACGCTCGGACTGGACGTCCTCAGCAGCGCCGCCATCATCGAATTTATGAAGAACGAGCGCGACCGCGGCAAGACCATCCTCTATTCCACCCATTATATGGAGGAGGCGGAATATCTCTGTGACCGCATCATCATGATCCACAAGGGCGAGATCATCGCACAGGGCACACCGGATGAGATCAAACAGATCTCAAACTCGAACAATCTTCGAGATGCCTTCATCACATTATCCGAAAGCAGCAAGGAGGACTAAATGAACAAGAAAGCGATCTTTACCTTATATAAAAGAGAGATGCTGGACATCCTGCGGGACAAAAAGACCGTCTTTATGAATGTCTTCGTGCCCATCATCCTCTATCCGCTCATCACCATCCTCGCATCGCAGGTCATGATGTCCGTCCAAAACTCTTTGAACGAACAGACTTATCAGATCGCGATCGTCTCGGAGCACGATGCCGTAGATGAGATGCAAAGGATCCTCGGCGCGGAAGTCGTTCCGGCAGAAGCTCAGGACTCTTCTCCCGAAGCCAAAGACCAAGACCAAAACACAACAAAAAGCGATCCGAAAAGATCATCCGTATCACAAGACCAAAAATCTAAGGCAAAAGATATAAAGGAAGAAACTCCGATATCCAAGAACGAAACAGCACCGGACCCTGCAAGAAACGGAGCTTCGAACAAAGATAAAGACCTCCGTGTCCAAATCGTCAGCTCCGAAGATCCCGAGGCGGATCTGAAGAACAAAGAGATCCACGCCTATATCGAGGTCAAAGAAGCTAAGACGGCGGATGCCAAAGCATCTTATCAGATCCACTATGTTGCATCCAATGTCAATTCTTCGACCGTGACAAGTTTTATCCAGAAAAAACTGGAGATCTACCAAGAAGAGCTCCGTATCCAAAAGTTGCAAGAGATGGGCATCGAGTATGACAAGGTGTGGGATCCGATCGAGATCGGCGAGACCGACCATGCAACGCAGGAACAATCCATCGGCAGCATCCTCGGCGGTATCATCCCGCTGCTTATGATCATGGGATTGGTCAACGGTGCTTCCAACACGGCGATCGACACGACAGCCGGAGAAAAACAACGCGGCACGCTGGAGACCACCTTCTCCTTCCCGGTCACCAGACGAGAGATCATCACGAGCAAATTCTCTGCGGTCGCTACGATGGCGAGCGTTTCGGTACTGCTGAACTTCCTCTCGATCGGTGTGATGGGCTACTATATGTATTCTCTGATCAACTCAGTGGCATCGCCTGACCTCGCACCAACGATCGATCTGGCGAGTTTTCTACCTGCCGTTCTGATCATGCTCGTATGCGTCATACTGTTTGCGATCTTCATATCCGCACTTTCGCTCGCCCTGTATTCTAACGCACAGAGCCCGAAAGAAGCCGGCATCTATGCCACACCGATCATGCTCGTTACGATCCTCGTATCCTATATCGGATTTATCCCCAATCTGGATCTGAGCATCAAGACCGCATTGGTCCCCGTGGTCAATGTCGTCCTGCTGATCAAATCGATCCTGATCTTTGAATATGATATCACTCTCATCCTGATGGCACTCGTCAGCAACCTGGCTTACGGCTTCCTGGCGATCCATCTGATGTACTCCGTATTTGAGCGCGAAGACATCCTGTTCGGCGAAGACAGCAGATTCTTCCGCATCTTCGAGTCTCGCGCAAATATCAAACCGGGCGGCATACCGAATATCGGCGAAGCGATCTTCGTGCTGATCCTGGGGCTGATGGGAATGATCTACATCGGATCCTACTTCCAGATCCGCTTCGGATTTTGGGGCATTTTGTCGATACAGATCATCATCTTCACCTTGGCAGTCGGCTATGCACTTTATGCAAAATTCGACCTCAAAAAAGTATTCTCGCTCAAACTCCCGAGAGCAAGCCATGTGATCGGCTCCATCCTGCTGTGGATCGGTACGCTGATGATCGTCGCGCTCCTGTCGCTCTTCCTCTCCAAGATCTTCCCGCAAAGCATGGAAGGACTCGAGATGATGGAAGAGATGTTCTCAGAGCAGAGCCTGCTATCGCTTCTCCTCGTCGTGGCACTAGCACCTGCGATCTGCGAAGAAGTGCTGTTCCGAGGTTTCGTCTATTCGGCTTTTAGAAAAAGATTCAGCCCTTATGCGGCGATGTTCTTCGTATCGATCTTCTTCGGACTGTACCATATGAGTCTGATCAAATTCTTTACGACCGCACTCTTGGGATTTGCACTAAACTACAGCATGCATAGATCCGGCAGTATCATCACCTCAAGCGTGATGCACTTTTTGAACAACGCACTGTCCGTGACCGCACTGTATTTTTCGGAAAAACTGATGAAGTTCTCCGAGACCAATATGACACCGGAGATGGCAGAAGCCGAGATGATGTCACAGGCAAACCCGTTCGTCATGATCGGAGTCATCGCACTCTTCATCATCGGCGGCGTGCTGCTGCTCAACACCAAACCCGAGCAGCGCATGACCGAAACGAATAGATCCGTCTAAAAAGGAACTACAAAAAGCGATCCGAAACTTCTATTATATAAGGAACGCTTTTATAACAAAACGAATTTAATACTATTCCAATAAGATCACCACATAAGCACTATTCGTTTCGATAAAACGATGTAGCGGCGGGACACCGTCTCCTACAACTATAAAAAACAAAAATGTTTCCAAATGATAGATCTAAAGGATAGTAGTATTCGTATGATAGAATAACAAAAAGACCTCCCATCCGATCAAGCACCGCTCCCGATCGTTCGATCCAAGATCAAACTTTCGGGCATGGCACGAAGATCAGACGCGAGGTCTTTAGTTTTTTATGTTATACGAAAACCCATTTGAACCAATAGTATCGATAAGGGCTCTATGAGTGATATTTCTAAGCGTTTGTTGCAGTGATCTACAAATCGGGATCAGATATAATGAAAGCATTTCTATGTTTTCTATCAGGCTTTAGTATTAATACCGCTCCAATAAGCAACACATAAATATGCCACTCCGATGGAACGATACAGCTCCGGGAGACCATCCCTCATAAGCTAGTTAAATATCCGCCCTAAAGGAAATCGTATAGTATACTATCGCACCGGACAGATCCCTGTTTCGCAGGCATCATTCTCCAGCTCGTATTCTTCCTCTTTGGTTTCGTATTTGCCGATCAAAGAAGGAACGAACGGACGCATCATCTTCTTGCGCTCATCATACTCTTCTGCCGTGATGGTCTCATACGGCATGAGCTCATAGAACGCATCGTTCAGCGGGATAAATGAGACCGCGACGATCTTCTCCCAGTTGTTCCAAACGAATTCTTCGACATCGCCCCACTCGTCTTCCCGTACATGGACCGTGATCGAACAATTGTGATCCACATAGTTTTCCATGAACATGATGTAGTTCTCCAGCTGTTCGACCGCCGAGATATCATACTTGGTCTTGCCTCGAGGTGCTTTGACCGGGAACTCCACCACCTTGGTCGATGCGGTCTCCATCTCCTGCCCGACTTCCGGGAAGATCGGATAACCGAGCTCCTCGACCACCTTCACCATCGGATCATTGGCAGAGATACGGACTCGGCGCACAAAATATGGCGCATGCGAATAATGCACTCCGCTCGAAACCGTCGGCAGTTGCGAAAGCGTACCTTCCGGCTTTACAGTCGTAACAAGGATCGGAGCATTCTGTCCGAGCTCCTTGGCGTACTCATCCGCCGCATCTCGCGCCGCTTTGCGCATCTTTCGTAGCAGCTCCGCCTCCCGGTCCTTGTCCATTCCTACCATATTTACCATATCCTGCCATCCGGTCAACGAACAGCCCAGCAATCGATCACGCTTTTGCGTGCGATCCCACTCCGGCAGCTCCAGCTCGAGCATCGTCATTCGATAGCCTGCCCTTGCCGAAAGTCGCTGCGCTTTGAGCAGAGCCGCCTCATCAAGCACACCTTGCTCATCCACAAAAGCCATCACATTCACCGTCGTCAGATTGCACACACCTTTCGAGTCCAGAAGGATCTCGCCGCAAGGGTTGACCCCTTTCATATTCGGTCTGCGTACTGCGGCAGCTTCATGATTGATAAATCCCGGCTCGCCTGAATATCGCATACGCTCCAACTGAACATGAAGCTCTTCCCTCGACGGCTTGCGCACAAAATAGATCGAGTTGTTGCTCATCTGTCGATGCGCGATATCCGGATCGATCTGCCACTTGTTGTTCTCAAAAGTATATAGATCCGACTTCGCATTGATCGCCTCATTGTCATTCTGATCGATGATCACCATCTCCGCAGTCCTTCGAACGCCTCCGACAACGACATTCTCTCCGATGATGTTCGCAATATCCATGCAATCGACCGAAGTCAGGCGCACCTTCTTCTGACTGATGCTCAGTGCTCTTTTTTTCACGACGGCATCGATCTTGCGGAACATATTTTTCAAACTCTCGTGCCCCGATGCAGTCCCCCCGAACTTTCTGAGACGCTCCCCTTTTTCCCGAACATTGGAATAATCCACAAAAATATTCTTGATCCCACGATAATTGTGCTCCGTCAGGATCTCAAAGAAGAAAGAAAGCGATTCGATCCATCCTTCTTTAGAATCCCCGACAACGATCTCCACCGAATCATCCGCATAAAAATTCAGCGAAGTATTCTCCCTGCGTTCATCCCTCGGTTTCGGTGTGTAATCTGCATGAAGGAGCTTGTAATCCGTCCGGATCTTCGGCATCGACGAAATGTCCTCTTCCAGCACCCGAACGCCGACTCCACAGCCCAGCATCAGTAGATAGAACAGATCCTTAAAAGATCTGAACGAATCGATCACCTCAAAAGCACAGTTAAAATTCGCCAGCGGATAAGCCTTGCTCACCTCGGTGTTCCCGATCCAAAAAGTCCTTCCCGACAAAAATTGTCGCAGATTGAATACATTGTCATAGAGCTGTTCCGCTTCCTCCACTGTCGTCGGAGCGATCGAAGTATTGTACTCCACCGCACGCCGGACGGTCTCATACCAATACTCTCTTCTGCCCAGCGAATGGATGAATCTCGAGTATGTGCGATAGAACACAAAATTTCCCAGCTCTCCCATCGGTGCCTGAGAATGCTTATATTTGCTCAAAAACTCCTCTCTTAGCGTACTGACCTTCTCCTGTCGATGATCCCTCGACTTGTTTCGCTCGCTGCGGTACAATATGTAACGCTTCGCCACATCCTTTCGGATCGAACCCATCAAAAGGATCTCCACCATGTCCTGGATCTCCTCGATACGCACAACATCCTTCTGCAATTCAAACTCATGCTGGATCTTCAGCGAAATATCTCGAGCCAGCTCATGATCCACACCGTCGATCGTCTCCATCATCGCACTCTCGATCGCCCTTTGGATCTTGACCGCCTCAAATTCGACCAATGATCTATTCCTTTTCTCTACCTTCATAACACCATCCCTTCTTTATATTTTATACATCACATAACACCCGCACCCGGATTTTTTCCATCCAAACGATGATCTTTTCGCCTCTATTTTTTCGCCCCGGTCCTCACTCATGACAAATAGGATCATCCAAAATATACCTAGGAGCTCATCCGCCTCATCCAAAGATCCGAGCGGATCTTATGAGCTCGGATCGATCTTGAGCATAATGGATACTCCACATTATACCACAATATATTGTATCTATCCATCACTTTTTACACTACTTATTTCCTTATCTAGTAGATGACGAAAATCCATCCTTGACAGAAAAAATTTTTTATGAAATAGATTTTAGACAATAGTTCCACGCTCACACCACACTTTGTATTCACCAAGGAAAGTTATTTGCACACAACTTATCCCATCGTTATCCACTCTATCCACAAAGTTATCCACATGTCAACATAAAAATTTTATTTTCGATCATTTTTCGGTCGATACGATGAAAGATCTTTATCCCATCATCCAATAAAATCACCACATAAATACATTTCCGTTCCAGCGGAACACCGGAGCGGTGTGCTCACCGTTTCCTACAAGCTATAAAAAATAAAAATGTTTCCAAGTGCCGATTGTAAAAATATTATACTGAAACCAGATAGAAAACATAGAAAAAAATTCCTCGCCTTTTGATACGATCAGCTGATCGCCCTAACAGATATTTAGGAATACCATTCATAGGAACTCGGATCGATCCGATCTGTTCAAATGGGTTCTGGTATTATACTGAAAGCCAACGAAACATAGAAATATTTCTTTATCGGCTGCGATCGATAGAATATAAAACGGTCGATCGCTGATCCGAAATATATCGGAAGATATCATCCATAAGGATCGGATCGATACGATGAGATAAAAAGGGAGCAGTATAAGGATCGCTCTCGGATCTTTTAGAGGATGATCCCGATCGCCTGTAAAACGAGGAAAACACCCTTATTACGATCGGCTCGATCGCAATGATCACAGCGTTTGAAAGTCATGATGATCTTCGCAGCTCATCAGAAGATACGCAACCTGAATTCATCAAACGATCCATCCGTATCCATATCACTACGAGTTTTATCACGATCTTTTACGTACGGTCCATCCGAGCAATAAAAAAAGTACACCGAAAAACGATGTACCTTGATCATTCTTTTATGATCTTCCAGACTTCGATCAGTTTCTCCAAACTCCATGCAGCGTTTGCCGGACTTGTCGAAGGCAGATAGATCGCTTCCCGGGCGATGATCGGCTCGATATGTTTTTTGTAAAGCTCCGCCGCTTTTCGCCCGTTCACAAAGATCTTTCGGATATCCGCCGATCTCAAGATCTCGGTCAGATCATTCGGCACCACATTCGAGATGCTGCTGTCCGAAGATCCCGTGATCTCACAGGAGGCGATCACATCCCAAAGAGCCACATGATCGCGCAGCAAAAGATCCTTTTTCTCCTCCACCGTCAAAGGCAAAGCCTCACGAAAGACCGCAGCCAGCACCTTCCAAAAACGATTCTGCGGATGAGCATAAAAATACTCCTGCCGCCGCGATGCTTCCGACGGAAAAGACCCCAGGATCAGTATCCGAGATCTCGCATCGTAAGTCGGCGGTATCGAATGGAACGGCATGTCGACCTCCTTCCGTTCATCTATAGATCATACTGAGACCCATTTCATCCTATGCTGCGATCCGATCTCAACCGACTTGTTCGGTGTATCGATCGTTTCGCATAGCTCCTCATCAGGATAAAGAATAAAAGCTTTTCTATATTCTATCCGGTCTTTATATTATCATCAGCCTTTCACCATTCTTAGCTGCAGCCCCTCCTCATCAAAAGGAAAGAGCGGTCTTTCCAAATTTTTGTACTCGATATTGACAAGATCCTGCGGGACCGCACCGGGCGTAAGTGCCATCACCCAGCCTTTTGCTGACCGACTCAGATCCGGCTCCAAATAACCCATCTTCACGATGATGATATCAAACTCGGAAAGATCCTCGATGCCAGAATCTATAAAAAACTTCTTCGCACCATATTGGAATCGATGCTCTGTAATAAGGATATAAAGCTCGTCATGGTAGACCAGCGCACCCTTTCCGGAACGCTCCATCTCAAAGAAATGCTCCACTCGCACTTCAAAAGCCGGCGCACCGCCAAAAGAAGGATCTATACGCCCGCCCGGCTCGATCCGGACGCTGTCGCCGATGTTCTTCTCATAGATCTTTCGGATCGACTCGGGATCATAGATCGATGCAAACAGGACTTTCTTTGTGATCTTTTCCCGCTCGTTGATCTCAAGAAACTCTCGAAGCAATAGATTCATATCTCCGGCACCGCCTGCCCCGGGATTGTCCCCCGTATCCGAAATAAAGAAAGGTCTCTCGCCGGATAAGAGTGCCTCCCGAACCGAATCCTCCATCGTATCCGTCGGTCCGACAAAACAAAAATCCTTACGATACTCCAAAAAAGCAGACGCTATTTTTCTCGCCGCAGATTCCGTTTGCTCTTCATCCATTCCAAGTGCTACGACTACACCATGACAGCGCGCTTCGTCCGCCCATGGGAATCCCATCCAGATCGACGCATCCAACAGACCTTCACTACAAACATCCTCGATCATTCCATACAAACTTTTGCCGGGCTCCACCTCGGTCGAAGTCTTTTCCCCCGGCAACAAGATCGGCACATCTACCTTGACCTTGCGGATCTTCGTCTGAGGATGATCCAGCGCAAAAAGAATATGCGTAAAAGCACGCTCCCTCGTCTCACCCTCATCGATATGAGGTGCAGTGCGATAACATGTCAGCATATCACAGGAGTCAAACAGAAGGTCCGATACATTGCCGTGCAGATCCATCGAAGCCGAAACGATCACCCTGTCACCTACGATCGATCGGATCCGATCCGCGATATATCCTTCCGCATCCGTCATCCCCTCGACCGCCATCGCTCCATGGATGTCAAAAAGCAACGCATCAAGCGACCCCTTCTCCATCGCCTCTCGCAGCAAAGCCGTAAACTCCGAAAGCCACTTTTCAAAAAAAGCACGGCTCACCACCCCGCCCGGCAATGCCCGAGCGTGGATCAAAGGGATCATCTCTACCCTGTCTTGATACTTGTCAAGCCAGGGATAACGACCGAGCAGATCCGCTCCGTGCAGGATCGTAAAATCATCCTCCCCCGAAATGTAAGGTGTAAAAGTTGAAGATTCGATGTGGATCCCACCGACCGCTATTTTGTAAGACATAGTTTG
>JAUMYO010000085.1 GCA_030528605.1 Peptostreptococcaceae bacterium | reverse complement strand
ATCCCCACCGACACGCTACCCCTCTCTTTTCACTTTTTTCTTTTTTCTCTTGCATTATTCTCAAAAACATTGTATTATAATAAACGATGATTAAAGCGTGGTTTTGCGTCTATCATCACAAACTATTTGTCAGGCTCGCCTGACCCATTCGACCTAGCTGATCTTTCAGTGACAAATGCCCATACGGACAGGGCGGTCAAATGCCGAATAGCGATTGTGATATCGTGTTGATGAGTGAGATCCTCAATTGATAAGTGGGACTCCCCTAAAATTGCATTTAGCAGTACTTGTGAAGATCAACATGAGCAGTAAGAGTATTATTACTGAATAGGCTCAAACCTACGTTTATCCATGCCGACAGGCTGGCTTTCTTTGTATTTGTCATTTGGCATACAGATACAAAAATACATAGGTGCTTTACATGCAACTTGCGGATGCAGGTTGTTTTTTTATGTTCGGTTTATGTGAGAAGGAGAAAAAGGTGCAGGAGAAGATCAAACTTTACGGATTTAACAATTTGACAAAATCGTTGAGCTTCAACATTTATGACATTTGTTATGCCAAGAGCAAACGTGAACAAAACGATTATGTCGCATATATCGACGAGCAGTACAATGCGGAGCGGTTGACAAAGATCCTTTGCGATGTTACCGAGATCATCGGGGCGCATGTGCTGAATATCTCAAGGCAGGATTATGATCCGCAGGGCGCGAGCGTGACGATCCTCATCGCCGAAGAAGCTTTGGACGAATGCGATCTGGACCCGTCCTGCAATGCGGGAAGATCCGTGTCGGAAACCCGAGAAACTGTCGTCGGTCATCTGGATAAGAGCCATGTCACGGTACACACCTATCCGGAATACCATCCGGACAAATCCATCTCGAGTTTCCGTGTGGACATCGATGTGGCGACCTGTGGTAAGATCTCTCCGCTCAACGCGCTGAACTATCTGATCAGCTGCTTTGATTCGGACATCATCACCATGGACTACAAAGTACGCGGATTTACAAGAGAAGAAGACGGGCGCAAGGTTTTTATCGATCACAAGATCACGTCCATTCAGGATTATATCGATCAGGAAACGCTGGAGCGATACGATGCGCAGGATGTGAATGTGTATCAGTCCAATATCTTCCATACGAAGATGCTGATCAAGGAAGTGGATCTCGCAAATTACCTGTTCAACAAAGATCCGCTGGAGTTTTCTCCGAAACAGCGTCTGGAGATCACCAATAATCTGCGAAAGGAAATGATCGAGATCTATAGTGGAACGAATATTTATTGATCAGGAAAGAATGCCGATCGTCGAGGCATTACAAAAATATCGCATGGCGCGGATCGTATCTTTTGACGTTCCCGGACACAAGCAGGGCAAGGGGCATAAGGCACTGACCGAGATCTTCGGCGAAAAGACGATCGCGATGGACTATAATTCGAGCAAGCCTCTGGACAATCTGACCCATCCGACGGGGATCATTGCAGAGGCGGAAGCTCTTGCTGCCGAAGCTTTTGGCGCAAAGGCGGCGTTCTTTATGATCGGAGGCACGACTTCTTCGGTACAGGCGATGATCCTGAGTGCGACCAAGCGCGGCGACAAGATCATCATGCCGCGCAATGTGCACAAGAGCGCGATCAACGCACTCGTCCTCAACGGTGCGATCCCCGTCTATGTCGATCCGGGTGTGGATCGGGAGCTGGGGATCAGCCTCGGCATGTCGGTCTCGGATGTCAAAGAAGCGATCCGGCAAGATCCGGATGCCAAAGCGATCTTTGTCAACAATCCGACCTATTACGGGATATGCAGCGATCTCAAAGAGATCGTGCGACTCGCTCACGAAGCGGGCATGCTCGTGCTGGCGGATGAAGCACATGGTGCACATTTTTATTTCAACGACCGATTGCCGATGTCGGCGATGGAAGCCGGAGCGGATATGGCGGCGGTCAGTATGCACAAGACGGGCGGTTCGCTGACTCAAAGCTCCTTCCTGCTGATCGGAAAAGAGATGAACGATGCTTATCCAAGACAGATCATCAATCTCAGTCAGACGACGAGCGGATCATATCTGCTGATGGCATCGCTGGATATCGCGCGATCCAATCTTGCACTGAACGGACAGGAGATCTTCGACAAAGTACTCTCGATGACCGAATACGCTCGAGGCGAGATCAACGCGATCGGCGGCTACCGTGCTTTCGGAAAAGAACTGATCAACGGCGATACCGTCTACGATTTCGATGCGACCAAACTCAGCATCCATACGCGCGCGCTCGGACTGGCAGGCATCGAAGTCTACGATATCCTGCGTGACGAATATGGGATACAGATCGAATTCGGAGACATCGGCAATGTATTGGCGATCGTGTCTATCGGCGATCGAGACCTCGAATTGGAGCGTCTGATC
The DNA here is from genome assembly GCA_030528605.1 of Peptostreptococcaceae bacterium. GTDB lineage: Bacteria > Bacillota > Clostridia > Peptostreptococcales > Filifactoraceae > JAUNKE01. The sequence continues at coordinate 4,980 of JAUMYO010000085.1, read as the reverse complement.
GGTTCGCTCTCCGAGATCAAAAGGCTCAAAAGCGGCAGTCCGATCGGGATGCTCGACCATGAATACATCGACCCGATCGTCAAAATGAGTCCGCAGGAAGCCTTCTATGCGCCATCGTATTCCCTTCCGCTTGCAGAAAGCGGCGGAAAGATCTCTGCCGAATTTGTGATGGCGTATCCGCCGGGGATCCCGATCCTTGCGCCGGGCGAGCTGATCACGGACGAGATCTTGGAGTACATCCGATTTGCTAAACAAAAAGGCTGCAAGATGATAGGGACCAAAGATATGGCGATGGAACATATCTTCGTCCTCGGGAGGTGAGAATGCTGCATCATATCGAGATCTATGTGAGTGACCTGAAGCAAACGAGAGCTTTTTACGACGATCTGATGCCTCGACTCGGCTATACGCTGTTTCAAGACTGGGAGGGCGGTTTCAGCTATCGGGATGAGAGCGGCTACATCGTATTCGTTCAGACGGCGGATCGATTTCTTCCAAACGGCTACCATCGTTGCAACATCGGGCTGAATCATCTTGCTTTTCGTGTCGAGTCCCAGGAAACGGTCGATTCCCTGCGCGAACATCTTTTGGAAAAGGGTGTGACTTTGCTTTATGACGATCGCTATCCTTTTGCCGGTGGCGAAGGACATTACGCGCTCTATTTTGAAGACCCGGATCGAATAAAATTGGAAGTTGTATGGGAAGAGGATGAATAATTTGTTAAGATAGTATTTGAAAAGATACGGGAGGTCTCTATGTCGATGCCAATCGCGCTTACGAACCGATCAGCAGAGGAATGTGAACAAAACGGCTGTCCGTTTTGGAGAGATGACACCAAGGTCTATTACAGACGGAACAATATTCCGCTCAAAAATATCGATCCGGACAAAACTTTTTGTTGGAAAAACTTTGCCTTTGATGAAGAACGATTTTTTTGCGAAAACCGGCTTCTTCGCAATGTTTCGCCAAAAGGTTTTGTCGTGCTCAACCATGCCTTCGTCCGAACGCAGAGCCATATCATCACACAAAGCGGTACGATCAAGATCGACCCCGATGACATCGTGCAGGTGCTGGATGACGGACTGTGGTATGAGAACAGCGGCGATTTTTACCCCAAAGGTTATCTTCGCATCAATGACAACATCTGGTATGAAGTCCATTGGAGCGACGGTTTGGTCAAGCTCAAAAAAGTCCGCCCGGATCATTTTCGATCGCTGGGCGATGGCGTTTTGGGTCTGGATGACGAAAGAGTTTACGCTTTCGGAAAGATCGTGCGCGGTGCCAAGGCGGAGGATTTCAGAAAAGTGCTCGACTCCAGATCTTCAGGATATTATCTGAGCAACAAATATCTTTTCTTTGAGGATCAGCAGATGGTTCCTGCCAAAGAAGAGGATCTCAGCTTCACCGAGCGATCTCTGACCCGCGAACTGATCATTTGCAAAGGCAAATACTACAGACGCGACAAAGAGATCTCAAAACATAACTATGAGACCTGGCTCAACAAAGAATAGCCGGAGAGCCACAAGGCTTTGATAAATATAAGAAAACAGGATCGATCCGCTCCCGGACGATTCCGAAAAGGATCATCGTTCCGAGCTAAAACGGATCATTGAGAATAATATCAAATACAATGACCACAAAAATAGATTTCCGTTCCGATGGAACGATGCAGCGGTGGAGACAGCGTTCTCCACAAATGATAAAAGATCGTTGTCATACTATTTTCCGATAGAAGTATGGTCTTATCTGTTTTGCGATCTCAAAGATCCCTTGGATCTTTGACGGAACACCGATCGCTGATGTCCATCATTCAAAGGAGTAGTATCAAATGGTCGTTCTGAAAAAGATATCGGTATGATAATAAACGGAGGTACAGATGGAACTTTGGTACAGTGAGATGCACACGGAGGATGTCAAATTCTCCATCAGGATACAAAAACAACTTTTGGCAGACAAGAGCGGATTCCAGGCGATCGATGTGTTCGAGTCCAAGGAATTCGGACGATTCTTCACACTCGACGGTCTGGTCATGGTAACGGAGAAAGATGAATTTATCTACCATGATATGATCGTCCATGTACCGATGGCGACCAATCCGAAGATCAAAAAAGTATTGGTCATCGGCGCAGGCGACGGCGGAACGATCCGCGAGCTCACAAGATACAAAAATATCGAAAAGATCGATGTCGTCGAGATCGACAAGCTCGTCGTCGATGTATGTCTGGAATATTTCCCTCACACTTCGGTCGGCTTTAAAGATAGCCGCGTGCAGATCTTCTACGAGGACGGACTCAAATTCGTTCGCAACAAAGAAAATGAATACGATCTGATCATCGTAGACAGCACCGACCCGTTCGGACCGGGCGAAGGACTTTTCACCAAAGAATTTTACGGCAACTGCTACAAAGCATTGAGCCCGGACGGCATCCTGGTCAACCAGCATGAGAGTCCGTACTATGCAAGCTATGCCAAGTCGATGCAAAGAGCGCACAAAAGGATCACCGAGTTCTTCCCGATCGCAAAAGTCTATCAGGCACATATCCCGACCTATCCGTCCGGACATTGGCTGTTCGGTTTTGCGAGCAAGAAATACGATCCGATCCAAGATCTGGATGCGGCAGCGTGGAATGCGCTCGGCATCAAAACAAAATACTACAACACCGATCTTCATGTCGGATGTTTTGCATTGCCGAACTATGTGATCGATATGCTCAGCGAAGCAAAAGAGAAGTGATATCAAGAAGTGTCTTTTTCGGACACTTCTTTTTGAACCGGGTGAAAATCAGCAGCTGCCAAAGAAATATTAAAAATGTTTCAACATAGTATAGAGCAGTCCTCTTTGAAAATATTTTGTTTTAACCTTAGAAACTTGAATTATAACTTTCCGTAAGTTATAATGATATAAACTAAAGTTAATAAAAAGAGGTGAATACTCAATGGATATAATAAAAGAAGTTTTGGGAATAGAGCTTCATATGGAAAATTGGGAAAAAAAACATGTGTTGCCCTTATATATATTGGATCTCTATAATTTACAACTGGCTATGTTTAGCGGAGCTAAATTTCTTATAGCGGATCCCAACAGAGAACTCTCCACTCTTCCTTCGCTAAAAAAACACATTCAAAAAATACAAGCGATCGAAGATATTCCTGTAGTTTTTTATTTAAAAAACATTTCATTCTATCGAAGAAAGAATTTGATAGAAAATCAAATTCCTTTTGTAACGAATAAACAAATCTATTTGCCTTTTATAGGAACATTTCTGACAGATGAAAACGAAGAGAGTATGAAAACGGAAAAATTTACGATCTCTGCACAACAATTGCTGCTTCTATATTTATACAGCAAGAAGCCGGAGTTATACGTATCGGAAGCAACTCAGAAATTGTCCTATTCGCCAATGACTTTGAGTCGGGCTGTAAAGCAGCTGGACCTGCTATCGGGAATTCGTGTAAAAAAAATGGGAGTTCATAATATTATTGAAGGAAATTGCACCAAACAAGAAATTTTTGAAGAAGCAAAACCATATTTAAGTTCTCCCGTCTCCCAAACAGGATATTTATATGCAGACGATCTTACAGAAAAAATGGTTCTCTCCGGCGAATCCGCTCTATCCGAATGGACGATATTAAATCAGGGAAAGATGATGACCTACGCGATCTATGAAAAGGATTTTAATAAAAAATCTTTTTCCAAAGAACTGATAGATCCGGGTAAACAAGTTAAAATCGAACTCTGGAAATATCCTCCTACAGAATTTTCTTTTACCAATGATGTGGTCGATAAATTATCCCTTGCATTATCTTTTTCAGAGCATCCGGATGAAAGGGTCGAAGGAGCCGTAGAGGAGTTATTGCAAAAAACATGGGAGGAAATTGAATGAATGTGAGGCTACAGAAATTTAAAGAGCATTTCAACGGATTTGAAAATCAATACATTATCATTGGTGGCACGGCATGTGAGCTTATTATGGAAAATGAAGAGATCCCTTTTCGAGCCACAAAGGATCTTGATATTGTTTTGATCATAGAAACTTTGACCAATGAATTTGCAGAAAGATTTTGGCAGTACATTAAAGAAGCAAATTATCAACACATGAATAAAAGTACAGGCAAAACACAATTTTATCGTTTTGTATCACCTAAAAGCAAAGATCATCCTTTTATGATAGAGATATTTTCAAGAAAACCGGAAGGCATTGTTTTGAATGAAGATGCTGTATTGACTCCACTACCTTTTGATGAAGAAATATCCAGTCTATCTGCTATTTTAATTGATGAAGCTTACTATGAGCTTTTAAAAAGCGGTCATAGCCTCCTGGATGGAATCCCTATTTTAGATGAGTATACTCTGATTCCTTTTAAAGCTAAAGCATGGCTTGATTTACAAGACCGAAAGGAACGCGGAGAATCGGTAGACGGCAAAAATATCAAAAAGCATAAAAATGATGTTTTTCGACTTGCACAACTGCTCACGCCAAACACGAGAAAGGAATTGAGCAATGCCATAAAAGAGGATATGAAGTTGTTTTTATCTGCCATGGAAAAAGAAGATATCGACTTAAAAGCTCTTAATTTAAGAAATTTAAGCAAAGAAAATATAATTCAGTTACTTCTCTTCTGTTACGGAATCGAAAAATAGTTGGATGTTTTCGGGGGATTTGAAAAATGTAATATCAAAGAAGGATCAAAAAAACAAACACGGTTTTTTGTTGACGAATTTCGCCTAAAAGGGTATCTATAATGCAGAGATAACCTCAAAGTTTTTACAAAAATTTGATTTCGAAATAGAAATCAGGATGACTGTATGTTTTGGGACAAAGTAGCATTTATCTACGATCTGTTCGCAGATCTCTATAACAAAAAAACGCACGAGAATCTGTGTCGCAGTGTCGAGAAATTGATCGAGCCGAGCGACAAAGTCTTGGAATGTGCTTGCGGAACGGGGATGCTCACCGTTCGGGTCGTGCCGCGATGTCG
>JAUMYO010000084.1 GCA_030528605.1 Peptostreptococcaceae bacterium | reverse complement strand
ATAACTTATAGAAGTTGGTTGCATGTGAATTCTTAATTGGATAGTAGTATTAAATGGTGAGTATAAAAGATGATCCGTATAAGGCAGTCGTGGATGATCACGCAAAGAAGCAAGCGGTCGACACTCATAGGATCCAAACGGATCCGACTCAAAAACTTTGATCCGGCGAGGTAACGATGTCTTGATCGTATTTGGGTCCAACAAAACGAAAAGATCCCCTCCATCAAAAGACAGAGAGGATCTTGATCTATTGTTCGATCTTCAATAAAAGTCAAAGACCTTTTACCGTTTTTTATGACCTATGCCCAGATCTCCTCATCGGTAGGTACAGGGATCTTAGCCGAGATCGGTGCGATCCTTGTGATGTTGAGAAGATGTTTGTAAGTGAAGTTTTCGGAAATGGAGTTATTTCCCCATGATCCGCAGCCCAATGTATTGGTCACTGCCAATCCGTTTTGGATCGATCCGCCTGCTGTCGTTGCAGATGGTGCGTTGACTACGAATCTGGATACGCATAGCTCGCTTCCTGCTTTGATGATATTGCCCTGATCGTTGGAATGGATCGCTGCGGTATGTCCGCTTCCTTCCAGGTTCAGATTCGTTTTTGCGATCAGGATCGCTTCTTCAAAGTGATCATAAGGATATGCGGAAAGTACCGGACACATCTTTTCTTTGGAGATGATGTCCTTATCGCCATAGCCTTCGGATTCAAGGACCAGCACTCTTGTTTTCTCCGGAATAGTGATGCCTGCTTTGTCTGCGATGAATTTTGGCGATTGTCCCACGATATCCGGTGCCAAATGACCGTCTTCAAAGATCGCATTCACGACTTTTTGTTTTTCAGCCATCGGAACGATGTATGCTCCATGTTGTTCAAAAGCTTTCATGACCGCGTCACGATCTTCTTTCGGATAGATGAAGCTTTGCTCACCGGAGCAGATGATCCCGTTGTCGAACACTCGTCCCGCGATCACTTTGGATGCTGCAAGAGGGTAGTCGATATGGCGGTCCAAAATGACCTGAACATTTCCTGCTCCGACCCCGAAGGATGGTTTTCCGGAAGAATATGCCGATCTTACCATCGCCATTCCGCCTGTCGCTACGACAACATCCGCCTCTTTCATAAGCTCTGCCGTCTTTTCGATCGAAGGCTCTTCGATGCACTGGATCAAATTCTCCGGAACATTGAATTTCTTTAGGTTCTCTTTGATCAAACGAACGGTCTCATTGGAGCATTTTTTTGATCGTGGATGCGGTGCGATGATGATCGCATTCTTTGTCTTCAGGGAGAACATGATCTTTGACATCGGTGTTACGATCGGGTTGGTAGTCGGTGTGATACCTGCAACTACTCCGATCGGCTTTGCGATCTCGATCATTCCGGTACGATCGCAGATGCTTAGGATGCCCATCGATTTTTTCCCTTTGATGTCATGCCAGATCGCTTTGGATTTTCCTTTGTTTTTTGCGATCTTGTCTTCATAGACACCCATTCTGGTTTCTTTTACCGCCATATCCGCCAGCATCTCTGCGTTGTCATACACTGTTTTCCCGACCGTCTTGACGATCATATCCACGGTATCCTGATCAAAATTCAAAGCGTATTCCGCCTGTGCTTCTCTTGCCTTCTGAACCATTTCTTTTATATTCATCGTTGCCTCCGTATAATAACTTCTATTGATTAATACAGGTTTTTATAAATATCTCTGATCTCATCTCTGGAAAGCTCTACATAGTTGTTTCCGAGAAGTCGCTGCTGCCCTTTGATCACCGCATCTGCGAAGGACTCGATCTCTTCTTCCTTCATGCCGTATGTTCTGAGCGGATTTTTTGCAAGCAGGTTGCCAAGCAATTTCTCCAGCTCGTCATATACTTTGTCCGGTGTCGTGTTGAGAAGGTCCGCATAGATCTCGTTGAGCTTTTTGATCTTTCCGTTCGGATCTTTTTTGGAGTAGTACTTGAAGATCTCGGTGAAGAATTGGTAATTTGCTTCACCATGCGGTACATGATACGTTCCGCCAAGAGGATAGGATAGTGCGTGTACCGCTCCGACTCCCGCGTTTCCGAATGCGATCCCTGCATAGTTGCTGGCGATCAGCATATCGTCCAAACGCTCCAATCGGTAGTCCTCGCCTTTTTCGATGATATTATTATATATGTCTACGATCAATCGGATCGCTTCCAATGCGTAAAGCTCGGTATATGGATTCGATTTCGGCGACACGAAGGATTCCGTCGCATGGATCAATGCGTCGATCGAGCTATATACATAGAATTTGTATGGAAGCGTTTTTAACATCTCCGGAATAAGCACCGCATCATCCGCACAGATCTCATCCGCTGCAAGACCCATCTTCGTACTCAATGATTTCAGCTCCGCGATCGAAAGATTGGTCACCTCGGATCCGGTACCGCAGGTCGTCGGTATGATGACAAGTTCTTTTTCTTTGATCAGATCGACCTTTCTTGCGAAAGCATCCGCCACATCATCGATGCCTTTGAGGATAAACAGCTTGGAGATATCGATGACGGTCCCGCCGCCGACCGCGATCACACGATCGAAGTCAAATTTTTTGATGTCTTTGAGCATCGCGTTCATCATCTCATCCGATGGCTCACCTTGTCCGTATTTTTCTTGGAACAATACATGCGCCTTCAGTCCGAGCGGTTTCATAAAAGGGTCGTAGATAAACTCATTGGTCACGATGATGTCTCTCTCGCCGACGTTAAATTCCTTCGCAAACTCTGCAAAGTCTTTGAACTGATGTAATCTTGAAATTAGCTTAAATAGTTGCATATTACGCCTCCTTTGGGAATCTTTTTTTGTACTCTTCCTCCAGCATAGCTCTATGGTCCGGGTGCGCGATCGCGATCAACGCTTTTGCTCTCGCTTTGAGCGTCTTTCCTTTCAAATGCGCGATCCCGTATTCAGTAACGATGTAGTCTACATCATTTCTGGTCGTGGTGACTGCGGTACCTTCTTTTAGGAACGGTACGATCCTTGATACTTTTCCGCCCGCTGCGGTCGATGGGATCGCAATGATGGATTTTCCGTTCTTTGCCATCGAGACTCCGCGGACATAATCCACCTGTCCGCCGGTACCGCTGAATTGTCGAAGTCCGATCGACTCGGACGCGACCTGACCCATCAGGTCGACCTCGATACAGGAATTGATCGAGATCATATTATCGTTTTTCATGATCGTCACCGGGTCATTGACATAGTTGACGGGATACAGCTCGACATCCTTGTTATGATCCACAAAATCATACAGTGCCTTCGTTCCCATCAGGAAAGTCGATATCATCTTGCCCGGATGCAAAGTCTTTTTCGATCCGTTGACCAAACCTTTTTTGACAAGTTCCAACACGCCGTCGGAGAACATTTCCGTATGGATGCCCAGATCCTTTTTGTCCTGAAGAAACAGCAGCACCGCATCCGGAATACTTCCGATCCCAAGTTGCAGGGTATCCCCGTCATCGATCAGAGATGCACAATGTCGTCCGATCTCCTTTTCCACATCGCCGATCTCGCCCTGCTTGATCTCATAAAGCGGATAAGAGCACGGGATGATATAGTCGATCTTATCCAGATGGATAAAATTGTCGCCATACACATAAGGCATCCGATCGTTGACTTCCGCGATCACGATCTTTGCATTTTCCGCAGCCGCTTTGGTATAGTCGCAAGAGAGCCCGAAGCTGCAATATCCGTTTTCGTCCGGAGCGGACACCTGCACGACAGCTACATCGACATCGATGCTGCCGTTGGTAAAAAGGCTCGGTACCTGATAGAAGAAGCATGGTGTGTAATCCGCACGATCCTCTTCTACCGCCTTACGTGTATTGCCTCCTACAAAGATGGCATTGTGTCTGAAATTCTCCACATACTCGGGGAGGGCGTATCTGCCCTCGCCAAGACCGAGCATATGGATGATATGAACATTTTTGTAATTTTTGCTGTTGTCGAGCAATGCCTTGATCGTTTCCTGAGGCACTGTCGCTGCATGAGAAAACACCACATTATCATTATCTTTGATATGTCCGATCGCTTCGACCGCCGTCGTCACCTTGTGCGCATTTTTCCCAAAATCCATCATCCTATACATCCTTTTCTTCTATTTGATCAAACTCTATCTTTCGATACATCCACATGAGCCAGCTTTCTTGCAAGCTCTTTTTTCGCCTCCAGGTTACCCTGTCTGGAGATCATGATACGCTGTGCTTGAGGTGATCCGGCACCGTGCATCGACTCGGTACGATATCCGACCGCTGCCGTTCCCAGTGTCAAGTTCTCGATCAATCGAAGCACTCTCAAGCGGTTCTCCGTATCCTTTCCTACCTTGCCTGCGAAATACTTCTTGATATACTTGCCGAGTTTCTCGTCTTTCATATCCGCTTCGGAAGGCATCGTTACCATCAATCCGCCGGCGATATCCTCCGCCAACCTTGAGATCTCATAAGGGAAACGAGTTACATTCTGTTTACATACATTCGCCAACAGAAGGTCGATCAGATAGTTTCCGGACTCCGTTTTCTTTCCTTCATAAGAACAAGCCAACGCACTGGACCAAAGCGTTTCGTTCAGATGTACCATCTCGATCAATTTATCTTTGATATGGCTTGCTTTTTCCGCCCCGTTGTAATCCGCAGCAAGCGCAGCCGCTCCGATAAGCACATCGCCCACACCCGTCTTACAAGCATAAGACTGTCTGTGATATCCGGAGAAACGCTCCACCATCATATTTGCATATTTTGCTTCTCTGCACATGAACACGCGCTCATTCGGTACGAATACATCATCGAATACGACCAACGCTTCATGTCCGCCGAACTCTCTGTTTCCAAGATCGATGTCCGCGCCGTTCTCAAGCTTTCTCGTATCGCAAGACTGTCTTCCGTAGATCATGAAAACACCCTCTGCATCCGACGGTACAGCGAAAGAGACCGCATAATCCGCATCCTCATCCTTCATCGACATCGTCGGCATGATCAAATGCTCATGAGAGTTTACCGCACCGGTCTGGTGCGCCTTAGCTCCGCGAACCACGATACCGTCTTCTCGAACTTCGACCACTCTTAGGTACAGATCCGGATCTTCCTGCTTTGAAGGCGACAATCCTCTGTCTCCTTTCGGATCCGTCATCGCTCCGTCGATAACAAGGTCATTCGTCTGCGCAAATTTTACATACTCCAAAAAACGCTCATGATAATTCGTTCCATATTCCTTATCCATTTCATAAGTAGTGGAGTAGATCGCATTCAGCGCATCCATTCCGACGCATCGTTGGAAGCAGGAACCTGTTTTTTGTCCAAGAAGTCGCTGCATCTTGATCTTGTTCACAAGATCCTCGGTGCTCATATGGATGTGGCAGAAACGATTGACACGCTCTCCCGTAAAAGGCGATATCGCCGTCACCAGATCACGATACTCCTCTTGCTGCGCCAACTCATAAGTCATCGCGATCGAGTTTAGAGACGGACGAATGATCGGGTGATCCACCGGATCCTCTACACGCTCTCCGAACATGTAGACCTTAAGATCCATCTTTCGTAAACTCTCGATATACTCTTCTCTTGTCTTCAATGCCATGACAATTCTCCTTTCAAAATAGAAAATCAAAACCTATAATTAAAACCAAGATCACTGCTCGCATCCTATGTACTCCTCAAACGGTCCGAGCATCCAAACGAAAGATCAAACAATCGGCGCACGATGAAAGATATTGTTCTAAAATAAACGATCCATCTTAAAAAAATTCAGCACTCCCAAATATTGCTGTTTGATTCCTTCCTTCCTCTTTTATTCTAGCATTAAGCCTCCGGTCTGTCAATCAAAACACGAAGGATATTATTTTTACTCGATATCTACAAATTTTTTCGATCTTCAACTCGTTCCATTTTTTGATATCATTATTCATTTGATAATGCTTTTCTTCTTTGAGAAACAGGATCTTATCGTGTACAGGCGATCCGTGGTATGATACTATAAAAGCAAAGTGATCGAAGAAAGAAATATACAGATCGACCTCTTGAAAAGCATATCTTAGTCCATACTCTAAAAACGAATATCTTAGATGAAGCGAGCTTTGCTATATTTTATTATCGATCCCTTTTTTCTTCTATATATTTGACTTTATCATTTATACTAAAGCCCGATAGAACGCATAGAAATATTTTTATTGCCTATTCGATACGATCCTCCCGAACAAATGTTTAGGAATATCTCTCATAGCGATCGGATCGATACGATGATATAAAAAGTTTAGTCGCTAAAGATCTTACGGACCGAAAATATCACGATCGGATGCTCAGACTCCATTACATTTTTTATACCTTCTTCAGACGATATTTTCTCCTTCTTCGTTTAATTTTAACAAAAAGGATCTCTTCTCGCTTTCCGTTGAAAAGTGTTACATTTTGTCACTGCATATTATCGTTGACAAACTCATCAAAGCTTTGCTAAACTAAATAGTAAATAATACTATTTAGGAAGGGGAAGTTTATATGTCCACACCTCAAAAGAGAAACACCATCCAACGAAAACTGGTTCTGGACGCGGTCTCTTCGATGCATGATCATCCGACGGCAGAAGACATTTATCAGAAGATCATCCAGACACATAAGAGCATCAGTCGCGGGACCGTCTATCGTAATCTCAACCTTCTGGTTGAAGACGGATACATCAACAAAGTATCGTTATATGATGGTGCCGATCGTTTTGACTGTTGCCTTCATCGACACAATCATATCAAGTGCAGTGAGTGTCAGCAGCTGTTCGATGCGCCGGCTGCAAGCAGTTCGGCATTGGAAGAGCTGATCTTATTGAACAAGAAGATGGCGGAGACATCGGATTTTGAAATATTGGGTTATGAGATCGTCTTTAGCGGGATCTGTCCGGATTGCAGAGCGAAGGCGAAAAAAAATTAGGGAATTTCCCGTCAGGGGTCCAAATATAAACTAAGGAGAATGTTTTATGTTGAATGGCAAAGAATTGAAAGGTACAAAAACCGAAAAGAACCTGTGGGATGCTTTCGCAGGGGAGTCGATGGCTCGTAACAAGTACACCTTTTTTGCAAGCGTAGCAAGAAAAGCCGGCTATGTTCAGATCGCAAACATCTTTGAAGAAACGGCAAACAATGAGAGAGAACATGCCAAGCTTTGGTTCAAAGCGCTTGGCGGGATAAGCGAAGATACGATGGAGAATCTGGTCGCCGCTGCGGAAGGTGAAAATTACGAGTGGACCGATATGTATGCTCGTATGGCAAAAGAGGCAAAAGAAGAAGGCTTCACAAAATTGGCATTCTTATTTGAAAAGGTCGCGGGGATCGAAAAAGACCACGAAGCACGCTACAACACATTGAATGAAAATATCAAAACAGGCAAGGTGTTCAAGCGCGAAGGCAAAGTCGAGTGGTTCTGTGAGAACTGCGGATATATCGTAGTTGCTGAGCAAGCTCCTCCGAAATGTCCGGTATGTGATCATCCGCAAGCATACTTTCAGATCCACGCTACAAACTGGTAAGATGTACCGACTATATTCTTCAAAAGGTTTAACTAAGGTTTTCAAAGGTATTAAGGTTTAACTAAGGTTTAAGGTTTATAAAAAGGAACGGTCCGCTGTACCGACCTCCGAGCGTTAGATAGTCTAACTTTTGGGGATCGATACAAAGGGTCGTTCCTTTTTCGTTTT
>JAUMYO010000083.1:3628-7921 GCA_030528605.1 Peptostreptococcaceae bacterium | reverse complement strand
TTTCGGAACGGACTGGCTCGGACGGGATATGTTTTTCCGCTCGATCAAAGGGATGACGACCAGTATTCAGATCGGTCTGATCGCTTCGCTGGTGAGCTCGGTGATCGCCGTCATTTTGGGAACTCTTGCGGCAACGGCAGGCAGAAGAGTGGATTCGTTCATTCTTTGGCTTGTGGATCTTTTTCAGGGCATTCCGCATATCATCTTTTTGATCTTCATTTCGATCTTGGTCGGGAAGGGTGCAAGAGGGATCCTGATCGGGGTCGCGATCACGCATTGGACGGGGCTGACTCGGATCGTGCGTGCAGAGATCCTTTCGCTCAAGACAAACCAATACATTTTGCAGGCGAGAAGACTGGGACAGACGCCGATGCGTATTGCCACCGGACATATTTTGCCGCATATCCTGCCACATTTCTTCGTCGGACTGATCCTGCTTTTCCCGCATGCGATCCTCCACGAGGCATCTCTGACCTTCTTGGGATTCGGGATCCCGGCGGAGCAGCCGGCGATCGGGGTGATATTGTCCGAATCGATGCGCTACATCACGCTCGGCATGTGGTGGCTGGCAGTCTTTCCGGGCGCATTGCTGTTATCCGTTGTTTTATTATTTGACGGGATCGGGAACAATTTGAAAAAACTCCTTGATCCAAAGACAGGACAGGAGTAATTATGCTGAAAGTAAAAAATTTGAGCATATCCTTTCGCATGTACGATCGGATGCTCGATCAGATCATAAAAAAAGCCGTGCACGATATCAGTATGGATGTTCAGGCAGGCGAGATCCACGCGGTCGTGGGATCGTCGGGCAGCGGCAAAAGCCTGCTCGCCCATGCGGTGATGGATATCCTGCCCGAAAATGCGATCATGGGCGGAGAGATCTACTACAAAGATGAGATGTTGAATGGAAAAAAGATCGCTGCGCTTCGAGGAAAAGACATCACCTTGATCCCGCAATCCATCTCATACCTTGATCCGCTGATGAAAACTAATCGTCAGATCTTCGGAAAATATTTCGACAGGGAAAAGCAGAAGAAGCTTTTTGATCAGTTCGATCTCAGGGTTTCCGACGGCGACAAATTCCCGTTTCAGCTTTCCGGCGGAATGGCAAGGCGCGCGCTGATCATGACCTCCGTTGTGGCGGATTCGAAGCTTGTCGTAGCCGATGAACCGACGCCGGGTCTTGATCCGCAGCTGGCGACCGAGATCCTCAGCGTTTTTCGTACGATGGCGGACGAAGGCAGAGGGATCCTGCTGATCACGCATGATGTCGACCTCGTCTGCGAAGTGGCGGATCGGATCTCGATCTTCTACGGCGGAACGATCCTCGAGACCTTGAGTGTCAAAGATTTTTTGGCAGGCAATGCCAAACATCCTTATACCAAGGCACTTTGGAATGCGCTGCCGCAAAATGATTTTGAGGCGATCGATATGGCGGAGCTGGCTCGTATATGCAAGGAGGGCGGCTATCCGCTTCCCGATCATGATAATATTTTTGAATAGGCGATCTCACAAAACGAAGGCGGATCTTCAAACGATCCTGCCGGCTCGCTCGCTCGAGCATTGTGATGCGCCGAAGATCGGAGCTCGATCACAGAAAGGAACACTATGCTGGAAGCAAAGAATATCAGCTTTGGCTATGATGAAAAAAATAAATTGTTAAAGGACATCTCCATGCGCTTTTCGGAAAATGAGATCGTCGGACTGATCGGACCGTCGGGCTGTGGAAAATCGACTTTCTCCAAGATCTTGGCAGGCTACATCGTGCCTCAGGCGGGGGAAGTCCTGTTTGACGGAAAGAAACTGCCAAGGCAGGGCTACTGTCCGGTGCAGCTCATCTATCAGCATCCGGAAAAAGCGGTCGATCCGAAATGGAAGATGAAAGAAGTGCTTGCCGAAGGATGGGATATCGACAAAGAGACTCTGTCCGCACTCGGCATCAAAGAAGAATGGCTCACCCGTTGGCCCAATGAACTCTCGGGCGGAGAATTGCAGCGTTTTTGCATCGCAAGAGCACTCGGTCCCAAGACCCGATTCATCATCGCCGACGAAATGACCACCATGCTCGATGCCATTACGCAGGCGTCGATCTGGAAAGTAATCGTCGAGCAATGTAAGGCACGAAACATCGGACTGATCGCCGTCACACACAACCACGCGCTCGCCGACCGGATCTGCGATCGCATCATCGATTTTGAAGAACTGACCCGGTGACATTCGGAATAGGGCACGACTGTCTCTGTAGGCTGCGAACGATGCCAAAAGAGCAGAGAACGACATTCCCTATGGACAGAAAAAGAACTTTGATAACGCCAAAACCCAAAGAATTTCACCATGGTATCGACCCCGAAAGTCAGACCGGATGATCTGACGATCGGAAGTTGGTACAGAGGGCTGAAACTTTTTGGGTTTTTGTTGTGCTTCATATACAACTTTGGTACAATGAGATCAAGTAGTTTGATATTTTGATTATATATGGAAGTGGTTCGATTCAAAGATCCTTTTTGGCAAAAGAGGTCTTTGTCCGGACCCGATGTTCAGCACAAGCGATCGAGATCTTTTGTCCGGCGATGGAGCTGTCGTGCAGAAAAGGAGGGCTTATGGAACTTTTTACCTCGCAATTTGATCTGATCCGAGAGATCGGATCCTTCGAGTGGATCCGCCGTTATCCGGTCAATCCGGTGACCATGGTCGCCGCAGTCGTTTTGATCGGGATCATCGTATTGATCATCAACAGCAAAAAGAGAAAGCGGATCGCTGATGCGGCAAGACCTCAAGATGCATCCATCGTGATCTTGAAAAGCATCGATCCGTCGGCTGGAGGGCTGGCGGAAAATGTACGCGTCGTCTCCGCCAATGGTGAAAAAGCGCCATGGTTTTTCTTCCGGACTTTTCCGGCGATCTATCTGAGTCCGGGCGAGAATCGGCTGGAGCTCTATGCCGAGTGGGCGAGCGGCGGACGGATCGCAAAGTTTTATAAGACCGATCTTCAAAGGCTGACGCTGCAGATCGAACCGAGCAAGGTCTATGTGCTGGAGTATGATATCGAGCAGGGTATCTACCTGTTTTATGAAGCAGAGCAGTTCAGCGTGCCGCAGCGATGATCGACATTGCGGTCGCGATCAACGATGAAAACAGGATCGCCTTTGGGATGCGATCTTAAATACAAGAATGATGAAGGAGGGGGAAATGCAAGGTTACGAAAAAGATGATACATGGCGAGCGATCCGGACCTTTTTACCGGAGTCGGTCCGCTTGCATCCTGAGAATATGCCGTCGGAGTATTTTTTGAAGCTCGGGCGTTTTCATGTTCACATCGATCATTATGATGCGGATCGGGTCTCTGCAAGGGTGATCCTTCTGCATGGCGCAGGCGGAAACGGGCGTCTGATGTCCTCGATCGCCCTTCCTTTGCAGCGAGCCGGTATTGAAGTGACCTGCCCCGATCTTCCGCTCTACGGTCATACGGAATATATCGGCGGGATCACCTATGAGGATTGGATCGAATGCGGAAGAAGGCTCGTTTGGCATTACCAAAGAAAGGATGACAAGAAGACCTTTCTCATGGGGCTGAGCGTAGGCGGTATGCTTGCCTGTCATATCGCGGCGGTATCACAAAACATCAGCGGAATCATCGCGACCTGTTTGCTCGATCAGCACGATGACGAGGTGCTGGAGCAGATCGTTCTGCATCCGCTGTTCGCAAAAGTCGGAAGACCGGCGATGGCAATTTTTAACAAGGCATTTGGCGGACTGCGATTCCCGATGAAATGGGTGTCGAAAATGAACGCCATCTCCAACTTCGACGAGCTGAACAAAATATTGCTCAAAGACAAGACCTCGTCGGGCGTCGCTGCGCCACTATCCTTTCTCTATTCCCTGACCTCGCCTAAAGATCGCATCCGACCGGAAGACTTTTCGCCATGCCCGATCCTATTGGCGCATCCCGGGGCGGATCGCTGGACGGATATTGCGCTGAGCCGAAAGTTTTTTGATCGTCTGAAAGGGGAGAAGGAGATGGTGATCCTCGAGGGAGCGGGACATTTTCCGATCGAGGAGCTTGGCGCAAAACAGCTGGAAGAAGCCGGTATTCGTTTTATAAAAGAAAATCTGTAGAAAGTTCCGTATGAATGAAAAGCAAAGGATCGAGCGATCGTGAGCGGACAGGAGGACGGATCGTTGGAAATGTTCATCGGTGTGGAGGGCTCTCGCACCTTTATCAAAAGGAGGATTTATAAAACTGATCGACCTGCATTGTGATACGATCTGGAAGATACATAGCTGCAAACAGTC
>JAUMYO010000083.1:0-3528 GCA_030528605.1 Peptostreptococcaceae bacterium | reverse complement strand
CTGACTTGGAATTATATCAATACGATCGGCTTTCCGAACGGACTTTATATTACCGACTATCCGAATCAACGCCTGACCGCATTCGGGGTCGAAGTGGTCGAACGGATGAATGAGCTGGGGATGATCGTCGATGTATCACATCTGTCGGATCAGGGTTTTTATCATGTCCACGAGATCAGCAAAAAACCTTATATCGCTTCCCATTCAAATGCTCGCGCTCTGAAAGATCATCCGAGAAATCTGACCGACGATATGCTCCGAGTGCTAGGGAATGATGGCGGTGTTGCAGGGATCAATTTTCTGCCGATCTTTTTGGATCCGCAGGCGGTCTCTTCACCGGAGCGGATGGTCGAGCATATCCGACACATCGAGAACAAAGCAGGGCTCGATGCCGTAGCGATCGGGACAGACTTTGACGGGATCGACGGCTATCTGGAGATCGAAGACATCGGACAGATGGACAAATTGATCATCGCCTTGCAAAAGGCAGGATATTCCGACGATAAGATCGAGAAGATCCGGTATCATAATGCAAGACGCGTCATCGATGAGGTGATGCGATAGCCTTTCGAGACAAGTCGATGTAAGAACTGCCGATCGAAAAGGCGGTTACGGTTTTTGATCGCCCAACGGATCATACGATGGAAGACGGTTTGTCGGTTGGTGAAAAGGGGTGCTGTTATGAAAAAGTTTTTATGCGCTGTCCTGGCGATCGCGCTCTTGCTGACATCCTGTGATGCGCCTTCCGGTCCGGCAAAGGAAGGACCGGCGGCGGAAACGAAGATCTATCTTTATGGAGAGCATCACGGAGACAAAAGGATATTGGACATGGAAGCAAAACTTTGGAAAGGCTACTACGATTCCGGGATGCGCCATCTTTTTGTCGAGATGCCGTACTTTTCAGCAGAGTTTTTGAATCTTTGGATGAAGGCGAGCGATGACAAGATCCTGGAAGAACTCTATGCCGAGCTCGAAGGAACGCAAGTCCATGTTCCCGAAGTTCCGGAATTCTATCGTCAGATCAAAAGAGACTGCCCGGAGACCATCTTCCATGGGACCGATGTCGGTCATCAGACGGCGACGGGTCATCGCTACCTCGACTATCTTGAGCAAAACGGACAACAGAGCTCGGAAAACTATCGTCTGACGCAGGAGAATATGGAGCAGGGCATCACCTTTTACCAGAAGGAAGATCATGCTTATCGGGAGAATGAACTGGTCGAAAACTTTATCCGTGTCTTTGATGCGCTCGATGGAGAGAAGATCATGGGGATCTACGGATCGCTCCATGTCGATCCTCAGGCGGTGGATCATAGCGGATCTGTTCCTTCTATGGCAAAACAGCTGAAAGAACATTATGGCGACATCATCTATTTGGAAGATCTCGCACTCTCGCTGCTGGATATGGAGCCCGAGCGCATCGATACGATCGAAGTGGGCGGCAAGTCGTATCGGGCATCGTACTTCGGAAGCTACAGTCTGCCGGTCTACGACTTCGTGTCGCGCGAGTTTTGGCGTTTGGAAGATGCGTATGATGATCTCAAGGATAAACCGAAGACCGATGATGTGCTCCCATATGACAACTACCCGATGAAGATCCGGGAGGGACAGGTCTTTGTGATCGACTACACCAAAAAAGACGGCTCGATCCAGCGGATGTACTACCGCTCCGACGGCGATCGGTGGCAAGGACGACCGACCACTGTGCAGATCGTAGTGGAATAGGAAGGAGGAATCCTTCGAATTACAGATCATATAGATCTGCAAAGTTTCGCAAGAAAATGATAATCAGGTAATACTATGCAAAGTATCCGGCATATTTATAGTATGCAGAAAGAGACGCTATTTCAATCGATCGTATGATTTTGGACAGATCACTGCTCTCTTGGATCGGATTATGCAGGATCTGTTCGTGATAGGAGATGCTGATGAGAAGAAAAAAGAAAAAACAGGAGTCAGGAAATTATTTTTTCAGTTTTCCCGAAATAAATCTCAAACAAAATATTTATGCTGAGAATAGGATCAAGAATGATAAGTGGTTTTCCCGCTCTGATATCAATATGAGAAAGAATAGAGGGAGAAGAGGACTAAAACAGTCTATTCTTAGCTACCAAACATTGATTGTTTTTGCGATTCCGGCTAGTCTTGCTATATTGGCTACGTGTTTCAATTTAATGAGATACTTCTCTCTATTAGGTAAGTTTGATTATTGGGGAATTTCAAGAGAGAATATTTTTATTTTTGATAAAGCGTGGAGTGGATTTTCATTATTTGCGGTATCTATCACTATAATTATTCTTACTTCTTTGTTTTTTTATAAATACGAAAAACCGGGTGTCAATAAAGGTGATTTGTATCTGATCCTTGCGAAAAGAAATTGGGGACTTAT
This sequence comes from Peptostreptococcaceae bacterium, assembly GCA_030528605.1. Lineage (GTDB taxonomy): Bacteria > Bacillota > Clostridia > Peptostreptococcales > Filifactoraceae > JAUNKE01. The sequence continues at coordinate 1,139 of JAUMYO010000083.1, read as the reverse complement.
TTTGTCGGGGGTAGTTACAAGTGCTTTTATATTGCCTATTCTTGGAATTTCTTTTGGCGAACTGGAATATATTTTAATCTTGGATATTAATCTCATCTTGTTTGTGTTCTTATATATTTTATCATACGAAAAATTTTATAAAAAGAATTACTTATCTCTGATACTATTTGTTATTTTCTTTAGTTTTGTCTGGATTTTAGCTGTATCTTCAGGTATAAAAACAAACTCGGATATAGAAATAAAGACAGGCGTGATCATTAGTAATATGTTAAAAACTCTAGGAAACATTATCTTTTTATTAAGTATCCCAACGGCTATTTTGTTTTTGAAAGAACTGATCGTAAGAAAGAAAAATGGAGAGAGTATAAAGATAATAATGTGGCTCCGGCTATCTATCAAATTAATACTTGATATGATTTTTGTATCACTTTTACTTTTTATTGCATATTTTATTTTTCTATTTGTATATATTCTTGTTTATAATATAAACGAATCTAAATTCGAGCTGGCACTATTAGGGATTTTTTTCATAGATGTATGCCGGAGATTTTTTGAAGCATTATCGTTGAATAATATTTGGACATATCCTGTGGTGATGTTAGCAGGGGTTATAACAATTCTAGTTCTAGTTGATGAAGGTGTAAGGTGGGCTTCTAAAATTATTCTTAGAGCTCTATCTATTCAAATAGAAGAACAAATACCTAGAATTACTAAGAAGGAAAAATATCAAAATATCGTTATAGGATTGCTAATAATACCCGCTATTCTTTTTGTGATACCTAGCCTTACAGCAATTTTAAAGGCTAAAGATCAAAAAGAATTTCTTATCGTCCAAAATGTTCCGGTGTCGATAGCTTCGCCGACACCGGATTGGATCGTCCTTCATGAGGACAAAGATTTTTATATCGTAGCGGAATATAAAGAAGACAATAAAGTAGTGGATGTCTATAATGAGGCTCAAACGATAATCCCAAAGGAAAATATAACCGTGTATAAAAAAATATTTGATGAAGTAAATCGAAAAGAAGGACCTAAGCCAAAAGGAGGTTCTACAAGGACTTCAAACCGGGTAACTTAACGAACAAAAAAAGCTGTTGCGGATCGCAGCAGCTTTTTATCTTATCTTTAATTATCTTATC
>JAUMYO010000082.1 GCA_030528605.1 Peptostreptococcaceae bacterium | reverse complement strand
TGTTTTGTGTGTATGAATAAAGTCCGGGGCAGTGGACATACAATTCACATTCCTACCAATTATAATCTCAAAAACAGCCATTGTCAATAAAAATGTGTAAAAAACGCAAAATATTTACTGCTTGGATAGAGGGGATCTCCCTCCTGAACAGTCTTTTATGATACGAGTATCGACCTATTTTGTTAAATGCAGGATCATTTCACAATGAGGTGTATTTGGGAATTGGTCGACACCGATGGAATGCTTGACCTTGTATCCGTGGTTCTTAAATTTGTTGAGTTCGATCGCAAGTGCCTTCGGATTACAGGAAACATAGATTATTTCCGGCACATCAAAGGACAGCACATCTTCGATCGCTTTGGGGTGCATTCCGCTACGAGGCGGATCGAGAAGAATGATATCCGGCTTCTCCTGAAGCTGCGATACGGTATCTTTGACATCTCCGGCGATATATTTCGCATTGGTGATATTGTTTAAGGCGCAATTTTCGTTCGCCATTGCGACTGCTTCATCAACGATCTCGATACCGACTACATTATTGACCTTGGAAGAAGCAAGGATCCCGATGGTTCCGGTCCCACTGTAAAGGTCGTATAGTGTTTTATTTTCTGACCCTTCCAAAAGATTTAAGACTTCCTGATAGAGTGTTTCTGCACAGGAAGAGTTTGTTTGGAAGAAGGAGAACGGGGAGATCTTAAATCTCATTCCCAGCAGATCTTCATAGAAATGATCTCTGCCATAAAGAACTTTGAGTTCATCACAGATCACGGCATCGCTGAAGGAATCATTGATGGTTTGCAATATCCCTACGATTTTTGCGTCTGTATCGAGGGCGAGCAGAAGGTCAACATATCGTGACAGGTCAAGGTCGATCTGCGAAGTGGTGACAAGGTTGACGAGCAGCTCATTCGTGTGATGTCCTTTTCGTACTACAAGATGTCGCAAATAGCCTTCATGGGACAGGATCTTGTAGAAGGGTGATCCTTGTCGGCTGAAATAGTTTACGGTCGTTGTCAATATCTTTCTGTAGTCTTCATCTACGATCAGGCAAGTGTCCACCGTAGTGACTGAATTGGTTTTGTTTTTCATGTGCATTCCGAGTGAGAGAGGAGCATCCTTGGTTTCATTTCCGAAAGTAAATTCCATCTTGTTTTTATAGGACAAGTGCTTTGGGCTGGGGCGGACGATGATGTTTTCGATCTCAGGATGTCCGTATTCGGCAAATAATTTGCTGAGTTGGTCGGATTTGATGGAAAGTTGTTCTTCATAAGGAACAGGCAGTATCGTACAACCGCCACATATTCCGAAGTGATCACAGACCTCTTCTTTTTCGAGTGAAGAAGGGGAGATCACGGATAATATTTTCCCTTCGATCCTGTTTTTTCGGATCTTCTTTATCATTATTCGGACGGTTTGTCCAAGTATCCCGCCTTTGAAAGTGATCTTTTGACCATCGTGAAATCCAAAGCTCTCGCCACCGAATTCCATGCCTTCGATCTGGATGTCTATCAGTTCTCTTTTTTTCATACATTCTCCGTTTTTTTCATTTGCAAAAATTTGTTGATTTTTAGTATAGGTATAATGCAGATCTTTTGTTCGGACCGGGGAATCGGTCGATCGAAATGAAATGCTCAGGTATTTGATCTTAAGGCTTGCCCAAGAGAAGTCCGACCTCGCTTTCGTTCAGTTCGCGAAGTTCTCCCGGCTGGAGCTTGGGATCTAATTTGAGTTCGCCCATTTGGATCCTTTTGAGAAACAAGACTTTTCGCCCCGCATCGGCGAACATTCGTTTGATCTGATGGAACTTTCCTTCCCGGATCGTCACATTGCAAAGGGATCGATCTGCGTCGGAAGATAGGATCTCAAGTTTTGACGGTAAAGTGGTATAGCCGTCATCGAGCGTGATCCCGCTCAAGAACTTTTGGATCTCTTTTTCTCCCAAAGGACCATCCACTTCGGCGAAATATTTTTTGTCGACATGTCTTTTAGGCGAAAGGATCTCGTGCGCCAGTTTACCATCATTGGTCAAGACAAGCAATCCCTCCGTATCTATATCCAACCGTCCAACAGGAAAAGGGTCATAGATTTGATAAGCCTCAGGCAAAAGGTCGACGACTGTAGTGTGAAGATTATCGAAGGTAGCCGAGACGACTCCTTGTGGTTTGTTCATTAAAAGGTAGATATATTGTCGATATTTAATGACCTCATCGTCAAAGCTGATCGTATCGACATCGCTATCGATGATCTTGGAAGTGTCTTTTTCTACTTTATCATTTAACTTGATCGATCCAAGCTTTGCTGCTTTTTTGATCTCACTCCGGCTTCCACATCCCATGTTGGAAAGCAATTTATCGATTCGGATCTTTGCCATTAGAGTATTCTCCAATTCTGGTTATATAAGTTTTTTGCAGTACCGTTTTTTACTTTTATCAGCCCCAGCGGATAATCATCGACACAGACCACATGGTATCCGTCGGGAAGATCTATATGGATCGTCTCGCAACGCAGATATTTATAGAGTATCGGATCGTCAGGCGGAAAGGAGATCTTGTGCCTGAGATCAGAGCCTTTGCTCGCCGATAGGAAAGCTGAACTTGGGATGAAGGTTCCCTTGATGACATCACCGAGGTAAAGTCCGTTTCGAATGACCCGAATACCCATCAATCGATCTTGAAAGCCGCACTCTTTGTAGAAAGAGTCGTGAGATATCGTGACTTCACCTTTGATCGGAGAATAGAGCATCTCTTCTTCAAAGCGCGCAAGTGATGAACGGGGATCCGTGGCAGGATCTTCTTTTTTTCCAAAAGCTCGCCCTGTTTTTTTTGAGCCTTTTTTGGATCTTTGAAAATCGGATCGGATCGACACGGACCCTTTTGATCCATCCGAACGGAATGTATCCGATAGATCGATCGGATACTCGGAAGATCGGTCGGAACTTTCTTGAGAGGATCTTCTTTCGATGATGGCGATAAAATGCCCTTCTCCTTCCAGCTTATGAGGATATAAGCGAGCGGAGGGGATCCCATATCCGGAGATAAAGCCCATGAGCCGGATCTCGGGATAAAGGGCAAAAGGGTCCTGAACTACGAAATCCGGATGGTCTTCTAAAAATTTTCGGATGACCTCTTCGTTTTCTTCTTTGTTGAATGTACAGGTCGAATAGATCAGCCGTCCTCCGTTGCGAAGCATTTTCGATGCATGATCCATTATCTCGAGTTGGATCGGCTGGATGTTTTTTGATATCTCATGATAAGCCTTGATCAAGTCAGGGTCTTTACGAAACATGCCTTCGCCTGAACAAGGGGCATCGACTAAGATCCGATCAAAAAAGCAGGCGAATCTTTCGGCAAGTTGGATCGGTTCCGCGTTGGTGATGATGCAATTGGTGACACCGCCGATCTCGATATTTTTTAGGATCGCCTTGGTCCGCTTGAGAGAGATGTCATTACTGATGAGAAGACCTTGTTGCCGGAGCTTTCCTGCGATCTGGAGCGACTTTCCTCCCGGTGCCGCACAAAGATCCAGAACCTTCATACCCGGTCGAACATCCAATAACTCCACGGGGCTCATTGCAGAAGGTTCTTGAAGATAATACAGACCTGCCTGATAGAGCGAAAGTTTGGAGATCGTCTGATCGGTCGGATAGTAATATCCGGTGGAACACCATGGGATGTTTCTTAGCTCAAAATCAAAGTAAGAGGAGAATTTTGACACAAAGTCGAGAGGGTCGATCTTGAGCGGATCGATCCGAAAGCCTTGGTGTTTTTCCTTTTCATAAGAAGAGATGAAAGCGTCATAATCTTGACCGAGAAGCTCCCGCATTTTCTTTATATAATCTAATGGTAAATTTATCATATCCATTCCTCAGAGTATAATAGAGTTTGATATCGCTCTTCAAAATAATATACAAAATGTTTAAGCTGCTGTCGATCGAGGATCTGTTTCTGATGCCTGATCATCTAAGAAAGGCTATGAGCAGATATTATAAAGATCGTTGATCGGGGATAGAGCGACTTTCGTTATTTTATTTTACCACAAACTGTCAAATAGTTGAATGTTTGAAGAGATAGTGATAAAATGAAGCAAGGTAGAAGCTTTAACATTGCAAGATAATGGAAGACCTTTTAGAGTGATAGATCTAACCGCCAAGCTCTTCAAGTGCGGGATAAGATCGTTGTCTGCTGAAGAAACGGGCGTTGCTTTCAAACTCTTATCTTATGGATCCGATGGTTCTTGGGTCCAAACCGGGATCGATGATCTTGCATAATTACGATTTAGGAGGGTTTTATGAAAAGTTTAGCTACAGAAAAGGCACCGGCTGCGATCGGACCATATTCACAAGGATATGAAGCGAACGGATTAATATTTACATCGGGACAGCTTCCGATCGATATGGCGACGGGAGAATTGGAAGGCGAGATCAAAGCGGCTACGTTAGCTTCTTTGAACAATGTAAAAGCGATCCTTGGATCTGCCGGAGTCGGTGTGGAAAAGATCGTCAAGACCACTGTTTTTTTGCGTGATATGAATGATTTTGCAGAAATGAACCAAGTATATCAGGAGTTTTTTGGCAACCACGCTCCGGCACGATCTACCGTGCAGGTAGCAAAATTGCCGAAGGATGCGATCGTTGAGATCGAAGTGATAGCGGCAAAATAATGAAGATCACAGTCGTTGGGTTGGGGTCGGGATCGACCGGATCGATCAGCTATGGGGCATATCAGGCGGTCAGAGAAGCTAGAGATCTTTTCCTTAGGACAAAGGAGCATCCGATCGTTGAAAAGTTTGATGAAGAAGGCATCACTTATCGGTCTTTTGATCCGTTCTACGAGGTCGAGGGGTCATTTGAAGCGGTGTATCAAAAGATCGCGGATTTTTTGATCGATCAAGTGAAGGAAAAGGCGGAGATCGTCTATGCAGTCCCCGGGCATCCCAGAGTTGCCGAGTCCTCGGTAGAACTGTTGCTTTCGGATGAAAGAGTGAAAAATGGAGAGATCGGTGTTTCTATAATTCCTTCTCAAAGCTTTTTGGACGATCTTTTTGTTTTTTTGGATGTCGATCCGACAAAGCGCGGATTTCTTCTGCTGGATGCTCTATCTTTTGAAAAAGAGAGTTTGCATGCAAAGACCGATCTTGTTTTTTCTCAAGTGTATAACAAATACATTGCTTCGGAGCTGAAACTTCGTCTTATGGAATATTGGGCGGCTGAAACTCCTGTGATCCTGTTTAAGCGAGCAGGGATCCCCGGACAGGAGGAGAAAAGAAATATTTTTTTGTACGAGTTGGATCGAACGGACCTTGAGTTCGATCATCTTACTTCTCTTTTCGTTCCTCATATCGATGCGAGACAAAAATTCAAAACGATTTTTGATCTGGTCGATACGATCGCCCGACTTCGTGGTGAAGATGGATGTCCTTGGGACAAGAAACAAACTGCGAAGAGCTTGATCCCTCATCTTAAAGGGGAGGTCGAAGAATTGATCCTTGCGATCGAAGCGGATGATGTGGACAATATTATCGAAGAGCTGGGCGATGTTCTGATGATCCTTGCCCTGGAAGCGAGGATAGGGGAAGAGGAATTTTTATTCGATATGGATGAGGTCATCGATGGGATCGTACAAAAATTGATTTTTCGCCACCCTCATGTCTTTGGAGATCAAAGAGCAAATAGCCTGGATGAGGCTAATTTTATATGGAAACAACAAAAAATCAAAGAAAAAAGGGACAAATCCATAGAAAATGATTGAAAGCACTTGACTTTATAGGGGTTATCTGATAAAAGTATATAGCAAGGACATTTTTTTTATTGTCGGCTTCATTTATCAAAGAATGGTGTTGCAATAAATTAAATATTTTTATTACTACTTATCTATTTTTAGGAGGTATTTATGAACAAAGCAGAATTGGTTGCGAAAATGGCAGCGAAGAGTGAATTGACTAAGAAGGATACAGAGCTTGCTCTGAATGCGTTTATGGCATGTGTTGAAGAAGCTTTAGTAGCAGGAGAGAAAGTACAACTTGTAGGATTTGGATCATTTGAAACAAGAGCTAGAGCTGCCAGAGAGGGAAGAAACCCTAAAGATCCTTCAAAGACGATCAAGATCAAAGCGTCAAAAGCACCGGTATTCAAAGCAGGAAAAGGACTAAAAGAGAAAGTCAATACAAAGAAAAAATAGTTAGAAAATGGGAAGCCTGTTTGAGGGCTTCTTTTTTTGTTCAAACCTAATGAGCGGTATCGATGAAAGACATTTAATAAGGCTATTCTTTTGAAGGATGGATATAAACGATCCGACGGATCTTTGCGGTCTCAAAGAAGGAATGAGCATACTTCTAACGGAGAATATTATGGGGTGAAAAGATCTTATAATAAAATTCATTTGAAGCTATAGTATCGACTGAACTCCTATGAGTGATATTCCTGATCAAGATCTACGCAAAGATGCTCATGAAAAAAGCGAGGCAATTTACTGCCTCGCTCGATCGGGTCATATAAGGACCGGAGATCCTTGGCGATCGGAATTATCTGCTCTGATATGCTTTTAATCCTTCTTTTAAGCAGTTCATGGCTTTTTCAAGCGCATTTGCTTCAAGCACATATGCGATCCGAGCCTCATTTTTTCCAAGACCCGGAGTAGAGTAGAATCCTTCTGCCGGAGCCATCATCACCGTTTCCCCGTTTAGTTCAAAGTCTTTGAGCATCCAGATGATAAAGTCTTCAGCATCTTCCACCGGGAGTTTTGCGATCGCATAGAGCGCGCCTTTCGGTTCTTCTACGATCACGCCCGGCATTTCTTTTAATGATCTGTACACGATGTCGCGTCGTACGCGGTATTCTTCGCAAACTTGCTTATAATAATCATCATCCATCTTGTAAAGCTCAGCTGCACCGACCTGATCGATCGTAGGAGCACAGAGTCTTCCTTGGCACAACTTCATGATCTGAGCGATAAGAGCTTTGTTTTTGGATGCGATCGATCCGATCCGAGCACCGCACGCACTGAATCGTTTTGAAACGGATTCGATCAGGATCACACGATCTTGGATATCGTCCATACTACCGAAGCTGGTGTGGACTTCGCCATCATATACAAACTCCCGATATACTTCATCAGAAATTATGTATAGATCTTTTTCTTTTGCGATGTCAGCAAGCATTCGAACTTCTTCTTTTGTGTAAACTACACCGGTAGGGTTTCCCGGATTGGAAAGCAGGATCGCTTTCGTCTTTGGTGTAACAGCAGCAAGGATCGCTTCTCTTGTAGGAAGATGGAATCCGTCTTCCGCTTTTGTTGTGATCGAGTTGATCTTTACGCTTACGGTCGAAGCGAAACCGTTGTAGTTTGTGTAAAACGGTTCAGGTACCAAGATCTCATCGCCTACATCTGCTACAGCAAGCATTGCAAACATAAGACCTTCACTACCGCCGTTGGTTACGAGGATCTCGTCTTTTTCATAATACATGTCGTATTTTTTGTAATAGTCTATGATCGACTGGATGAGCTCAGGGATACCTTGAGACAGTGCATATTCCAAAACCTCTTCGTCAAATGCCTTTACTGCATCAAAAAATACCCTTGGCGTCTTTACATCGGGTTGTCCGATGTTCAAATGATATACTTTTCTTCCTTTTGCCTTAGCTTCCTGTGCGTAAGGTACAAGGCGCCTTACCGGTGAAGATTGCATATCTTCGATTCTTTTTGAAAACTTCATGATAACCTCCTTGGAAAACTATTAGAATACATTCTAATAATAACACACGCACAAAGAAAATAAAAGCAGATCCACAAAAAAATAAATAGCGTACAATGAGGATGATAAAAGCGTTTGACGATCACGATAAGAGATCTTGGAAGAGCAAACTCGGTGTAGTGTGACAGGAAGGGATATCGATCCCAAAATGTTCTTTAAGATACAATGAATGAAAAAAAT
>JAUMYO010000081.1 GCA_030528605.1 Peptostreptococcaceae bacterium | reverse complement strand
ATTTCTTTTTCTTTAGCATTAAAAGATTTCAGTTCTTTTAAGTTTTCATCGCTTAAATATTGGTAGTTAGCTATCATGCCCATTTTATTTCCTCCACAACTTAGATAGTATCCATCAATTTCTCATCCATTCTATTATATCACTTTTACCATATTTTGTAATTTGAGCAATTTGAGCAAGCTGAATGGTATCCTTCCGAATATCGATCTCATTGAAGAGCAGTGTTTCTTCTTGATTTTTCACACGATCTCTTAATTATCATCTACATTATCATCTTCTATTCCTACTTTCCTTTCTCTATATTTATCACTTACTTCAAGTAACCTAGCATAGTACTCATCATAACTCCTACTAAACTTTCTGATCAATGGTATCGCTACTTCATAATAATGATTATCCTTCATAAACTCATAAAATTTATTTTTTATATCTTCCATTGGTGTTTCCAAATATTCTTTACTACTTTTCAATTCTTCGTACTTCTTAACATTCTCCTCATTCTCTTTCCACCATTTCTCAGGATCTTCTATCGCCAACATTTTATGTCTATTAACTTCTCTCATGCTTTCCGGATCAATAGAAACGCTTATTTGCTCGATGTATTCTTTCTCTTCAATAGATAATCGAAACTGAGGTAAATTATCCAAAAACAGAACATACTCTTCATATGCTTCTCTCTCCTCTTCTCTTAGTGATCCCTTCAAGAATGGCTGATACGACATAAATAACATTTGACCAAAATAACCTGGAAATGTTCTTCTCAGTTTATCATAAATATCTTCTTCTTTTTCTATTGAATCCAATTCCCGATTTATTGATCCATTTTCATCGCCTTTTACAATCATTTCTAATATGCTTTTTCTTCTATCTTCAAATTCCAACTGATGTTCTTTTTTTCTTAAAATAGAAACTAAGACATCTTCTCCCGAACACAGATAATCCTTAATTTCAGAAATAGTTGATCCAACTCTTTTCAGTTGAGATACTTTTGCCAATACTTGCACATCTTCTTCGCTGTAATCTCTGTACCCATTTAAGGATCTTATTGGTTTTATTAACCCTCTGTCTTCATAATATTCGATTGCCTTTCTTGTTAGACCGGTTTTATTTTGAACTTCTTTTCTCAGCATTTACCCTTACCTCCTTCAACTATAGAGTAACATTGTCCCTAATGGGCAGGTCAAGCACTGCTTTCAAAAGTATATTTTGTTTTCCGATCTCTAATTCTACTATATTTCCAACACGATAAAAGCTGTTCGATCTGCTATTGCGATTTAGGTTTATTTTTTCTATTTACCTATTGACTTTTAATAGTCAGTCTTTTTTCTTTAATTTTGACAAAAAAGGTTTTGCTCCAACAAACAGTGCTTTATAAGTCTTTTTTAACTCTGGTAAATTCATCATTAGTTTCATTTATTTAAAAACCTATGTATTGAGGGATTTTACTAGTCATCTCATAAACCAGATGAGAAATCATATTTTATCTTCACCCATTATCCATTTTCCATTATGATTTGTATTCATTATATTCAATGTATATTCATTGGGTTTAGAAATCAAATAGTTATTATTAACATCCATCGGGTCATATTCACTGATCGCTATCAGAGAATACATTGCTGTATAATCTTCAGGAAAATCCTTTAATAGACTACTATCATTCAATATGTCTTTAGCTGAAATTGGCTTATTATCATAAAATTGATATCCAAAAATAAAATCTATAACCCCATACTTTCCATCATAATACGCTTCATTTACTACATGTGCATAGTAAGCTCTATTTTTATCTGCTATATGAAGTATTCTGCATGGTATGCCTAAAGATTGTAATATGACTGCTCCTAACCTGGACATATCAGCACACCAATCCGTGCCTCTTTCTAATATCTCCTTTTCAGTCCCACCAAATAACATTTCATTAAAATCAATATTATAATTCAATGCGATATCACTGGTAAACTTTAATACATTTATTACCGTATTAAAATCATTCGTCCCTTTAAACTGCTGAGAAAAATTATACAATTCATGATCTCTTAAATCATTATGAAATACATTTCCATATAAAAACTTATGCGATTCATCATCTAATAAACACATCTCTTTTAAAAACTTATGGTCTATCGAATTGATATGATGTAAGTCATTTCTGAGCATAATTCCATATTCTTTTCCGAATATATCATAACCAAATCTCATATTTTACCTCGCCAAATTCTGATCTATCGATCTCTCTTCTATCCTATTATATCCTTACCCCACATTTTGTCATTTGATCGATCATATCATTTATTATTGTAAGCCCTGTTTTGCATTATATTTTATCAACCCTACGACAAAAAGACGGCAAGTGTTTTAACGCACTTTCCCTAGTCTTTTGTTTTTCAAAAACCAAAAAGGAAGTATCGGCATTACTTTCCACTTAGTGATCTTATTTCATTGTTTTGATACGATGATCCGGGATCTATAAATGACTTTTCAACCACTCGATCTTCTTAAAGTCCTTACTGTTATTATTATCGTTTCGATAGGAATCTTTTGAGGATGCTTCATAAATGCTCAAAAACTGTTGTCGACTTGGTACACGAAACTTTATCTCGCTTAGTTGAATAAGCTCGATATCCGATTCGGAAATGCCTGCAAAATCAAGTAAGGAATCGATCGTTCCGTATTCTACACTGATGCCGTTTTTTTGAAACTCATGCTCATGAAGATCTATCAAAGTATATCCCAATTCCTCCATGACCGCCATGATCTTGTCCCAATCATAGATCCTAAGCTCGTCAGGAGCTTCCCAACCTCTCGGATCGCCCGGAACATGAATGTCAATATCGGATGGCTCCCAATCTTCTTTTGATATAAACTCTAACCCCAAAGAACCCATTAGAGTGGGCGTGATCCCAACTTTATTTAAATATAAGCAAATAGTCTTAAATTCATCAAATAAAATGCTCATTTCTCCTCCACGATTTCTAAATTTTCTTCTTAGGGCTTCATGATGATCGATTTTATCTTCTCTACGATTCCTTCTAATTCTCCGTCTGTTTGGAGTATATGATCTGTACTTTTTTCCAGCAACGGCTCTATTTCGGTCTTATCACGGACGATCTTCTCCCAGTCCTCTCTCGACTTTCCATAATTATTATTCTTTCTGCTATCGATCCTTTCCTTCATTACCTCGATCGGCGCAGTCAAAAGAATGATCTCATTCATCAAAGGATAGATCAAAGTCTGATCGAACTCACAAACCGAAAGCACAAGATGCTTATCCGAAACGGTTTCTATATAATTTACCAATCGATCGACACTTATCAGCCTCTCTCCCGTTTTAGGATCGATCTCCACATAATTTGTTTCATCCAAATCGATACATATTGTATGGTCATCTCTAAGTAATGATAATATCGTTGATTTCCCAACACCTGACATTCCCGTCAAAAGAATACGCTTCATGATCTATCCCTTTCTTAGATAACCGCATTGAATTGATACGCATATTTGTAAGTATAAGACTTTAACAATACCTTATCCTTCTGTAGGTCGGTGTTCCTCATCCTAAAATAAACTCCTATTCCCGATATATCGCCCCATCTTTAAAGTCAAAAATATCCAGTGAACGCACCCCGAAAGTATTTACCGGAAGGGTAACGATCCGATCTCCATCTGCCGAGATCTGCATATCGATGCAAGAGAATCGGGCATCCGTATCAGCGTACACATTTTTTATCACCTGCATATACTTCTCTATGCCAATGATCCTTTTTTCTTCTTTATCGTATAATTGCCAGGATATTTCCGGATGTAGAAACTGCTGATAAAGTTCCCGATCACGCTCGTTTTCAGCCTTAAAAAAAGCGGTCAACACTTCTTTGTTTGACATATTACATCCTCCTTATCGCGCTGCGCGTATCCAAAATACTTCTTCAAAACTACAGCCTTTAGCGTTTTCGATCAAGAGTTGAGGCTATTTACCTTTTCTTTCTCATATCACTTTATTTCGTTCTGCTTCTTTGAAAAAGGCTATGCGGATCAAGCCGTTTTTTAATCTAGAAATTCTTCGATCTTATCAAAAGTATTCCCGTTTCGAATGGTGATGCTTTTGTAAAAGTCTTTTTTGATCAGCTCTTTATGGTACGCAGTTTTGAGAAATTCTTTCTCATCGATTTTGCCCCAGAATACGACTCCATTTGAAAAATGGACCGGTTCATTGCAAATCGCGATCCCTTTTATACTTTCCATTGCCTTTTTGAAGCAACATCTCCTTTAATTCCGCCATCGAAACTTTATTTTTGCCCCTACATTTATTCCTCGTAACAATAAAATACATCTCATCCTTTGGCATAGAGCATCTTCCCCAACATGATCCAGTCCTAATAATTTCTTATCGATGACTCTCTATCTATTTTGTGAATCGTGATCTACCGAACTACGATAGGATCCCCAGACCTTCATCGGGAGACCTAGTTTGGATCCATCTTCCAGAACTTCATAATAACCTACTATCCATTCAGGAAGCCCTTTTTTCATATGATTGTTGACCATGTCGATCGTGTTGGGATCCAAAAACATCTTTTTCATCATAGGAGCAAGCAGAAGCAACGGAAGTCTGAAAAGATTTGCCGGAAAAATTTTGTAAGTCGGTACGCCTTTCAAGCGACAGACCTCGATCCCCTCACGAAATGCTTTTATCATCTTTTTGATCGCTTTATCGTCTTGGGCAAATTCTAAAAATCCACCACTTTCCAAAACTGCTCCGGCCGTGATGGATTGTTGAAGATAATGGAGTTTGAGCCAATCATAAATATTTTTATCGTAACAGGTCTTGATCCCCACTTCGCCAAGACTCTTTCTCAAGTCGTTTATACCGAGCAGACTTTCGCCGCCCAGACGAGTTGCTTCGTCAAATACGATCACTTCCAGCCTGTCGTCGGAACGCCCTCCGCCCACGCTGGACGGAAAAGCCACAAGGGTTTTTTCTTTCGGAAGGAATGCTTCGATCTCGGCATTAATGTCCCAGTTGTTCTGCAAAAAAGCAAAGTATCCGCTTCGATCTTGATGCTCTGCCAGCAACGGAAGTACATTTTTCAGCTCATATCGATTCACACAAACCAAGACGCCATCGTAGTTATCATGTATCTCTGTAACACAATTCGGCGAAAATGACACTTCTTCATATCCCTTGGCGCCTTTTCTTAGATCTTTCACATTTATGACAAAGCCTCTTGAAGCTATTTCCTCTCTTTCCGGTCGAACAAGTACATCGACATAGTGCTTTTGCGACAATAGCCAAGCGTATGTTATCCCGATCGTTCCCGCTCCATAAATCAAGTATCTCATACTCGACCCTCCTCAACGCCTATTTCTTCTTCTATTGCTTATTATATCACTTTCTGCTCTATTTGTAAGTTACTCATGAAGGCTCTTGCGGATCGAGAGCCCTTTGCGAAAAAATTTGTTGGTCCAAGCATAGCCCCCTGCTCCCTTTTTTACCTCGACCTCTCTCATCATGCCATAGTAGGATGGGATAAGTTTTAATACTATTATCCTTTAGAACTATCACTTATAAACATTTTTATTTCTGATAACTTGTAAGGAATGATACCCCACCTCTTCGGCATTCTATCGGAACAGAAAAATCTCTATGTGATGATCTTATTGGATAATAGTATAAGACACTCTTTACAGATCAAAGCACCAAAAGAGGAAGCTCGGCATCGCTTTACTTCCTCTTCGCAGCTAATTCATTATGTATGATGTCGCCGGATCAAAGATCCGCTCGCTTCTGTTTTATCTCGCATCCGATCAGGCTAACGAAGAGCATCAGTATGAACTCCAGAATGTAGATCGGCCATACATGGATCGTCTCCATGATGATCCCTAAGACCGGCTTGGAAAGCGTACTCGTAACGCTTAGGCACGGCAAAAAATACATTTGAGGGATGATGCCCGACCAGTTGAGCGAGTATTGCCCAACGATGAGTTCCTGCACTAATACGAGTACCAGCATAAATGACCCGACGCCATTTAGGATACAAGCGGTCGTAAAGGTATTTTCTCCCGGATGATGGATCTTATATGCGAGCGATCCCCACAAAAACAAAAAGCCCAGACCCAAGATGAACAGAAGAATACTATCCGATGACACCATAATGATCTTGTTCAGGATGAAACCGCACAGGATCCATGTGATCCCCGGCAGGTAGGTCCATATTTTATTCATAAGTATCGCCTCCTTATCTTTACTTAGTTGTATGATATCACATTTTTTTCATATCCGCAATTTCGCTTGATAGGTTCAACGTAATCGATATTGTCGTTCTTCACTTGTTTATTGTATAATGAAAACAAATGATCATATCGACGGGGGTTTTTATGGATATCTTAAAGAAGGATCTGAATAATTTATTCAATAGGAATGATCTTAAAAAAAATCGTGGACTTTGGAGCTTTAGATCGATCTTATTGCTCTGGTATGCCGTTTTTTTCGGCGGCTATACCGGGATCGTTTTGATCGACTTTCCTCATCTGATCGCAAAGACTTCCATTTATTTTTTTGATATGTTCGGATCGGAAAATCTGATCGCAAAGCTGCTTCTCGTTTTTTATGCTACCCTTAGCCCGATCTTATTATTTGGAGAAAAATATAATGATCCCGAACTAAAAAACTTCAGTTTCAAAGATCTGCTTGACGGGATGAAGATCGCGAACATCCTCTTTTTCTCGATGTATAGCATCCCTTATTTTGCGGCGATGATCCTGTTTTGTCTGATCACCCGATATTTTAACTTCTCCGTTGTCGCAGCAAATCTGCTGATGAACTTCGTATATCTGAATCTTTTTTTCTTGCTTACCAATATCATTTGTTTGCTTCTTCGTAATGTCTTCGCCAGTTTTTTTTCGATGCTGGCGATAAATTTCGGGATCGCCCCACTTCTTTTTCGGTACTATCACCAGATCTCTTCTAATAGTCGATCCATGGTATGGTCCAATGTGATCAGCGGAAAACCGATCACCAATATCTTCTCACCGGCTTTGATGGCGCTTTACTCGCCCGGCATCAGTTTTTTTAGGATCAACCGATGGATCGATCTTCTGTTTGTATCGCTTTATGTCATCCTGTTGCTATTCATCAATCGTCGTCTGATCATTCGTCGATCGGAGCGTAAAAGAAAATATTGGCGAGCATTTCTCGGCGCTTGTATTATCGTGATCGCTGTTTTAGCTCATGCCGCTTCCTTTGATATTTGGGGAACGGATGCGCGATATCTCCCGGCAAACAGGGTCTCGCGTTATGAGATCGATGTGCTTTATGCGCAAACCTATTTTGGGGTGGATTCTACGATGGCTTTCAAAAGTGAAGAAGCAAAGCGGATCATTGATGATCATATCTCCTATTGCATGAGCCATCCGGTCGAAGGCAACTATTTGGACAGGCTTTATATCACCACTTACCCGAAAGGCGGTTTTTCATTCGCAAGGGTTTACAACTGTGATGAGAAAGTTCGCCAGCGATTTTTGGAAGATCTTTTTTTGACCGACGAATTCCAACAACAGGGGATCTGGCTATTCAAAAAAGATAGTGCACGCTCTCTTATCATCGATTCTTCTGTCATCGCATCAAACGGCACTCCTCTATCGGATCCTTTTCCCGATACGAACAAACTCTTTGATTCGTACAAAAAAGATGTTGAAGAACAAAGTTTAGAAGAATATCAAAGCTCAGAACCCATAGGATATATCGATTTTTTGATCTCTTTCTACCCCAAGACAAGGCGTCATCTCGGTTTTGAGATCGAGGAAATATTCGGCACGAAATACGAGCCGATCCGCTATCCGATCTTCCCTTTTCATCGCAACACATTGGTTTTTTTAGAAGAAAAGAACATTTCGCTGATACAAAGTTATACTAATATCCATTCCATATTACACGATACTATGATATAATAAAGGAGGAA
>JAUMYO010000006.1 GCA_030528605.1 Peptostreptococcaceae bacterium | reverse complement strand
TAAATTTTGAAGGATCGAAGGGTGAGACTTTGGGATCTCAAAAAGTAGTCCATGGTACATTCATTGATCAGGAAAAGTTACCGAATATACCGGAAGTAGAAGGTCACCGATTTAGAGGTTGGTCATTGGATGGAAAAGATCTATTTGACATTATAAACACTAAGATCACAAAAGATATTACATTAAAATCAGTATGGGAATTAAAGGAATATAAGGTCACTTTTGATACTGATGGGGGATCGAAGGATCCGGAAGAACAGATCATAAAACATGATGGCAAAATCACAAGACCGAAAGATCCGACCAAAGAAGGATATGAATTTTTGGGTTGGTATCTGGGAGAAGTGAAATTTGATTTTGCTAACCAGAAAGTAACAGATAATATCATTTTAACAGCTAAATGGGAAAAAATTTATAAAGTAACATTCAGTTTCGGAGATGGAAAAACTGAAGATCTGGTGAGATACTATAAAAAAGGTGAAACTGTCGAAGAACCGAAAGATAAACCGATAGCGGCATTTGATCGATATGGATTTGATCACTGGGCGATCAGAAAAGATTCAAAAGAAGTTAAGTATGATTTCAAAACGCCGATCACTGAAGATCTTCATTTAGTAGCAAAATATAAACTAAAAGAGTATAAGGTAACTTTTAATACCGATCAAGGATCAAAGGATCCGGAAGAACAGATCATAAAACATGATGGCAAAATCACAAGACCGAAAGATCCGACCAAAGAAGGATATGAATTTTTGGGTTGGTATCTGGGAGAAGTGAAATTTGATTTTGCTAACCAGAAAGTAACAGATAATATCATTTTAACAGCTAAATGGGAAAAAATTTATAAAGTAACATTCAGTTTCGGAGATGGAAAAACTAAAGATCTGGTAAAATATTACAAAAAAGGTGAAACCGTAGAAGAACCGAAAGTTGATCAGATTCCGGTTTTGGAATCTCATAAATTTGATTATTGGGCGGTCAGAAAAGACTCAAAAGAAGTCAAGTACGATTTCAAAACGCCGATCAGTGAAGATCTCCATTTAGTAGCAAAATATAGAATAAAAGAATATAAGATCACTTTTGATACCGATGGCGGATCGAAGGATCCGGAAGAACAAACTATAAAACATGATGGTAAGGTAACAAGACCGGATGATCCGAAGAAAGAAGGATATGAATTCTTAGGTTGGTATCTGGATGATAAACAATTTAGTTTCGATACTGAGATCACAAAAGACATCACATTGATAGCGAAGTGGGAGATCAAGAGCTATACAGTTACTTTCAACAGTGATGGTGGGTCAGATGTGGCTCAAAAAACAGTGAAATACAACGAAACTGTTGGAGAGATCGTAGATCCTACAAAAGACGGTCATACTTTCAAAGAATGGCAGCTAAAAGATAAAACATTTGATCTACAAAATGAGAAGATCACAGAAAACATTACACTAAAAGCAGTGTGGGAGATCAAGAGCTATACAGTTACTTTCAACAGTGATGGTGGGTCAGATGTGGCTCAAAAAACAGTGAAATACAACGAAACTGTTGGAGAGATCGTAGATCCTACAAAAGACGGTCATACTTTTAAAGAATGGCAGCTAAAGGGAGCAACATTTGATCTACAAAATGAGAAGATCACAGAAAACATCACACTAAAAGCAGTGTGGGAGATCAACAGCTATACAGTTACTTTTGACAGTGACGGCGGGTCAGATGTGGCTCAAAAAACAGTGCAGTATGATCAAAAGGTAGAAAAGCCTGCAGATCCGACAAAAGTAGGTCACAATTTCAAAGAGTGGCAGCTGGATGAAAAACCATTTGATTTTGAAACAAAGATCACAAAAGACGTCACACTAAAAGCGGTATGGACTCCGATCGCTACTCCGCCGGCAAATCCACCGGCACAAGGAAATCCTTCCGTACCGGCTAATCCGGGAGCTCAGCCTGCTCAACCTGCTCCACAACCTCCGACGACCGGTGGTGGCGGAGGAGGCGGTGGTGGAGCCGCTGCTCCAACAACGATCACCGACAATGCTGTTCCGCTAGCTTTTCCTGAAGATGATACGATCGCGATATTTAAGATCGGTTCAAAAGAATATCAGTTAAAAGAAGATGGAAAATTGACAGCAAAAACTTCAGATCTTGCTCCGCTTATCAATAGATCAAGAACGATGCTACCGGTTAGAATAACAGGTGAAGTGCTTGGTATCAAAGCGGATTATGACAATAAAACAAAAACAGCTAAATTCACTTATATCGATGATAACAAAAAAGAGAATATCATTGAGATGACGATCGGAAAGAACAAGATGAAAGTGAATGGAGTTGAACAAGCTTTGACGGCTGATATTATGGTCGTTGAAGGTCGTATGATCCTTCCGATCTCAGATGTTCAAAAGGCATTCAGACAACTTGGACTGAAAGTTGAGATCTTGTGGAACAACGAAACGAAAGAAGTAACACTGATAAGAACGGATAAATAATTCGGGATCTTAGATCGGAATAAGAGCTGACCTTTATCGTTAGAGCAAAATCTAATGATGGAGGTCAGTTTTTTTACATTTTTTAATGATCGTTTTTCGCTTTGAAAGAGGGTATAGATCTATTTTTTGGAGACGAAGCAGAATTTTTCATACAGGAGCTTTTATATAGCTTAAAAACTGGAAAATATCGTAAATTTATAGTATAATAATATAGTGATGAAATTTGGAATATTTTCGTTGAAAGAATATAGATCGTCATCTATAGTTTATCATTTCTATCGAAAAAGAAATTTGTTTTTAAGGATTTGGAATTCTATTAAGGAAAATTATGAAGAAAATAAAGATCGATACCGATCATATCAAATTGGATCAGTTATTAAAATTAGCCGAGATCGCGCAAAGCGGAGGACATGCTAAAATACTGGTGTTATCCGAGGCAGTGACGGTCAACGGAGCAGTGGTCCATGAACGAGGCAAAAAGCTTCGCAGTGGAGATGTCGTTGTTTGTGAAGGACAAGAAGTACAAGTGGTTTAGAGGTTAATATGCGCGTTTTGCAAATGGAGATCAACCGTTTCAGAAATTATAAGAGCGAACAAATCTCATTTGATGATGGGGTCAATATTTTTTTTGGCAACAATGGAGAAGGAAAAACGAATATACTGGAAGCGATCTACATGCTTTCGTTGGGTCGATCCTTTCGTACGAACAAAGACAAGGATATGATCGAGCTGGATGCGGACACTTCTTATGTACGTGCAATGGTGGAGAGCGGAGGCAGAGAATATAAGATCGAATATCGGATCGACGCCAGATCAAAAAAAGCGATCAAGATCAACGGAATACCGATCTCAAAGATCACGGAGCTTCTGGGGATCATCAATGTGGTGATCTTTTCGCCGGAAGATCTGGGTCTGGTGAAGGACGGACCGAAGGAAAGAAGAAATTTTATCGATCGGGAACTGTCGCAACTCAGACCGCGATATTACAGTCTGTTGAACGATCATTACAAAAGCCTTTTGCAGCGGAACAATCTCTTGAAAGGGAAGGATATCGATGAAGTCCTGATCGATGTATATGATCATCAGCTTGCTGCCAGTGGAGTCGAGATCATCAAATACCGCAGGGAATTTATCGATAAGATCTCCGAAATCGCGACCCAAAATCATGCGAAGATCTCGAGTCGGAAAGAAAAACTGACGGTGCTCTATGAACAGAGTATCGAAGAGGATCAGACGGAGAGATATCTCAAGGTCTTGCAAGAGAACCGGGAAAAGGACATTTTTCGCAAGACGACGACAAAGGGGATCCATCGGGATGATCTGGACATCCGGCTCAACGGCATCGACCTTCGGAGTTATGGGTCACAAGGTCAGAAGAGAAGTGCGGCGATCTCATTGAAACTATCGGAGATCCAATTGGTGAATGAGATCCGAGGAGAGTATCCGATCGTATTATTGGACGATATTTTTTCTGAGCTGGACAAACAAAGACAACAAATGCTTCTTGAATCGATCCGACATACACAGACTTTTGTAACGACGGCTGAAGATGTGGCGATCGATCTGGATGCAAAAAAATATAGAATAAAAAACGGGAAGGTAGCGGGATCCTATCGAGTGGATCGGTGCTAGATCCCGTACAAATTTTTAGATGGGATAGGAGTTATTATGACAAATGATATGACCAATATGGAGCAGGTAGAGGATCTGAAGGATACTCGAGTAAACGGAGAGTATGGTGCGGATCAGATCCAAGTTCTTGAAGGTTTGGAGCCGGTCCGAAAAAGACCGGGAATGTATATCGGTTCGACCGGAACAAAGGGATTGCATCATCTGGTCTATGAAGTGGTGGATAATGCGATCGATGAGGCACTTGCCGGATATTGTGAAAATATCTATGTCGGTATTTTGGAAGATAATTCTATCATCGTAACGGACGATGGCCGAGGAATACCGGTCGAGATCCATCCTAAGACGGGAAAAACGACTTTGGAAACGGTATTGACGGTTTTGCATGCCGGCGGAAAGTTCGGCGCAGGCGGATACAAGGTCTCCGGAGGTCTTCACGGGGTAGGTGTTTCTGTTGTAAATGCTCTGTCCAAAAGTCTGATCGCAGAGATCAAGCGTGACGGGAAGATCCATCGACAGGAATTCAGTCGAGGTGAGTCGCTCGGTGAGATCAAGGTGGTCGGCGAAACGCAGGAAACGGGAACTATGATCGTATTCTCGCCGGATGAAACGATCTTCGATGAGACGATCTATAAATATGAAACGCTGGAACATCGTCTCCGTGAGCTGGCATTTTTGAACAAAGGGATCTCGATCACTTTGGAAGACAAGCGACCGGAGCAGGAAAAGACGAAGACTTTCTATTATACAGGGGGTCTGATCGAGTATGTTCAGTTCCTTAATAAAAATAAGGATGAATTGCACGATGAGATCATCTATTTTGAAAAGAAGGTCGATACCTATACCGTCGAAGTAGCAATGCAATATACGGATGCCTACACCGAAAATATATATACCTATGCGAATAATATCAATACGATCGAAGGCGGGATGCATCTTACAGGATTCAAATCCGCATTGACTCGTGTGATGAATGATTATGCCCGCAAGGTGAAGTTCCTTAAGGAAAAGGATGAGAGTCTTTCGGGTGAGGATGTGAGAGAGGGTCTGACAGCCATCATCTCGGTCAAATTGGAAGATCCGCAGTATGAAGGACAGACCAAGACAAAACTTGGTAATCCGCCGGTCCGTGCGATCGTTGATTCGGTCACTTTTGAAAATGTAGAAGCCTTTTTGGAAGAAAATCCTTCGGCTGCAAAGATCATCATCAACAAGACTTTGACTGCTCAAAGAGCTCGAGAAGCGGCAAAAAAAGCCAGAGAGCTCACCAGAAGAAAATCAGTTTTGGAATCGACTTCTCTGCCGGGCAAATTGTCGGATTGCAGTGAGAAAGATCCGGCAAGATCCGAGATCTATCTCGTCGAGGGAGATTCTGCGGGCGGTTCGGCGAAGGACGGACGGGATCGAAGAACACAGGCGATCCTTCCGCTCAAAGGTAAGATACTCAATGTCGAAAAATCGCGTTTGGATAAGATCTTGTCCTCCGAAGAGATCCGAAATATGATCACGGCATTCGGATGCGGTCTGGGCGATGAGTTCGATGAAGAAAAGCTCCGTTATCACAAGATCGTGATCATGACGGATGCGGATGTCGACGGGGCTCATATCCGTACGCTGCTTTTGACTTTTATGTTCCGATATATGAGACCGCTGATCGAAAAAGGTTATGTCTATATCGCACAGCCGCCGCTTTATCAGATCAAGCGAGGCAAAAAAGAGCTCTATGCTTATGATGATATGGGACTCAAAAGAGCACTTGAAGAGTTTGGCGGATCGACCGAACCGGATATCCAGCGTTACAAAGGTCTTGGTGAGATGAACGCGGATCAGCTTTGGGAAACGACGATGAATCCGGAAAATCGAACCCTTCTTCGTGTGAACATAGAAGATGCTTCGGCAAGTGATGAGACCTTTGTTATGTTGATGGGTGACAAAGTCGAACCGCGAAAGAATTTTATCAATGAACATGCAAAATATGTACAAAATCTGGATATATAGCGAGATAAAAATTTCTTAAAAAAATGAGGATGAGATCATCCAAACGAGGTAAATATGATTGAATTGAATGATAAG
Source organism: Peptostreptococcaceae bacterium (assembly GCA_030528605.1). GTDB lineage: Bacteria > Bacillota > Clostridia > Peptostreptococcales > Filifactoraceae > JAUNKE01. The sequence continues at coordinate 47,425 of JAUMYO010000006.1, read as the reverse complement.
GTAAAAGACGTCGAGATCAAAGAGGAGATGGAGAAGTCGTATATCAGTTATGCGATGAGCGTCATCGTTGGTCGTGCGTTGCCGGATGTTCGTGACGGACTAAAGCCCGTTCATCGAAGGATCCTTTATGCGATGGGCGATCAAGGGCTGACTCCGGACAAAAAATATCGTAAATCGGCGACCGTAGTCGGAGAAGTAATGGGTAATTACCATCCGCATGGAGATGCGCCGATCTATGAGACTATGGTCAAGATGGCACAGAAATTTGCGATCCGTTATCCGCTCGTCGACGGTCAGGGTAACTTTGGTACGATCGACGGAGATTCCGCAGCGGCGATGCGTTATACTGAAGCAAGAATGACGCATATGGCGCTCGAGATGCTTCGAGATCTCAACAAAGATACGGTCGATATGGGACCAAACTTTGACGAGAACAAGAAAGAACCGCTGGTACTGCCGGCGCGTTATCCGAACTTGTTAGTCAATGGATCCAACGGGATCGCCGTCGGAATGGCGACCTCGATCCCGCCACACAATCTCTGCGAAGTGATCGATGCGGTCGTAGAGCTGATCGACAATGAAGAGGCGACGGTCGAAGATCTGATGGCTCATATCCAAGGACCGGATTTTCCTACCGGTGCATATATCATGGGAAGATCGGGCATGCTCAATGCCTATCGTACCGGACGTGGCAGAGTGATCCAAAGAGCAAAGACCGAGATCGAAGAGATCCAGGGCGGTAAGAACCGGATCGTCGTGACCGAGATCCCTTATCAGGTGAACAAGGCACGACTGGTCGAAAAGATCGCGGAGCTGGTCAAAGATCGAAAGATCGACGGCATCACCGACCTTCGAGACGAATCCAACCGCGAAGGGATCCGCGTGGTTATCGAGACCAGACGAGATGTCAATGTAAATATCGTACTGAACAATCTGTTCAAACATTCTCAGCTGCAGCAAAGCTTCCCGATCAATATGTTGGCGATCGTGGATGGTCAGCCAAGAGTGCTGGGATTGCTGCAGATCCTCAAAGAATATTTGAAACATCAAGAAGATGTCGTTACCAGAAGGACTCGATTCGATCTGAAAAAAGCGGAGGACAGGATCCATATACTCGAAGGACTTCTGAAAGCGATCGATCATATCGATGAAGTCATCGCGATCATTCGATCCTCCTACGACGATGCGCAGCAAAAGTTGATGGAGCGATTTGGTTTTTCAGAGATCCAGGCACAAGCGATCCTCGATATGAGGATGAGAAGACTCCAGGGACTTGAGAGAGAAAAACTCGAAGAAGAGAGAGCACAGCTTGCGGAGAAGATCGAATACTATCTCGGACTATTGTCCGATCGACAAAAAATGCTTGCCGTTATCAAAGAAGAGATCCTCGTCATCAAAGAAAAGTACGGTGACAAAAGAAGGACCGAGATCCTCGAATCCGAAGAAGATCTGGAAGATATCGACATGATCGATGATGAAGATGTGACCATCACATTGACTCATAACGGATATATCAAGCGAATGCCGATCGACACCTATAAGGCACAAAAGCGTGGCGGAAAAGGTGTGTCGTCGATCACTACGAGAGAAGAAGATTTTGTTGAAAAACTGGTAACCAGCAGCAACCATGCGAAGGCGATCTTCCTCACAAATCAGGGAAGATTGTATCGGATGCCGGTCTACAAAATACCTCAGTCCAACCGAACATCCAAAGGTACCAATGTGATCAACCTGATCCCGTTGGAGCCGAATGAAAAGATCACCACCGTCCTCTCGACCAAAAACAATGAGGACAACGAAAAATTGATGATGTGCACAAAGTATGGTATCATAAAGAAGACGGAGCTTTCGGAATTCAGAAAGAGTTCTCGAAACGGTCTGATCGCCATCAATCTGAGAGAAGGCGATGAGATGATCTCTGCGAAGATCACCAGCGGAGAAGACAAATTGGTCGTTGTTTCCAAAAAAGGAAAAGCGATCACCTTTAACGAAAAAGATATCCGACAGACCGGAAGAAATTCGATGGGTGTGATCGTTATGCGACTGGATAACACAGATGAGATCATCAGTATGGAGATCGTCGAAGAAGGCAAAGATCTTCTGGTCATCTCTGAAAACGGGTATGGTAAAAAGACTTCGGTAGAAGAGTACAGGACACAGGCGAGAGGCGGAAAAGGGATCAAGACCTACAATGTGACCGAGCAATCCGGCGATCTTGTCGGCGCAAGGATGCTGTCAGAGGGCGATGAGATCATGATCGTCAATTCCGACGGAACGCTTATAAGGATGAGTGAGACCGAGATCCCTTGTTTGAGTCGTGTAACAAAAGGCGTTCGTCTGATGCGAAGTGCAGAAAGTAAGATCGTTTCATTTGAAAAGATCGAATCCTCATCATTGGAAGAAGAAAGTGATGAAGAATGATCGCATTTGAATGAAGAAGATCGAAAAGGAAGATCGATAACCGATAATAAGCGCGATGAAGCGTGAAGTGAGAAAGGAAGAAAGATATGAGATCAAGGGATAAAAAGAAAAAAAGAATAGCACCTTTTATCGCAGGAGCAGCGATCGGCACGGCAGTCGGATTGTTTTTGGCAAAAAAACCGGGTGATGAGCTCAAAGAAAATATCGGTGAAAATTTTGAAGCGATCAAGGACAAGGCAAAAGATGCTTATGACAACAAAGAAGAGATCATCGACAACATCAGCCGAAGCATTAAGAAGATCACAAAATATGAGATCAAAAATTTCATCAAGCCGAAATATTTTGCGAAAGAATATGATGAAAACGGTAATGTCGATCAAAAGATCGAAGATCTGAAAGAAGATATGGATGAGATCTTTGACGAAAAAGATTTTGATTTTGGATCAGAGATCGAAAAAGTAAAAAAGAATACCGAGCGTGCGATCCGTGATACGAAAGACGGAGTGAGCGACTTTGTAGAAGATCTTGTCGACGGTGCTGAAGAAGGGGTCGATGAAGCAAAGAAAACGATCGAGCGCGCTGCAAGAGATAGCAAAGATAAGGCAAAAGACATCATCGAAGATATCGTGGACGATGGAAGCGATCTAAAAAAATCCGTACAAAGAGCGGTTCGTGACACCAAAAACGAAGCAGGCGATCTTGTAGAAGATGTTGCGGATGAATATGCAAAAGACTTCAAAAAGGCGAAAAAAACGGTAGAGCGCTCCGTACGCGACGGAAAAGATAAAGTGAAAGATATCGTCGAAGATGTGGCTGATAAAATAAAAAAATAGCAACCAAGAAAGGAGTTGTCTATGAATATTTGGGAACTGGGTATTCTATTGATGGGCATAGGCGTTCTTATTCTGTGCATTTTTGCTGCCACGACGATCCGTGATCTTGGAGCAACATTCAAAAAGATCGATCGAATGCTCACCGATCGTAACGGAGAGATCGATACGATCATTACCAATGCCGCAAGCATCAGTACAGAAGTGGAAGGTATCGCCCAAAATGTAAATAAGGTCACCGATATCACCGGATTCGTAGGATCCGTTACCGAAAGTATCTCGAACATATTTAAAAAAGAAGACAGATCGGATGAGTTTTATAAAAATTATTCTCCAAGCGATCTAGAAGAGGATGACGATCTGGATGAGATCTTACAAGAAAATTACGAAAGAGCAAGAAAGCAGGCAAAGCGATCCATTCAAAAGACAAAAGAAGCATTTGAGGACGTTTCGGAAGACTTTGTCGATGATCTGAAAAAAGCAGAGAAAAGAACGAAACACATGGCGAGGAACGGTGCAAATAATGCAAAGGATCCGACCGAGGATATAAAAAGTAATATAGAAGATTGATGTGAGAGGATGGCTCAAGATGGTGTGGAAAATAGGAGTGCTGTTTATGACCATCGGAATGGCGATCTTACTGGTGGTAGTCTTTGCTCTTGCAAAGGAGCTCGGTACGACCGCCGGAAACTGGAAACAGATCTTTGTTCGGTATGAAAGTAAATTTCAAATGATATCCGGAAATATCGACAGAATTGGCATAACAGCGGAAGAAATAACCGCCAATATAAAAAACATTACAAATATCGTATGGGTATTAGCATTGATCTCTACAAGTTATTCCGGTATTTTCAAAAAGAACCGAGATGAGATCAAGAGCAAGTTTTGGAATAAAAAAATCGATAAGTAGAACGACATTTAATATAAGAGGAGATCATATGGCAGCTATCACTTTGGATATTAAAAATGAGGATAAAGATTATACGATAAATGTTTATGGAGAGATCGATCTGAATACGGTAGATGCACTTGAGCATGCTATTGATGAAGGCTTGGAACTTAAGAAAGATATCGTTATCGATATGGATCATGTTAGATTTATTGATTCCACGGGTATAGGTTTACTAGTGCAAACCTATAAAAAGCTAAAAAACAATGGAAACAGTATTACAGTGTTAAACGCAAAAGAAAATGTGAGGAAGGTATTCAAAATCACCTGTCTTGAGGATACGTTCAACATGGGGGTATAAAAGTGATCGACATGAATCAAAAAAATCTAATAAAAATGACGGTACCTACCGATTCATCCAATATCTCAGTCGTCCGAATGACTGCTTCGTCAATCGCAAACAGGATCGGTTTTAATATTGAGGAGATCGATGATGTAAAGATCGCCGTATCGGAAGCATGTACGAATGTGATCAAGCATTCTAAAGTATCGACTTTCGATCTGTTTTTCGGACATGGAAACGATTTTATGGAAATCGAGATACAGGACAAAGGAATAGGTTACGATTTTTCTTCATTGAAAGATCCTGAACTGAGTGACGACAGAGAATCCGGAGGACTTGGGATATATATTATCAAAATGTTGATGGATGAAGTGGTGATCGATTCCGAGCTGAACAAAGGAACAACGATCTATATGAGAAAGCAAATAGGGAAAGAGGAATAATGGATGTCAAATTCTTCTAGCAAAAAGAAGGAACTATTTGTCAATCAAAAATTCAAAGAGTATGAAACCAAAGAGCTTTTTATATTATTTGCCAATGAACGAAGTCGTGAGGTCAGAAATGAGATCGTAAATCGACATATGTATATTGCCGAATTATTATCCAAGCGATATATCGGTAAAGGGATCGAATACGAGGATATTTTTCAGATCGCATCTCTTGCGTTGATCTATGCAGTGGAGCGTTTTGATATCAGCAAGGGTTATGAATTTTCCAGTTTTGCGACCCCTACCGTTGTAGGTGAGATAAAAAGATACTTTCGAGATAAAGGTTGGGCAATCAAAGTTCCGAGAAAAACTCAAGAACTTGCATTAAAGATCAATGATGCAAAAGAGAAACTGCAATCGGATATGGGAAATGTTCCAAAAGTCAAGGATATTGCAAAATATCTTGAGGCAACAGAAGAAGAAGTGATGGAGGCGATGGAAGCGTCTCAACTTTTCAGCATTCGAAGCCTGGATCTGATGAAAGAAAACAATGATAACGATTCATCGATCAGTTTTGTGGATGTTCTAGGGAAAGAAGATCAAAATTTTGTTGACATTGAGAACATCGATTTTATAAAACGATTCGTTGAGAAATTGGAAAATGTGGAAAAACAGATCGTGATCGGAAGATTTTTTGAAAACAAAACACAGGTCGTTATCGCGCGAGAATTGGAATTATCGCAAATGACCATATCAAGGATCGAGAAAAAAGTTTTGATGAAATTGAAAGAGGAATATATCAAAGCAATGAATTAAAAGAGGTGGACGCGGTGTCCACCTCTTTTTAGATCAAGCGATCCAGATATTGAAAAAGATAAGTATTGCTTCGGTATATTACCAAAATTCTCGTTTCATCCTCTAAGACCAAGACGGTGTCACCCGACTTTTCGATCGCTTGCGTATGTGTTTTTAGTGCTTCAAACGCTTCTTTAAAATGTTTGTCCTTTAGATCGATATTATGGATCTTCATAATTCCTCCTATGTATCTGCATTAAAAATTGATATTTTAAGGATCATATTTTGTTTTGATCAGGGCAAAGATCGGTTTTTATAGAAAGAGCGATCTTACAAATGATACTGAAACCTGATAGACAGCACAGAAAAAACTTCTCTCCTTTTTATACGATCAGCTGATCACTCTAACAGATATTTAGGAATATCACTCATAGAAGCTCGAGTCGATCCTATATGTTCAAATAGGTTTTTAGTACGAAGTATGATCTTTATAGAGATCGATACGATTCTTCGATCGTTGTCATATCTGTTTTGCGACCACAAAAATTCCTTTGGGATCACTTATTTAACAACATTTTTATATTTTATAGAGAAATGACCCTATCGTTGCGTTTTTCTATCGAAACAGAAATGTATTTTTATAGTTATTCTATCGGATAAGTAAGATGATGTATAGAAAGGGACTATCATTTTGATCTCTAAGATAGTATATCATAAAAATCAAAATTTGGAAAATCTCCAAGATACACTATCTCCGGTGAATACGCTACTCGCAAAACATATATTTTTCGGGACAAGATCTGTGATGATGAAAGTAAATTAGATATTTCAACTGAATAGAGACACTAAAGATCGGTTCCGGATCAAAAAAGTTATGACAAAACAACAAGAGCCATCAAGACATCGTTGTGGATAGATAAAACGATATCGGTATAAAAAATCTATTATAGATCGGATCTTGTCTTTGATTTTGTGGAGGAAATAAAATTTTTGTAAAAAATTATTAGTTTTCAAGATTTTTTTCTCAAATTGTGATAAAATTAATTGTGGAGATATGCGATAATGCAAAGTGGCTTTGGGGGATAAAATCGATTTTAGACAAAGCGATGCTTTGTAAAAATATAGAAAAAGAAAAGAGGTATTTAGTTTGGGACTTTTAGAAAATTTCTTAGCAAAAAGATATTTGAATAAGTTGGGGAAGGCGGTCGAGCAGATCAATCAGCTTGAGCCCCAAATGGAAAAGCTCAGCGATCAGGAACTTCGTCAAAAAACGTCGGAGTTTAAAGAACGCATCGCAAACGGAGCGACTACGGATGATATCTTGGTAGAGGCTTTTGCGGTCTGTCGGGAAGCGTCCAAACGATCTTTGGGCATGCGTCATTATGATGTTCAGCTATTGGGCGGGATCGTCCTTCATAAAGGAAAGATCGCCGAGATGAGAACGGGAGAGGGTAAGACGCTCGTAGCGACTTTACCGGTCTATTTGAATGCTTTGGAAGGCAAAGGAGTCCATGTTGTTACGGTCAACGACTATTTGGCAAAGCGAGACGCCGAGTGGATGGGCAAACTTTACGGCTTCCTGGGATTGACGACCGGCGTGATCATCCACGGGATCGACAACGATCAACGAAGAGCTGCATATAATGCGGATATCACCTATGGAACGAATAATGAATTCGGCTTTGACTATCTTCGTGACAATATGGTCATCTACGATCATCAGATGGTCCAAAGACCGCTAAACTATGCGATCGTGGACGAGGTGGATTCGATATTGGTCGATGAAGCGAGGACACCGCTGATCATTTCGGGTCAGGGGGACAAATCGACTTCTCTATATAGCCAGGCAAATACCTTTATTCTGGGATTGGATCCCGAAACGGATTATACGATCGATGAAAAAGAGAATGCTTCTACTTTTACCGACGAAGGTCTTGCAAAAGCGGAACGTTTCTTCAATGTCGAAAGTATGACCGATATCGTGAATATGGAGATCTATCACCATGTCAATCAGGCGCTTCGTGCAAATACCCTGATGAAATTGGATGTGGACTATGTCGTGAAGGATGGCGAGATCATCATCGTTGACGAATTTACCGGTCGTTTGATGTTTGGTCGTCGTTATTCGGAAGGACTTCATCAGGCGATCGAGGCGAAAGAAGGTCTCGAAGTCCAGAGAGAGTCGAAAACTTTGGCAACGATCACTTTCCAGAACTATTTTAGGATGTATAAGAAATTGGCAGGGATGACCGGTACGGCTAAGACGGAAGAAGATGAATTCCGTGCGATCTACAAAATGGATGTCGTGCAGATCCCTACGAATAAACCGATCCAAAGAAAGGATCAAAACGATGCGGTATATCGCAGTGAACGAGCGAAGTACAAAGCGGTCGTTGAGTCTGTTTCCGAGATCCACAAAACCGGACAGCCGGTCTTGATCGGTACGATCTCGATCGAAAATTCCGAGATGCTATCCGATATGCTCAAGAAGAAGGGCATCAAGCATGAGGTGCTCAATGCGAAGAACCATGAAAAAGAGGCGGAGATCGTCGCTCAAGCAGGTCGATTCGGTCAGGTAACGATCGCGACGAATATGGCGGGTCGAGGTACCGACATTATCCTGGGCGGTAACCCGGAGTTTATGACCAATCGCGAGATGAAAAAACTGGGCTATGAAGATCATATGATAGCACTTGCAAGCGGTTTCGGTTCGACTGATGATCAGGAGATCTTGGATGCGCGTGCAAAATATCAGGAGATCCTTGCTGAAAAGAAAAAGGAACTCGAGCCGGAGCAGAAAAAAGTAGTAGAAGTCGGAGGGCTTGCGATCGTAGGTACCGAGCGTCACGAATCGAGACGTATCGACAACCAGTTGCGCGGTCGTTCCGGTCGTCAGGGAGACCCGGGAGAAACGAGATTCTTCATTTCATTGGAAGACGAGTTGATGCGTTTGTTCGGTTCGGAGCGGATCCAGACTATAGTCGAGAAGATCGGGATGGAAGAGGATGATGCGATCGAGGCGGGCGTGCTCTCCCGATCGATCGAAAGTGCTCAAAAACGAGTCGAAGGAAAGAACTTCGGTATCCGTAAGACTGTCCTTCAATACGACGATGTCATGAATAAACAAAGAGAGATCATTTATGGAGAGAGAAGGCGTGTTCTCGGAGGAGAAGACCTTCGATCCGAGATCTTGGCAATGATGGATTCGTTGACGGATGAAGCGGTTTCAAAATATGTTCCTGAAAACGGTGGAGAGGTCGATCTCAAAGCGTTGAACGAGCGATTGAAATATCTGTTCGGACCGGCGATCTTTGTGAGTGAGGAAGAGGCTTCTCAAAAAGCATCCTTGCGTGAAAATCTGAAAAACCGTATCCACGCATACTATGAAGAATTGGAAAAAACGACTCCGACGATCGATTTCCGTGAGATGGAGCGCGTGATCCTTCTGCAGATCGTTGACAGCAAATGGATGGATCATATCGATGCGATGGATCAGCTGCGAAAAGGGATCGGTCTTCGTTCGATCGCGCAGGAAAACCCGGTGATCGCATATCAGCAGGAAGGCTTTGATATGTTCGATTCGATGAATGAGAGCATCAAGGAAGATACGGTACACTATCTGATGATGCAGATCTTCGTTCAAAAACAAGAAGAGAATGCACAGCGACTGGAGCGCCAAGCTCGTAGAACACTGGAGAGAAAACAGCTCGTGGATCTTGAGAACACGAGAGAAACGATCGACAATGCGATGGAACAAAAGCCGAAACAGGCAGTTCGCGTGAACAAGGTCGGAAGAAATGAGCCTTGTCCTTGCGGAAGTGGTAAAAAGTATAAGCAATGTTGCGGTAAAGGAGAATAGATGCTGAATATCGTTGAACATAAAAACCATATCGAACAGATCCTGCAAGGGGTAGAAGAAGTGCGAGGTTCTCTTTGACTTAGATGCTCTGGAAGATGAAAAACTGGAGATCCTCAAAGAGATGCAGGATGACCCGAATATCTGGCAAGATCCGGTCAAAAGCCGAGAGATGACAAAAAGATCCAAAGAGATCGAAGACATCCTCAATGAATTTTATCAGGCGGAGCAGGATGCAAATGATCTGCAAGAATTATTTTTGCTTGCTCAGGAAGATGGATCGATGGAGCAGGATCTTGCCAAAGAGATCGCGATCCAGCTGAAACGGATCGATGAACTGAAACTCAATACCATGCTGGATGGAAATTATGATAATTTGGATGCGATCCTGTCGATCCATGCCGGAACAGGCGGATTGGATGCTCAGGACTGGGCTCAGATGCTTCTGCGGATGTATCTGCGCTTCGCTTCCGACAACGGATTTAAGGTCGATCAGATCGACATCAACCCGGATCCCGAAGCAGGGATCAAATCCGTGACCCTTGAGATCAAGGGACGAAATGCGTACGGTTTTTTGAAGGCGGAAAAAGGGGTGCATCGTATCGTGCGCATCTCGCCTTTCGATCCGTCCGGCAAAAGACATACTTCTTTTGCATCGGTCGATGTGATCCCGGAGCTGGATGGATCGGTCGAAGTGGAGATCCGACCTCAGGATCTTCGCATCGATACCTATCGGGCGAGCGGTGCAGGAGGACAGCATGTCAATAAGACGGAATCGGCGGTGCGGATCACTCACTTGCCGACCAATATCGTCGTGCAGAGTCAAAGCGAGCGATCTCAGCTCATCAACAAAGATATGGCGATGAAGATGCTCAAAGGAAAGCTCGTGGAGCTCAAAGAACAGGAAAACAAAGAGAAGATCGAGGATCTGCAGGGAGAGTACAGCCAGATCGCCTGGGGAAGCCAGATACGAAGCTATGTATTCCAACCCTACACTTTGGTCAAAGACCATCGAACAGGATTTGAGATCGGAAACATTTCACAGGTGATCGACGGGGATATCATGCCATTCATCCTTGCTTATTTAAAGGATCAAAAACAAAAAGGCAAGGAATAAAATGAACAAATTTTTGAAGGAAGCGCTGATAGAAGCTTATGAAGCTTATAAAAAAGGAGAAGTCCCGGTCGGTTGTGTGATCGAAAAAGACGGTCAGATCATCGCTCGGGGTCACAACCTGGTAGAGACTTTACAGCGTTCGACGGCACATGCCGAGATCCTGGCGATCGAGCAGGCGAACCGAGAATTGGGCGTCTGGCGACTGGAAGGATGCGATCTGTATGTGACGCTGGAGCCTTGTGCGATGTGTCTCGGCGCGATCATCAACGCAAGGATAAAGACGATCCACATCGGAGCACGAGATCCGGAGCGAGGTGCGGTGATCGGGAAGATCCCGATCTTAAAAGAGGACCTCATTCCGTGCAAAACAGATGCGATCATATACGATGAGCCGGTCTGCTCCTATATCTTGAGTCGTTTTTTTCGTGAATTGAGAAGAGGCAGGATCCTCAAATATGCAGACAGACAAGGAGAATGATGAAAGCAGATCTACATTTGCATACGAGATATTCTGATGGTTATAACACGGTAGATGAGATCATCGAAATGGCAGTATCCAAAAAATTGACACATATCGCGATCACAGACCATGATAATCTGGTCGGTTATGATGAAAAGAAAGAAAAAGCGGAAAAAGCAGGATTGAAGATCGTGAGATCGCTGGAGATCTCTGCACGGGACTATGAGAGCGGCAAGGTCGTTCATGTTCTGGGTTATAACATAAAGGATGAGTATCCGATACGCCGGATCTGTGATCCGATGAAAAGAGCAAGAAACGACAAAGCCTATCAGCAGGTCTGCGGGCTCAATAAATTGGGATATGAGCTGGATTATGACAGATTGCATCACCATGCAAAAGGATATATCTTCAAACAACATATTTTTGAACTGCTCTATCTTTCCGATCAGGTCGAGTCGATCTTTCCTTCGATCAATGAAACTCTGTTTAGAAGAGGAGGAGAGCTGTTCTTTCCGATGGACTATGTTGATGTGATCGATGCGGTAAAAGCGATCCGTGAAGCGGGAGGCTATGCCGTGATCGCACATCCGAACCAACAGAACAACATCGATACGGTCGATCGGGTAGTAAAATACGGGTTGAAAGGAATCGAATATAACCATCTTTCAAATAGTGAAGAGTACAAAAAGATCATTTTGGAATATGCAAAAAAATACAAACTGATCTTAACCGGCGGATCGGATTTTCATGGAAAATTTGATCGAAGAAAAAATGAGGTGGGATCTCATTTAAGTGATGGATCAGGATACCGGATCTTTGACTGAAGAAGGAGGAATCATGGATAAAAAAAGTACCAAAGATAAAAATATTTCAACAGATAAGTTGGATCAACTGATCGAAGAGAATCAGAATTTGAAAGCGATCGTAAAAGACTATACCGATCTCAAAAATTTTGCGGAAGAAGTTGTGGAAAAGCATAACAGCTTGGTGCTTGAGTATAAATCAAGACAGACCGATCTGACTGAAGCAAAGGAGATCGAAAGATCGCTGAGAGAGCAGCTCGTACAAAAAGACGAAGAGATCAAACGCTTGAAAGACCTTTCGGAGAAGCTTGAAAAGCGATTGGTCGATTTTCAGAATCATATCAATAACTTGTTGGATCGCTTCCAATCGATCGAGGAAGAGAATAAAAAACATGAAGCGACCATCATGAGCCTTGAGCGCTATATCGAGATCATGGACCAGCCGCCGAAGCGTATCAAAAACGAGCGCGGTGCAGGCAGAAAGAAGAAATATAAACAAGAACAGATCGACTATATCGTCCGATCTCGGCTTGACGGGATCGACTATGAGGTGATCGTGGCAGAAGCGAATGAGAAGTTTCCGAGCAGAACTTGGTCGATCCCTGAGATCAAATACATCTTCAATCGATATAAAAAAGTATAATGTTTCACGTGAAACAAAGGGTTATGTTTTGGCAAGGAGGATCATGTGGCAAAATCAAAAGTATTTTTTGCGGACTACTATTCGGATTCCAAACGAGATAATCTTTCTGCAAAGATAAAAAAGCTGTTTGATAAGGCGGGTTTTGGCGAGTTGATCGAGCCGAACGAACTTACCGCCATCAAGCTTCATTTTGGTGAAAGAGGAAATATCACCTATTTACATCCGGTCAATGTGCGACAGGTGGTAGATAAGGTCAAAGAGTGTGGCGGTAAACCTTTTTTGACGGATACGAATACCTTGTATTCCGGGAGCCGGACCAATTCGATCGATCATATTCGATCTGCGATCGAAAACGGATTTGCTTATTCCGTTGTGGGAGCACCGATCATCATTGCGGACGGACTTTACAGCAAAAATTCGGTCGATGTTCCGGTCGATCTGAAACATTTTGATCAAGTGAAGATCGGCGGAGAGATCTATCACTCGGATGCGATGATCGTACTTTCTCATTTCAAAGGACATGGGATGGCAGGATTTGGTGGCGTGCTCAAAAATCTGGCGATGGGATGTGCGACAGCGCCCGGCAAGCAGATGCAGCATTCCGATGTGCTGCCTACCGTCGATCCGAACGAATGTATCGGATGCAGACGATGCTATGCAAACTGTCGGGTCAAGGCGATCGAGATGGTCGATAAGGTAGCCGTCATCGACCATGATATCTGCTACGGATGCGGAGAATGTGTAACGATATGCCCGACGAGAGCGATCGATGTCGAATGGGAGACAGAAAGCAATACTTTCGTTGAAAAGATGGCGGAATATGCTTTCGGCTCTATAAAAAATAAAGAAGGAAAAGTAGGCTACATGACTTTTGTAAATAATGTCACTCCGCTCTGTGACTGTGCAGGCTACTCCGGAAAACCGATCGCCGGCGATATCGGACTGTTGGCAAGCCTGGATCCGGTCGCTCTGGAACAGGCATGTCTTGATCTTGTGATCAAAGAAGTGGGTCATGACCCTTTCCAAGAGATCCATCGCCATGTCAAAGCGGATCGGATCATCGAATATGCAGAAGAGATTGGCATGGGAAGCCGTGAATATGAATTGATCCGATCATAATATTATTTTCAAAAGGATATGTTAGGCATTTTGTCCTAATGATAGAGATTATGGGTAAGGATGAGAAATAGACTTTGGACCGGGGCTGTTGTGGTGCAAGATCTTCACACAAAACAGATGATAGAAACTTCTGTGGTTTATCACGATATCTTGTGTAAGGTCTGTGTTTTGCGACAGCCTTTTTTTATCCTTTTTAGTATCATCTTGTCAGATCGACATGATAGGGCAATGGTATACTCGTAACCTCTTTCCGCCGTTCCCTACAGCTATAATACTAAAACCTATTCGAGCCTATGGTATCGATCCGATCCCTATGGATGATACTTCCCAACATTCATCGGACCACCGTATCGCCCCCATCGAGTAAAATATGAAAACAATTGCTATGCCTTTTATTAGGATTTAGTATAAAAATAAAAATGTTGCGGGATCGTAGAGCTAAGGAACCGTATTACAGGTCGAGCCAAAGGATAGCTTGTCGGGAGGTGATCCGATCGGATATCAGTATGAGGTCCGGATATCCGGAGAAAGAATGTTTTTATTTATGGATCGATGTTTGTAGAGCATACTTAAGGAAAATTTAACTTTTTTGTAACTATTTTTTTAATAAATTGGTATATAATTTTCTACAGATGAAAGGAGGGATCGTTATTTCGGAAAAAGAAAAACCTCTTATTGAAATAAAACATGTGCGTAAAGTTTATCGTATGGGTGAGGAGCGAGTGGTTGCGCTGGACGATATCAGCTTAGATATTTACCGTGGCGAGATCATTTGTTTTTTGGGAAAATCCGGTTCCGGTAAATCCACTTTTTTGAATATGGTTGCAGGGTTGGAGAAGCCGACTCGCGGCGAGATCAATATCGGCAATGTACCTATCCACAAACTTTCGGAGGAACAAGTGACTTTGTTTCGTCAGAAAAATATCGGATTTATCTTTCAGTCATACAATCTGCTCCCGATGCTCACAGCACTCGAGAATGTTGAATATCCATTGGTTTTGAGAGGTATGGATCGTAAACGAAGAACAAAGAGAGCAAAACTGGCATTAGACGAAGTCGGACTTAAAGGTTATGAAAACAGGAAACCGACACAGATGTCCGGAGGTCAACAGCAGAGGGTCGGGATCGCCAGAGCGATCGCAGTGGATCCCAAAATTATTTTTGCAGACGAACCCACCGGAAATTTGGACTCAAAAACAACGGAAATGGTCATGGATCTTATTATTGAGCGTGTCCATGCCAACGAACAGACAATGATATTGGTAACACACGATAATTCGATCGCATGCTATGCAGATCGGATCGTCACGATAAAAGACGGAAATATCATCCATATCCAAACAAGAGAAGAATTTGATCCGCATGATGAGTTGGCGGAAGGATAGGTTTGAGGATACCTGTCGTCAAAAAATAAAAACGAGAAGATATGAAAATAAGATCTATTGACACGAAAGAATGTTCCGGAGGGATCAAGCAAGCTGTTTCTTAAAATCAAGGAAAGATCGTGATCGTTTAAGGAATGACTTTGTTTGGAAAAATAGAGAATCGAATTGAAAACAGGAAAGGTAGAAACAATGAAGGAAAAATTTTTGTCAGGATTGATGACAATGATCATGGTATTAGGACTCGCGTTACCATATAAAAGTTTTGCGGCAGATGGTGACTTAGTAGTGACTGTTGATATTCCCGGAGTGAGTGAACATCAGACAGAAGTAGTAGCGAAAGTAACTGTAACTAATAGATTAGAGAAAGAAGTTACTAATGTTGTTGTAAATTTTGATAAAGGAAGCTTGCCGGGGAGTGTGTCTCCTACAAGTCAGACGATATCTTCTATAGCAGCGAATGGTTCATCTCCTGAACAGGAGTTTAAATTGGATCTGAATGGGGTTCCACTGGGTAAATCTTTAACCTTTGTGGTTAGTGCTACAGATGGGAGTAGCATTCATAAAGGGGTAGCAACAAAAATTTTTAGTATTTCACCAATCGACTCCAATGATATTGGTAAGCCAAATCTTCCGACGATCACCGAAAAGGATTATACTTACAAACCGGATCCTACTGTAAATTATAATCCTCAGATGAAACTGGAAGTGATAGCTCCTAAAGGTGGATTGAATAGTGGAACTACAAATGCTGTACAGCTGAAAATGAAAAACACAGGGAATGCTCCTTTTAATAAAGTAGTGGCAGGAATTGGTTTAGGGGATAAAATGACTTTGCAAAATGCTTCTACTGAACAAGATCTTGGATCCATGAGCAGGACAGGAGAGGCAAGTGCAAGCTTTCCTATTTTTATAGACACAAGTCATACGGGTGGAAATGTTCCGCTTTCTTTTACGGTTAAGGCAACAGATCCAACCGGAAAAGAAGCAACATTTACCATCACAGAGTATGTAACGGTCAATGCAGGCACATCGCTTGCGGATCGTTTGGAGATCGTTAATATTCAAAATCCGGCAAATGTATCGACCGATCAAAATTTTGATCTAAAATTTGCTGTTAAAAACAATAGTGCGACAGCTGCAAAAAATATCAAGGTCACGGTTGAACCGACAGCACCGATCGTAAACAAAACCAAAAATATCTTTGTAGTGACGTTGTCAGGTGGAGAATCGAAGGCCTTTAATGTCCAAATGTTTGCGGTAGGTGGAGGCGAGCTGCAATCGCAAAATTATCCGATCAAGATCACGGCAGAAACGACGGGAACGGATGCCAGCAGCATCGTACAATATACCGGTGTATTCGTGAATGCAGGCAATAATAACAAGAATAAAACGGTACCGCAGATCATTATTACGAACTATAATTATGGAAATTCGGCAGTAGTGGCAAATGAAGTATTTCCGCTTTCCATCGTACTCAAAAATACGAATATCGATCAGACGTTAAGAAATATCAAAGTATCTTTTACAGCAGAAGATGGAGTCTTTATCCCTCATAACACCAGCAATTCATTTTATATCGACAAGATCGGACCGGGAGGATCGATCAATAAAACGGTAGAATTTATGACAAAGCCGGATGCACCTGAAAAGACCGTATCGATCAACGTAGATATGAGCTATGAGGATAATAAAGGAAATCCTGTTTCTGTAAAAGATATCATTTCGGTTCCTGTTATCCAGGAAAGAAGATTGGTGATCGATGATATCGTACCGACAGATACCTATTTTGCGGGTGAACAAGGCAATCTGACCGTACAATACTATAATATGGGAAAAAATACCTTAAACAATCTTGTGATCTATGCGGAAGGAGATTTTGATTTCCCTCAATCGACAAAAGTTTTTGCAGGAAAATTTGATGCAGGCAAAAATGACTTTTATGATCTGCAGTTTATTCCCAAACATACCGGCGAAAGTAGCGGGAAGATCATTTTTACTTTTGAGGATTCCAGCGGAAAGCCTATCAAGATAGAAAAGCCTTTCACCATTAAGGCGGAAGAAGCACTTCCGGAGGATCCTATGATGGATGAAGAAATGATGAGACCGACCGGCACCGGCAAAGGAAAATTTATTGCGATCGGAGCGGGTATCCTTATCGTTATCATTGCTATCATAATTTATAAGAAAAGAAAGAAAAAGCAACTGGACAGTTTGGACATCGGAAATGAATAGGCGGGTGAAAGTATGAATTTTCATGATATACTTTTTATGGGGCTAAAGAATCTTTTGCGCCGAAAGACCCGAAGTATTCTGGCTATCACCGGAGTCATTATTGGAACGGCAGCGATAACCGTGATGATCTCGTTGGGTATCGGTCTTCGGGAAGGATTTGAAAATCAGATCAAAAATTGGGGCAACTTGCATATGATCGAAGTCAGTCCCGGAGGAATGTATCAAGAAGCCCCCGGGAAGAAAAAGAAGGAAGCAAAACTGACCGACAAGACGATCAAAGAGCTTGAAAAACTACCTTATGTAACGGCGATAACTCCTGAGATCCAAACGCATATGAAATTGGTGATCGGTCGTTATATCACATCGGCAAATATCGTTGGAGTAAAACCGGAAGTTTTTGAGAAATTCAACTTAAAATTGGAAGGCGGGCGATATTTAACGAAAAATGATAAAATGGGGATCCTATTCGGGAAGAATGTAGCGAAATGGTTCCATAATCCATATAGCAACACTTTTCGTATGGAGGAGGACAAACTTCCGGTAGAAGTGATCAATGCTCGTGTCAAAATAACTGCTGACAGAAATTATGGAGAAAGATTCAAAGATAACGACCGAACGACACAGGATGGAAAAACGATCAATTATTCGTTGATCGAGGGAAAAGGTATCGGTCTTTTGGAAAGTGAGAATGATGAGTATAGCTATTCTGCGATCATGAATATAGAAGATGTTCGAGAGTTGATCAAACAAAAGGACAAGGATGAAGGACGAAATGATCTTTCTCGATCGAGCAATGAGTATCATCAAGCAAAAGTTTATGTCGAGAATACCGAGAAGGTCAAAGATGTGGCAAAAACTCTAAAAGATAGAGGATATATGACTTTTTCTCTTGTTGATATGCTTGAAGAAGTCAAACAGATGTCTAATATCGTCCAGGCAGTGCTTGGTGGGATCGGAGCGGTTTCTCTTTTGGTCGCTGCACTAGGTATCACCAATACGATGATCATGTCGATCTATGAGCGGACCAAGGAGATCGGGATCATGAAAGTCATTGGAGCGAACATCAAAGATATCCGAAAACTGTTTTTGATCGAAGCGGCATCGATCGGTTTCTTTGGCGGTCTGATCGGTTTACTGATAAGCTATGGTTTATCCGCTTTAGCCAATCTTTTATTGACAGACCTGTTTATGCAAGGAATGTATCTTGATCCGGATGTAGGCATGTCGGGAATATCGATCATTCCGTGGTATCTGGCGTTAGGAAGTCTTTCATTCTCTACGGCAGTAGGGATCCTGGCGGGTTATCTCCCGGCAAATCGTGCAATGAAGCTCTCGGCACTCGAAAGTTTGCGTAATGAATAGATTTGAATGTACTAAAAATGGCTGGAGATCTTTAGCGATCCGATGATCTTATAAAACTGGGGTCTCTGATCGGCAAGTTTTGATAAAAAGTCATAAAAAGGATTTACAAAACAACAAATCCGCGTTATGATATAACTGTAAAATAAAAAATCGTCTTCGGGGCAGGGTGAGATTCCCGACCGGTGGTATAGTCCACGAGCCGTTTTGGCTGAACTTGTGAAATTCAAGTACCGACAGTAAAGTCTGGATGAGAGGAGATGTGAGCATTCGACCTTTTGGGTCGAATTGACGACTTCAAATTTTTTGCCCTGAGAGATCAGGGCTTTTTTGATGCACATCGAAGACTAAAAAGGAGAAGGATCATGCAAGTAAAAACCACAGAAAGAAACTTTATGGAAAGAAAAACATCATCTAAAACATCGGTTTTGGTGAAAACGGCTGTGCTTTCTGCCATTGCGTACATTATAATGATGTTTGAGTTTCCGCTACCTTTCGCACCGGCATTTCTAAAATTGGATTTTAGCGATATCCCACCGCTGATCGCATCTTTTGCTTTGGGTCCTTGGGTAGGTGTGGCAGTCGAACTGATCAAAAATGTGCTCAAATTTATTACGAACACGCATACCGGCGGAGTAGGAGAACTGGGGAATTTCTTGGTAGGAGCCTCTTTCGTACTTACGGCAGGTTATGTATATCGTCTTAAGAAAGGAAAAAAATTTGCCGTCATCGCATGCTTATGTGCAACTGTAGCGATGACTTTGGTTGCAGTAGTATTCAATAGTTTTATATTGATCCCGTTCTATTCCAAAGTTATGCCGATCGAAGCGATCATTGCGATGGGTTCTGCCGTAACTCCCAAAATACAGGATGTCTTCACATTGGTTCTTTATGGCATCACACCATTCAACTTGTTTAAGGGGATCGTCATCTCAGGGATCACCATGGGGATATACAAGAGGATAAAACCCTTACTGCGCGCCGATAGAAACTGATAAATATGGAGGGGGCGTTTGAATAGGATCCGTTATGATCGGATATTTCAAAGTTATAATATCATAGAGTCAAAAGAGGTGGACATGACGTCCACCTCTTTTGACTCTTATACTATTATCCTTTAGAACTGCCACTTGTCAACATTTTTATTTTTTATAGCTTGTAAGGAATGGTACCCTAACGCTACGGTTCTATCGGAACGGAAAGATATCTATGTGATGATCTTATTGGATAAAAGCATAAGTGCGCTAAAGATCATTGTAACTTCCATACAGGGATGTTTGCGCCATTTGAAACCTTTGTTATGACTTCTGCAGTATCATCTTGTCTGAACGCATCGACGATCTTTTTGTAAACCTCATTATCCTTATCTTCCGATCTACAAGCGATAACATTGATGTATGGTTTGGAAGTAGCGGTAAGTTTCTCCAGGAAGATCGCATCATTTGCAGGCACAAGACCTGCGTCAGCTGCAATACCGCCATTGATGATCGCTGCGGTAACATCCGGAAGAGAACGAGCTGTTTGAGAAGCATCCAGTTCGGAGATCACAAGGTTTAGTTTGTTTTCTTTTATATCGTTCAGTGTCGGAGTATCGCCCGCTGAAGGATCCACGGATATCAAGCCGGCCGACTGGAGCAACAACAATGCACGACCTCCATTTGTAGGATCATTCGGAATGGAGATGCTGTCACCCTCCTTGATCTCAGAAACATCTTTGATCTTTTGTGAATATAGACCCAGTGGAGCGAGAATGGTTTCGCCGATCACTGTCAGATCGGAATTTCTTTCGGAATTATAGCTGTCAAGGAAGATATAGTGCTGGAACGCATTCAGATCGACATCTCCGTTTACCAAAGCATCATTTGGTTGGTTGTAGTCGGTGAAAACAACGACTTCGATGTCGATGTTTTCGGAAGCGACTTTTTCTTTTACGAATTTCCAGACTTCTTCCTCATTGGTCCCGACAACGCCTACCTTGACTTTTGTTACTTCGCTCGATGGAGCCTTTCCCGGATCGTCGGCAGCTTTCGGTCCGCCACATCCTGTCAATACAAGTGCTGAAACAGCAAGTAGTGAAAATAATTTTGTAAACTTTTTCATGTTAATACTCTTTACGGGATACTCCCGCCCTTTCTCTTTTTTTATCTCAATTCCCCAAAGGAAGTTTGAGTTTTGTTGTGGATCCGAACAAACGATCCGATCGAAAGATCATAACTAACCACGGAATATATGTGTGGGATCGATCACCGAGAGATCTGTTAATGTTTCATAGATCGGATCAGGAGATTCGATAGCCCTTGCACTATAAAGACTAGTAGTAGGATCAAGACCGTTGCTACCAATGTAACATCATCTTGAAGACGGTTGTAGCCATAGCTCAATGCCATTTTTCCAAGACCGCCGGCACCGATCGCACCGGCCATCGCCGTGAGACCGATCAAGCTGATGATCGTTACCGCACCTGCTCGTACCAATCCTTCCTTCGCTTCTGAAAGATAGACATGGATGATGATATGTTTTGCATCAAAACCCATTGCCTGAGCCGCTTCGATAACGCCCTTATCGACTTCGGATAATGCGTTTTGGACCTGCCTTGCGTAGAATGGAACGGTTCCTGCGATGAGGGGAACGATCGCGGCTGTGTTGCCGATGGTCGTTCCGACAAGAAAACGAGTGATCGGAGCTATGATGGCAAGCATGATCACAAAAGGGATCGACCGACCGATGTTAACGATCTTGTCCAAAACGGAGTGCAGCCTCTTGCTTTCCAAAATAGCTCCATCCTCCGTGATCGCCAGAAGTACTCCGACGATGATCCCGAGAACACCCGCAAAAAGAGATGTTACCAGTACCATGTAGATCGTTGCCCAGGTTTCTACAACGAACATTTCTTTCAATTTGATGACATTTTCAAAATAACTGCTCATTGGCTACCTCCTATCGGCAATGATCGGGCAAAAATCAGGGTATCACCCTCTTTTTCTTGTGTCGGAAGGTCCGATCCGGATCTTCTTTGACCCACATCTTCCGAATGCTTGATATCGTCCTCTGACCGTTTGAGTGATAAATGTTCCAGGTTTTGATCGATGATCTCGACCCTGATATTTGTTCCCTTTAGAAACTCCAATGCTTGCTTTTTATTCTCCGCATTCCCGGAAAAACTCACGACCAGCGACCCCACAGGAATGTCTTGCAAAAATTCGATACTTCCGGACAAAATATTTGTCGTTACATTGAAGTTGTTTTGTAAAGTGGCGATGATCGGTCGACTTGTGCTTTCGCCGACATAAGTGACTCTTGCAAGAATATCTTGTGGCTGGAGGTGAAGGATGCTTTTGTGAGCAAGAACTTTTTCCAGCGCAGAATCGATCTGCGTTGCGGTATTGATAAAAGATCGGGTAAGCGGCATCTTCGGAGCGGAAAACACTTCGACGATGCTCCCTCTTTCGATGATCTCTCCGTTTTCCATCACAGCAACTTTGTTACAGATGTCTTTTACGACCTGCATCTCATGCGTGATGATCAATATCGTAAGCCCGAGTGTTTGGTTCAACTTCTTGAGGAGCTTGAGCACCTCGTCCGTTGTTTGAGGATCCAAAGCGGATGTCGCTTCATCACACAGCAGGATCTCCGGATCGCTCGCCAAAGCTCTTGCGATCGCTACACGTTGCTTTTGACCGCCGGAAAGTTGCGAAGGATAGGCATTCTCTTTATCCGACAATCCGACAAGTGCCAAAAGCTCTCTTACTTTGTTTTCCCGCTCCATCCGACTCAGTGAAGTCAATTTTAGCGGGAAATATACATTGTCGAAGACTGTCTTGGATCTCAATAGGTTGAAATGCTGAAAGATCATACCGATCTTTTTTCTTTTTTCTCGAAGCTCACTCGGAGTCAAAGTCATGATATTTTGTCCTTGAATGATGACTTCACCGGCAGTCGGCCTTTGCAAGAGATTGACCGTACGGATCAATGTACTTTTTCCCGCACCGCTGAAACCGACGATTCCGTAGATATCACCTTTTTCTACAGACAAACTGACGTTATTGACCGCTCGAACTACGCCTTTTTTACTTTTAAATCTTACATCGATATTATTTAACCGGATCATTTGGAACCTCCTTTCCGTTTGTAGCTTGTTCTCAGGGGATCTTTATGTATGATCAAATGTTTTTCTACATTAAAAAATCCCCGTTCCCTAATAAAAATTAAAGGACGAGGATGCTCGTGTTACCACCTTTATTCATCAAAACATCACTGTTTTGATCTCTGCCAGTACGGATCACCAGATCTTATACTGCGTTGCTGTAACGGGCAAACCCGTGATGACCTAATGATTCAGCCACCAAGCTCCGAGACCATATTCCGCTCGATTCCGCATTGCCTGCTTTCACCTGCTCAGGCTCTCTGTAAATGTTTCCAAGTGCGTACTCTTCTCTTCATAGCTTCTGAAATGATATGGAACTAATTATATCACTGAAAATAATAATGTCAATACTTTTTATAAAAATTATTTCCCCCACGGCTTATGAGATCATGGAGAGGATAATAGTATTGCACAAATGGATCCGCTCAAGTATAATCAAATAATAGGAGGGTACTATGAAAATGCTGGAGAAACAGATCTACCGACTCGATCGAAAAGAAGCCAAACTTCTGAATAAAAAAGCAGGACCGATCCAAAGAAAAATAAGACCGGTCATTTCAAAGATCAAAGATAAGATCCCTGAAAAAGTACAAGACCATATCAGAAGGATCTTTGAAAAGGCATTCTATATGATTTTTGAAAAAGGAACTTCCATCATCGAAAAGACTTATCGAAAAGAAGAGATCGAGGCGAGATTTATTGCGAACAACTATATTTATGATCAAGTAAAAAGCCGCAGATCGTTGCGCGCCTTAGACGATCAGTCGAAGCGTTTTCGGAAAACCGGAACGCGTATCGCGTTTATCGAAGGAGCAGGTCTGGGGATCCTGGGGATCGGTATCCCGGATATCCCGATCTTTACCGCACTTTTATTGAAAGGGATCTACGAGATCGCTTTAAGCTATGGTTTTGACTATAAAAATTATGAAGAAAAGCTCTATATTCTGAAGTTGATCCAACTATCACTGGACTCCGCCGGAGAAAAGGAAATATCAAGTCATGCCTTGGATGTCTTTGCTAAGGAGATCGAGCATGGTATATGGCAAGGCTCTTTAGATCAGGAGATCAAAAAAACCGCCGATCTTTTATCCGAAGAACTTTTTGTTGCGAAATTTATTCAGGGGCTACCTCTCGTAGGGGTCGCGGGCGCACTTTTCAATTACAGGATCTACAAAAAGATCACATTGATGGCATCCTTTAAATACAAAAAGAGATATCTGATGTTAAAGCAAATAAAAAAGACCTCGATGGAGGTCCTGTAATAAACTACTGTTCGTATTTTCGGGCATGCTCTTTTAGTTTTTCAAATGTTTCGGAACTGATCACATGTTCGATCCGGCATGCGTCAGCCATCGCAACTTCCGGCGAAACTCCGATCGCGATCAGGTATTCGCTGATCAGCACATGACGCTCATATACACTTTGAGCGATCTTGTTACCTTCTTCGGTAAGCTCGATCAGACCGCCGTTATCCATGCGGATCAGATTTTTTTGACGAAGTGACTTCATTGCGTTGCTGACACTCGGTTTTGAGAAGTTAAGTTCATTAGCAACATCAATGGAGCGCACATAACCATTACGAAGTTTTAGGATCAATATCGTTTCCAAATAATTTTCAGCAGATTCTTGAATTTTCAAGTTAGCACCTCCATTTCACCTTATATGTTACCAAAAATAAGGCAATTTTGCAATAGTTATGGACAAATAATCACCACACGAGGGAAAAATATGAAAAAAATCATCCTACTGGTCTGTCACAGCACGGCACTTGTGAAAATACTTCGAGAGATCTGCCGTGATCTGGGGTATGTATTTATCATATCCGGTAATACAAGACAAGCTGAAGACCTCTATCTTGAGTATGATCCGGATATTGTTCTTTTGAGCTGCGATCTGATCAAAGGATCGACGATGGATCTTGTCAAAAAGATCCATTCATGGGACAGATCCTCTTCGATCATTCTACTTTCCGACGATGCGGACCGCAGGCTCTATGAGGAGTATATAAGAGCCGGAGCGATGGATATCATCATCCATCCGATCCATCCCATCGACTTGCTTTCAAGAATAAAAGTCCACACTAAGATCCGAACACTTAAGAAACAAATGGATCACCAACATCAAATGCTCAGTACGATCAAAGGGATCAGCCCTGCTACGTTAACAAGGATACGAGAGTTTTTTAGGAGGAAGGACCAATCTTGGACGATCGCGACGGCAGCTTCCGAGATCGGTATCGCTTATCAGACGATGCATCGGTATGTTCATCATCTTCTTAGTGCAGGAGAATTGGAAGTACAGCAAGAATATGGGAATAGCGGTCGTCCGCTAAATCGGTATATTTTTCGACGATAAAATTACAAAAAAATATAATAGTATGATCAAAAGAATACTTTTTAGAGAGAAAAATGTTAAAAAAGTCTATAAAAACCTTTTCTTCATATATAATAGCATAGTGTGATTATTTTTAAGGAGGTTTGAATGAAAGAAAAACAAAAATCACCAACTAAACAAACCAACCAACAAAAGAAAGGGATCTTCAATGGCTTTCTTAATTTTGTTGAAAAAGCCGGAAATAGACTCCCTCATCCGGTAACGATCTTTCTGATCTTATCGTTGGCTGTTATCGTTATTTCAGAGCTTGCTGCTCGTGCGGGGCTAAGCACTACTTACTATGATGCGCGCGAAAAAGCGGAAGTTACAGTTAAAGCGGTATCGTTGTTCAATGCGGAAGGACTTCGCTATATGTTTGATTCCGCGACAAAGAACTTCACCACCTATGCTCCGCTGGGAACTACTCTCGTTGCGATGCTGGGAGTAGGAGTTGCGGAAGAGACCGGTCTGATCGGCGCTACATTGAAAAAGATCGTGCTCAGCACACCGAAAAAGCTGATCACGGCAGCCGTTATCTTTATGGGTATCATGTCCAATATCGCATCCGATGCAGGATATGTTGTGTTGATCCCGCTTGGAGCGATCGTGTTCCTGAGCTTTAACCGACACCCGATGGCGGGTCTTGCAGCGGCGTTTGCCGGGGTATCCGCAGGTTTCTCCGCAAACTTGCTTCTCGGAACATTGGATCCGTTGCTTCAAGGTATCACGAATGAAGCGATCAAGATCGGAGGATCCGATGCGTCGATCCTTCCGACTGCAAACTATTACTTCATGTTCGTATCCACTTTCGTTTTGACCATCGTAGGTACGATCATCACCGAGAAAGTCGTAGAACCGAGACTCGGGACTTACGAAGGGATATACAAAGTTGACAGTATGGATATCAGACCGGAAGAGCGAAAAGGTCTTCGTGCGGCAGGTATCGCTATCCTCGGATTCATCGTCGTAATGGCATTGTTGACCGTTCCTCAAAATGGATTGCTTAGAACACCGGTCATCGTGGATGATGTGGTAACGAAGATGGATCTGAATCCGTTTATCAGCCACGGATTGGTACCGACGATCGCATTGTTCTTTTTGATCCCGGGTGTGATCTACGGGGTCTTTGCAGGAAGCGTTAAAAATGATAAGGATGTTGTTCACGGAATGAGCAAGGCGATGGCTACGATGGGAGGATTCCTCGTGTTGGCATTCGTTTCTTCTCAGTTCATCAACTACTTTAACTACTCCAAACTGGGCATCCTATTGGCTGTAGGAGGAGCAAATCTTCTAAAGAGTATCGGATTTACAGGACTTCCTTTGGTCATTGCATTTATCTTCGTATCTGCATTTATCAACCTGTTTATCGGATCGGCATCTGCTAAATGGGCGATCATGGCACCGGTATTCGTTCCGATGCTTATGTTGGTAGGGATCTCACCTGCTTTCACACAGCTTGCTTATCGTATCGGAGACTCAACAACGAATATCATCTCTCCGTTGATGACATATTTTGCGGTTATCGTAACTTTTGCACAAAAGTATGATGAAGATACCGGTATCGGAACATTGATCTCCTCGATGCTTCCTTACTCGATCGCATTCCTGCTGTCATGGACTCTGTTGATGATCCTTTGGTATTTTACAGGACTTCCGATCGGACCGGGTGCTTTTATGAGATAATATTTATTCACAACAGTCTATTCAATATAAAGTCACATACTGACGCAGCAGATCTTTCTGCTGCGTTATTTTTATGATGTACCGGCATCGTGCAACAACTTGTTGGAGAAGTATCATCCAATAATACTGAAACTGATAAAAAACATAAAAATTATTTTCGCACTATTATTCTTTAAGAACCAATACCTAACAATTTTTTATCCTTATAGTTTATAGGGAATGATGCCCCACCGTTTCGCGGTTGCATCAGAACGGAAATATACTTATGTGGTGATTTTATTGGATAATAGTATGATCGATATTATTATCCAAGCTATCCACTTTTTCCACGGGCGTTTGGTCCGATCCCGGTGAATATCTTTTATTTCGTATCGTTTTGATGTTTTTCGAGCTTTTTCATTTTTATCTCGTGATATCGTAGGATAGTTTTTAGATACGTCCTTAGTGTTAAAATAAAATTCAATAGTATTTAGATCAGATCACAAGTCCAAGCTCAAAAGTTTGATCATTAGGATAATTAAATAAAGAAAGGAGATCGGTCAGTATTTTGAAAAAAACTTTTGTCAACGAGATCTCTGACCAAAGAGCATTGAATAATATGAGAAAATAAAATTAAGTACAAGCATAATAATTAAGTGATTTAGTTTAATTAACTCAACTGCATAAGAGCATGATAAAAAATTTGTACATATTCATACAGCTATCATTGAACACAGTCCATATAACTGAAATTTAATTACAAGGATATAACAAAAAGGTTTGTAAAAAAGGTTAGGGTGTGCTAATATTATATATGATACCGTGGAAGTGGAGGAGTAAATGAAGAGTTGGTTTTTATATTTGTTAATAGTTAGTATGTTAGTACCAACTTTTTCTTGGGGGGACGAAAAGAAGATAGAGGATGGACATCATCAGGTGGAAGTCGCTCTTTGGCATGCTTATGAAGAAAAAGGATCCATGGGAAATGCAGGTCTTGTTCCTACCGCTGAAGTTTTTGTTTCAAATGGAGAAATGTATGCTTATTTGCAAATGAAAACATTGACGGTCGGAGATATCACCACCTCGTTGACACGACTTTTTTATGCTGATGAAACGAGCCAAATCTATAAGGCGGCAGATACATACTTATTCGATATTGAGATCCCGAACGAAACAGAAAAAAGACCAAGGATCTTTATGATCCCTTTGGATAGTAAAAAAGAGTACTATGATATTCTGGTAGATCCGAAAGTTTCTGTTATGGGAACGGATCCGATAAAGGCCCGACTGAAGATCGACTGGGATAGCTTAAAAAAGATCGAAAAAGACCGGTCGATCCATTTCAAAATACAAAATGATGAGACAAAACAGCAGGATCGGATCGAGCTTTCGATCCAAAATGTCATTATAAAAGACCCTCAAGGAGTTTCCGGAGAGATAGCGATCGCACCACTGACGAGAAATAACTTAGGATCGAACGGACTTGAGCTCGATCCGCTGGATCAAGCGAAAGGCTATGAGATCTCCGCAAAAGAACAGATCAAAGAGATCGCTTTTGACCAAACTACAGATGTGGATAAACAGGCATTACCGATCCTGTTAAACGATGGTGCCAGTATTTTGTTTAAGGGAGAGAAAGAGATCACTCATCTTTATTTGAAAACGGAAGAAGAGTTTTCGGAGATCCCATTTGAAATGACGGATGAAGGGATACTCGTAAAGAATGCACGATATGGAGTTTATGCGTTTGTAAAGAAGCATATGGCTGCAATGAGTATGCCGGAAGAGACGACCAAAGAAACGAATTTCCCGAATACAACAAGACCACAGCCAAGACCGATCAGCAATATTACTACACCGAAAACGACATCGGTCCCGAAAAAAAACACGGATGCTGCGGAGATCGTAACGACCGATCCGTCAGCATCAACGCAGAAGGAAGTGCCATCTTCAGAAGCTGTAAAAGATGGACCGGATCCGTCGGGATCCCCGAAGGTCATCATAAAAGAACACAAAGGGATCATCGCGACGATCGGTTTGTTATACCTGATATTGCTATCAGGCGGATTTTATTTATGGAAAAGATTTCTTCCTCATTTGCTGGATGAGTTTGATCGAAGCAAATATTTGCAGATCTATGCTTTGAGATCCGGAGAGGGCGAAAAGTGATATAAGGATCTTTATTTTGGATTCTGATAGAGAGGAAACGATGCAGCGATTGGATAGAAGGCGAAAAAGAGGAGAGGGCATAGAAAAGGTCAAGGATCTCTGCACAGGTCCGTGCCAACTTAGATCTCGGGCGAATAAAGCAACAAGAATGATCTTGAAAATAGCGTTAGTCTTTCTGATCATGTCATCTACTGTGTATGCCGACAGCGTTGAGATCGCATCCGTAACGGCGCACTATAAACATCCTGTCTCGGGAGTTATAGAGGACAGCGGAAATAATGCGGCGATCGGGCAAGGCATGACAGAATCTGTGCTTGATCCGCAGGCATTGATCGAGGTCGACAGCAACGGCAAAATATATGGGACCTTCCGTCTCCACTTGGCAGATCAGATCGGCAGCTACAAGATCTCGGTCCAAAAGGGAGGCGGCGAATTTGCCTCCGTCCATATGACGGAGATGCAGAGGAAAGATAACAGTATCGATGTACGCGTTCCTTTGCCTGACAAAGACAGTATCATAAAGATCGATGCTTTTGTCGAAGCGATGGGACGATCGGTGATCTTTTTCGGTAAGATCGGAAGTCGGGTGGAAGGCAATACTGACTTTATCTTATCGGTCGATCCGAGTAAGAAGGAGGGTCCTTCTCCGGACCTGACACCAAAAGTACCGGAGCCGTCGATCGAGCCGTCACCGCAAGAACGACCGGGATCTGCTGATCAAGTAGAACCGACGACAGAGGCTTCTCCGGCGGATGAGGGACCCGAGAGATCGGATCCGCCGGCAGTGGATCCGGAGCATGGTCTGCTGATGAAAGGGGACCCAAGACTGAACGGAGAGCGGGAAGCGATCCATCCGGAGGAAGGACCGTCAGAACCGGTCCGGGAAGAATACGGACCTTTCACCATGATGATGATATCGTCACTGGTAACAGTATTAGGGATGTTTTCTTTACTGGCACTGGTATCCGGTATCGGTGTGATGATCTACTTCTATGTATTAAGAAAAAGCAATGACAGAAGGGAGGCTAGACTTTATGGATTTGGCAAAAAAGATCGATCAGTCTGATCAAGATCATTCAATAGAAGGCATCTTTCCTTCCGCTATAAAAAAAGCATCCATGAAAAAAATTTTTTTGAAAAGATCTTTTTCATTTGCACTTGCAATACTTCTGATAATCTTCGGAAGCGGATGCGTGGACCAAAGTGCAGGTATCGCAAAAGCCGATACGGTATCCAGTTCGACGGCGGTCGTGGATGATACGAAAGACTGGCCGGAAACGAATAAAAGGATCGTCGTCACTTCGATGGCGACCGTATTTATCATGGAAAAACTCAAAGTCGATCTGGTCGGGATACCGCAGAGCGATATTGAAGGAGTTCCGGCGGCCTATCGAAAGGCAACTCCCGTCGGTTCGGCGATGAATCCCGATGTAGAGATCATTCGATCCCTTGACCCGACTTATGTGTTCAGTCCGGTAAGCCTGGTGGCGGATCTCAAACCGAAATATGATCAGGCAAATCTGGAGTACGGATTTGTAAATCTGAATAATGTAGCCGGCATGTATGAGAGTATAAAAGATCTGGGAAAACTTTTGGATCGGGAAAAAGAAGCGGAAGTGCTGGTAAAAGAATATGAGGACTTTATATCCGCATTCAAAGCGCGAAATGAAGGCAAAGAGAAGAAAAAAGTGCTGATCCTGATGGGATTGCCGGGCTCCTATGTCGTGGCGACCGAGCATTCCTACGCAGGCAGTCTGGTAAAAACAGCGGGCGGAGAAAATGTCTACAGCTCGGATGGAGAACCTTTCATCAATGTCAATATCGAGGATATGCTACAGAAGGATCCCGACATCATCCTGCGTACCGCGCATGCTTTACCGGATGATGTGATGGCAATGTTTGCAAAGGAATTCAAAGAAAACGACAACTGGAAACACTTCAAAGCAGTAAAAGAAGATCGGGTATACGATCTGGACTATACAAAATTCGGGATGAGCGCAAAATTTAATTATCCCGAAGCACTCCAAGACTTAGAGGAGATACTGTATGCGAACTAAAGAAAAAAACACCAAGATCGGAGCAGGACGGATCCTGTTCGCCTTTTTGGTCATCAGTGCGATGCTCGTCGGATCGTTTTTTCTTTCTGTCAATCTGGGCAGTTTGCCGATATCTCCCGCACAAATGATACGAGGATTGTTTATTGAATTCGATCCGGATGTGGCGACCGTTTACGATGTGCGATTCCCAAGGATCATCATTGCATTGATCGGAGGAATGGCACTTGCGATCTCCGGTACGATGCTTCAAGCGGTGATGAAAAATCCGCTCACCGATCCCGGGATCATCGGGATATCTTCGGCAGCGGCATTGGTAGGCGTTATCATCACCGGATTATTTCCTTCGCTCTACTTCAGTATCCCCTTGATCTCCATCCTGGGCGGACTGACAGCATATCTGTTGATCTACTCACTGGCATGGGATGGCGGCGTTATCCCGACACGACTGATCTTGGTCGGTGTCGCACTCAATATGACTTTTATGGGGATCGCCCAAGGGCTGGCTGCGATGGGCGGCGCCGGGATGAGCGTCACTCGATCCATCGTGGATGGGAATATCGTCCAAAAAACATGGTCGGATGTTCGTCTTCTTGCGGTATATGTAGGCATCGGGATATTTTTGACAGCCTTTACCGCGAGGACCTGTAATCTGCTCAGCCTGGATGACCAGACTGCCAGGGGGCTGGGAGTCAATGTCAACCGAGATCGCTTCTTGATTGCGCTCATTGCGATCCTACTGGCTTCCGTAACGACCTCGATCGTTGGAGTCATCGGATTTTTGGGACTTTTGGTCCCTCATATCGGACGGATGATCGTCGGATCGGACCACAAGGTATTGTTGCCTTTCTCAGGACTGTTCGGCGCATGGCTTTTGCTTTTGAGCGACACGATCGGACGAACGATCGCCTATCCGTATGAAGTACCGGCGGCGGTCATCATGGCGATGGTCGGCGGCCCATTCTTTATCCTATTGCTTAAATTGGGAGGAAAAAATTATGGAAATTAGACATCTCAATTTCAGCTATGGAAGAAAGACCATCCTACATGATCTGAGCCTTTCTTTCGAGAAAGGGAAGATCACAACTCTTTTGGGAGCGAATGGAAGCGGAAAGACCACTTTATTCAAATTATGTACCAGAAATTTAAGACCCAAAAGAGGATTGATCATGCTGGATGAAGAGAATATTTTTCATCTCAAAAGACGGGAATTTGCTCAAAAAGTGGCGATCGTACATCAGCAAAATCGTGTCACGGGAACCATTACCGTTCGAGAACTGGTAAGCTATGGGCGAACACCTCATATAAAAATGATGCAACAGGCAACAAAAGAAGATGACGAAGCGATCGACTGGAGTTTGGAAGTCACCAATCTGAAAGAGATCGCCAACGAGCAAGTCGTTTCTCTGTCGGGAGGACAGAGACAGCGAGTCTGGATCGCGATGGCTTTGGCACAAAAGAGCGAAATGATCTTTTTGGACGAACCGACGACTTATCTGGATGTACGATACCAGGTCGAACTTTTGGACCTGATCCGGTCGCTCAACGAAGATTTCGGACTGAGCATCGTAATGGTATTGCATGATATCAACCAGGCACTACAATATTCCGACAACCTGATTGGACTAAAAAATGGAGAGCTGTTGTTTTGTGGAAGACCGGAGGAGGTCATCACAAAAGAAAACATCTCATCACTTTATCAGATCCCGCTCAGAACGACGATATTCGAGGGGAAACCGTATGTGGTGATCTAACAGGCGTTAGAACTATTTTATGAGTATTGATCATAGGAGATCTGCTAAACTTTTTATTTATCGGGTATTACAGCAAAAGCTGATACTATAACAAAAATTTTGAGGAGGTAAATATGGGTAATTTCATCAAAAAGTGTATGTCTATACTACTTTTGGTGTCGATCTTAACGACGAGTATCTTCCCAAGCTCTTTTTCGAGCTTTGCACTGGAAACTCAAAGTGAAGATATCATAAGTATCGACCCTGTAGACAATACATCCATTCATTCACTGCCGGATGCTCAGGATCTGAGCAATGAAACGGCGGAAACACCTGAAGGGGAGACCGTGCTTAAAGCGGCGACTCCGGACATACAGGCATTACCGCTCGGCAATGGAGATAAATTAAGCGAAATATTTAAGATCAAGGACATTGGAATGGACCTTTTGGGTGAGGTCTTGATACGTCCGGGTACGGGAGAAGTTCTTGACGAACGGAAAGAAAGTATCCTGATCGAAGTGGACTATGATGGTGCAAGCCTTGACAATGTGGTAAAAACAAGAATAAAAGAGGTCTGGATCGATGAAGTCAGTATTCCGATGAGAGACATTGTGGACAATCTTCCGAACTTTTATTTATATCAGGCGAGAAATATTACGATCTCAGCAGCATATCCAGATGGGGTCAGTGCGGTCGATGATTTTAAGAAGCGGGACGCACATAGAGTCGAGATCGTATTTGATGACGGATCAAGGGTCGAGTACCAAGACGCCGGCTATACGAAGCGTGACTTCACCAAGGATCCGGCGCCACCTCCTAGAACGAAGCAACCGCCGGAGCCGATCAACAGAACGGTAAAAGGCTATCTTGTAAAAAAAGACAATAAAAAAGCGAAATCGATGGCTGATGATGCTTTAGTAAGAGAAGTTCAAGTCGTATCATCCGATGTCGCTCCGATGCCTAATGTAAAGTTTGCTGACATCACGATTTCATTCAATCCTATTTCATTAGGAAATATCAGCGGAAAGATCAAAGCGGTCTCTTACAAGGCGATGACCGATATGAAGGCAGCCAGACCGGTGGTTGGAAAAGAGGGTGCATTTGCGATCTCTCATCCGGAGCGTACATTGCCTCCGGTAGGTTCATCCCAAGATACCGAGATCGAATTGGCATTTGACATCGATCTGGGATCGGGTGCACCGATGAAGCAATCCGCGATCCTTATTTTGGATTGGAACGATGACTTCAAATTTGAGGGTGCCGATCCCGGTCCATCTCCTGGAGGAGAAACACCGAAGCCGGGCATTGCGGATCTATATATCATCAAGGATGTTGCCGTTCAAAATCGCTACAGCGTAGAACAGTTGGAAGTTGCTATCCATCAGAAGGCAAATGAAAAAGCTTCGATATCAAGAAGTCATATGAATGAATTATCGAGAGTGAAGATCAATGGAGTATTCTTTGACCAATCGGAAGCGGATTTTACTCAATCGTTGATATATGATTTTTATTCTGTAGAAAAAAAGGTGATCGATCAGGCGAAAAAGAAAACTCCGATCGAAATAGAGATATGGTTTAAAGACGGTTCAATGCTCAAAAACAGTGCAAAGGACGATACGCCTTCACAACCAGAACCTCCAAAAGAAGTTAAAGGATACTTGCTGAATAAAAACGAAAAATCGGCTTCGCTTGCGAATAAAGCATTAAGAAATATTGAAGTGAAGCCTGTCGTATCAACAGAAAACCAAGGAAAGAAATTCTACGAACTCACTCTGAATTTCTTCAGTATCAGCATAAGTGATAATGAAACTGTTGAGATCAATAAGTTTTTGTATCAAGATGGAAGCCGGATGAAAGCTGCAGGTACAGAAAACAGCTATCTTTATACGATCTATAAGCTGTTGATCCCTGCAGAGATGGTCCATTCTGCAAACAGTACAGAAGATACGAAGATCGCGGTCCAGTATAATTTGAATACAAAGAAAGATGGATTCAAAGATCCTTTTGAGGCGATCCTTCTTTTAGACTGGAATGGAGATTTTACACTTCCAAATGATCAGCCGGGATCTCCGGGCAATTTTGCTGAACGATTTACGGTAGAAAATGTTCAGCTTAAAGAAGATACAAAAGAGATCCATGTTACTCTAAATAAAGCTTTAGAAGCAAAAGATCTTGCGCTTGTAAAAACTGTACAGGTCGATGATCATAAATTTGAGCTTCAAAGCAATGATCTTGCTCAGCTAGAGAGTGGAAAAGTGTTAGTCATTAAAAAAGATGATCTCTTCAATAAGGCGAAAGAGAGATCTGTTAATGGCTGGACTTTGAAAGTCGTCTTTAATGACAGATCGGAATTGAGCTTTGTTGTAAAAGCAGCAGCTCCATCCGAAGGGAAAATCGCAGAGAAATACACATTGACCAAAGTACTGACCGATCAGGGTTGGAACAAAAAGCAAGTGCATTTTGTCTTTGAACCTAAATTAAATGCCAAAGATGCACATGGCATAAAGAGGGTTGAGATCAACGGTAGGGTTTTTGAGAATGATCCGAAGATCTTCTTCCCGAACTCAGATCTGAATCTTGAAACGACGAATGAAGATGTCATTGCGGCGATAAAAGCTAAAGGATCGACTGTTCTGAAAATTACTTTTGGCGACGACAGTATCTTAAATTATGGAGCAGCAGATACTCCTGATACACCGGTTGAAACTATTGCGAGCAAACATAAGATAACCTCTACGGAGATCCGCAAGGGATATTTGAGAGAAGAACTGCATATCGGTTTTGAGAAAAACTTCCCTAGAGAAGCTATTGCAAAAATAAAACAGATCAAAGTAAATGGGACGGTTTTTGAGCAAGTATCTACAATGTTCTTTACGAGCCGTGAGTGGAAACTATACTCGGA
The DNA here is from genome assembly GCA_030528605.1 of Peptostreptococcaceae bacterium. Lineage (GTDB taxonomy): Bacteria > Bacillota > Clostridia > Peptostreptococcales > Filifactoraceae > JAUNKE01. Next base: position 11,708 of record JAUMYO010000006.1, on the reverse strand, counting down.
CAATGGACAAGTAGTTGCAGCTGCTAAAAGTCAAACACCGATCGTAGTAGAGATCACTTTTGAAGATGATTCAATATCATCCCATGGCGGATCGACACCGCCTCCGCCTACACCACAGCCACCAAAACCTCCGCAAGAAGGAGATGGCGAGGCATCCAAATTCCAGATCCTGGAAATGTCCGTCAAAGATCAAGATGGAGAAAGATACTTCAGAGTGCATCTGGATAAAGAGGCAAGTCCTTTCTGGACAAATCAACTAAAAAAAGTAAATATCGATGGAACAGACTTCAACCTTGTTCCGGCAGATCTAAAAGTCTTCAATAAATATATCCAGTTTAATAAAAACGAGATAATAGAAAAGGCTCTTGCTGCACAAGATATAAATAAACTGCCTATCATTATTTACTTCCCGGACGGATCTCAACTTAAGAAAAATGTTGTTGAAGCACCGAAGGATCCTGAACTTACGATAACATCAGAGCTCCAAGATGGAGAATACACATTGACTTACCAAGCATATAAGCACGGAAGTACCCATGAGATCTCCACATTGGCAGGATTTTTTGACGTTCGTGCAAAATTGGTCGTTGCAGGTGAGAAGAAGACGATCACGCTACTAAATCATACGGGTGCGGCTATGATGCTCGACTTTGCACTCAAGACGGGAGAGAGCTTCACCGGCATTCCAAAAACAAATATCACTCATACGTTCAAAGGGGATATCGCTACAGCTCAATACTCTTTCGATCTACAAGAATTGACAGGCAGAAAGGTCGTTGCTGTACTTGGCAGCGGTCCGATGGGCGGAAATCAGGGAGAGATCGGACAGTATGATAATCCGAACTATAGAAGAGCGGATATCGTATTTGATAATGAGGTCATCAAAGGCTGGACAGAATTTAAATTTATCGAAGACGCAAAGAAAAATTCAGAAGCAAGTCACAAACGATTGATCGACGGATTGATCAAAAATGGAGTGGATACAAATAAGGACGGAGAGATCTCCGAGCAGGAATTGAGAGACGCAAAGGGGATAAGAACACAAGTTGCCGGCAAGATGCGCTCCAATGTGATCGATATGGAAGGCATCAAAGTGGATGACATCAGTATGTTGAAGCACTTGGGACCGGGCGTCAAATTCTTGAATTTGAATGGATGCGGTATCAAAACGCTTCCTCAGGATGTATTCCAAAATGCAACCGGCGTCAGAGAACTGTATTTAGGTGGAAACCACATCAAAGAGATACATCCGGGAACTTTTGACAAGATGGTAAACCTGGAATATATCGATTTTGACGGAAACCGATTGGGTGCGATACCGGAGGGGATCTTTGATAAAAACACTGCACTTGAGAGTGTATCGTTTATGAACTCCGGCGTCACATCGCTTCCGAGCGGAATGTTAAAAAATCTGTCAAAATTAAGATCGCTTTATTTGCAAGAAAACAGCATAGCGATGCTTCCGGATGATTTCTTCGAGGGAGCACAAAGATTAAATGATGTACACTTGCATTATAACAAGCTGACGAAGTTACCGGAAAGTCTGGGAAGCGTTGAAAAATTGAGATCGATCTCAGCGCAGCACAACGAGATCACCAGGATCCCGGATTCCTTGGCTAATTTGTCAAGGTTGGAAATGCTCGATCTGGAAAGCAATCGAGTAGAATATTTCCCGACCGCTCTATATGAGAATATGATCCGATTGGCGGCACATACACAAGTTCGACTGGATCTTTCGATGAATGATCTCAAAGAGCTTCCGGTGGATGAGATGATCGCGGCATTGGAAAGTGGCGGGAAGATGCTCACAAAGTTTGAGGTCAACAAAAACTATCTAAAGCCGGTGCTAACAAAAGACGAAGAGAACAAACTCAAAAGACTCGGTGTAGATTTCGATCGAACGAAAGAGACTTACTATCCTCAAAAAGGAAGTATCGGAAGCATTTTGACAGCTTCCAAAGGAAAGATCGAGCTGAACCAAGAGTTTGACATCTTGGAGCTATATTATTGGGATCAGGGAGACAGTCCACGCTATGGAGGCGTCCAAGAGTTCAAGACAAAAGAAGAATTCCTGAAATACCTTTTGGGTCAAGGAAGGGATTATCATAAAGTTGACAGAGGCTTGGAAAGAGATGTAGCGATCCAGAGCATCCTAAACAAAAAGGGCATCGAATGGGAAGTTGAAACGATCATTATGAAAAATGGTCAAGAACTATTCCGAAATACTTTGCAACAAAATCCGAAAGAAGGATTGGTCCAAACATATCAAGATCCTACGATGAAGACCGGGGACAGATATACTTTGACAAAAAAATTGATGATCAAAGGGGTTTTCGGATTTGCGGTCCAGCTCGAGAATACGGTCGAAGGGACATCGAGCGGAGATTCACAGCAGCCGGATATCAGTACAAAGAATGTAAAAGTACAGATCAACCGAAGAAACGAAAATACTAAGATGCAAATGGTAAATGACGGGCTTAACCCGATCGCGAAGATCGAAAAAATAGGTGAAAAGTATCGTTATACCATCGAGTATCGATCCATCACGGTATCCAATGTAAAGGGCGACATCAGCAACTTCAGAGTTCTTATCAACGGAGTTCCGACAGAGATCGCTCCAATACCGATCCAAGGTGACTATGAGAAGAAATATGTTTTTGAATTGGATCAAGAACTCAAAAGAGTACCGATCAAATTTAGAGTAGAGCTGATGTCTCAGGACTTCGATGCAGATCTTGTATTCGGGGATTCGGAGGCTCAACCGGATCCTGACAGAATGATCAAGGCATATATCTTGAAAGAAAATGAAGACAAGCTGTCTATGGCAAATGATGCGTTGGTCAATGATGTAGCGGTCAAAACGATCGGAGATCGGTACGAAATAAAACTTCAATTTAACGACATTACGATGGGAGCCATTACCGCCGGGATAGATACCCTATTCGTAGATCTGGGCTCAAACAACAAAGTAGAGGCTACAAAGATCTCAAAAGGCGTATTTACTTTCAAAATACCGGTATCAATGGTGACGGATGAGAATCAAGACACAAAATTGCCAATAGAATTTACAGCAAAAGGAAACGGCTTCAATAAAAACTATAAAGCGGATCTGCTTCTGGATTGGAACAAAAACTATGTTCCGTCCAAACCGGAAGTACCGCTGGATGGCAAAAAAATACCGGCTCGTGTTCTGACACCGGACGGCAAAAAAACTTCGATGGCAGACAAAGCGCTGGAAGCAGTCACTGTCAAACCGAGTGACAAGACTTCCGGACCGTTCAAGCTGGTAACGATGACATTTAAGTTCAAAGAGCTTGCGATCAAGAGATCGAATGCTACGATCGATGTGCTTTCAGGTGCTACAGTCAAAGCAAGTGTGAAAACATTGGAAGTCAAACTAAGAGACAAGTGGATGAAGGCCGCTCCGGTAGAAGGGCAAAAAGGCGTATTCACATTGGATATGTTTGAGAATGTGATCTTAGATGAGAATTCTCTTGAAGATACAAGATTAGCGATCCGGATCACGACCGATCCGGCTGTACAGGGACATACAGGTCCGCAAGAAGCATTGCTTGTTCTGGACTGGAATGGAGACCTTAAGATCGATGATCAAGGGAATGTGACCCCACCACCGAAACCGCCGGCACCTCCGGTAACACCTCCTGGAGGAGGAGGATCGGGCTCTACGGAAGAGACATCTTTTGTTAATGTATGGCTGAAGAAGAAGAACAGCAATGAAGCATCGATGGGTAACGGATCTTTGAACAAGAGAGCAAAAGTAGTTCGCAAAGGAAATGAGTACACTTACACCCTTACTTTCGATCCGATGGAAGTAGATTTTGGCGGTCAAAAGATCCGAGGGACCGTATCCTCAATAAACTTACCGGATCATTCCGGCGCAAACATTATAGAATCGATCAACGAATCGTCGAAAGAATATACTTTCACGCTGAATGAAAAAGTTTCGGAACTTCTGATATCCTTTGAGGTCGACGGAGTCAGCGTGATGGGAAGACAAGAGGCGTATGTTGTCTTTGACTGGACCGGAAACAATTCTGCACCGATCGGTGGAGGAACACCTGGAGGAGCAGGCGGCACTACGATCCCGGATAACCAAGTACCTTTGGCGGGACCGGGACGATCTGAAAAAGAGCTTGTAGAAAAAGCACAACGGATCATCAACAACAAAGACACTGCACAATATAAGAAGTATTATAAACCGGAAACCATCAAAGCGATCAGCAAAGCATTGGAAGCTCATCAAAACAAAGAGAAAGATGCGCTGCAAAAACTTCAGGCGGTCCTTGAATCGGCTCGACTGGAGAGGATCAACAGCATCTTGAGCGGAGGCTATATGAGCGGATATCCGAACAGACAGTTCAGACCGAACAATAAGATCACTCGAGCGGAAGTTTCGGCAATGTTTATGGAATTGATCGAAGATGAAGCGAAAGAAAAAGTGGCATTCAAAGATGTGAAAGACGGTCTATGGTACTCGGCAGCAGCGAATAAGATGGCATCTTTGGGATATATCCGTATGAGTGAAGACGGTATGTTCTTGCCAAGCAAGGCGATCACTCGAGCAGAGTATGCGTATATTCTGGCAAAACTTAAAAACTTACCGGCATCTGACAAGAAGATGAAAGATGTACCGGCAGATCATTGGGCAGCATCAGCGATCGCATCTTGTATCGAAGCAGGCATCATCGCAGGATACAGTGACGGCACATTCAAGCCGGATCGAGAGATCACCCGAGCGGAAGCTGTGGCAATGATGAGCAGAACATTTGAGATCGCATCCAATACCGAAAACAAAGAGGCATACACCGATGTGAGCAAGACTCACTGGGCATATGATGTGATCATGACAGCAAGTAGAAATTAATGTAGACCGGATCGTCGGCGGTCAATGCCGCCGGCGACCTTTCTAGAGGAGGATATTTGATGAAACGCAAAATTTTATCCGCGGTTTTATCAGCAACTTTAGTGCTTTCTTCTTTTGCACCGTACGGCTATGCAGATCCTTTGAACAGATCCGCTGAGGATCTGTTTGAGATGGTATCTCTGAATACGGAAGAAGGATCATCCGCTGTAGCAGATCTAAAGTTGCAGAGAGATCCGGTATTGCTTGATTTTTTGAGACAGGCCGGATCAAAATATCAGGATGATTCCGAGATCCGATTTATTGCGGAGATCAACGATAAAACCATGGCAGAAAAACATGCTCTGGTCGCACCGGATATTTCGCAGGTGCGCTCCGAGAATGGATTATCTGCACAATTAGAGTATGCAAAAAGATCACAAGACCTTTTGATCAAAGCGATCGACGATCTTGGTGTCAAATATGAAGTGACCGAGACCTATGATGTTGCTTTGAACGGCTTGGCGATCCGTACGACTTTTGCCGATGCGAAAAAGATCGTACTTCTACCGGAAGTATTTACGGTAGAAGTAAATAGAGTGATCCCGGCTCCGCCTGAACTTCCGGGGAGAAGCGGATTTTCTCTGAGAGATGCGTCAAGCAACAATATGATCAATGTCCCTCGAGTTGGGAATCGATTTAACGGAAAAGGTCAATTGATCGCGGTGATCGACTCCGGCGGAGATCCGACACATGATATTTTCACAAAGCCGGGAATATCGCCGGATGGAAGAAAGATCCAAGACGCGGCTACAACGGACCGTCTGGTGCAAGAGCATGATCTATCCAGAGGGAGATACTTTAATGACAAAGTTCCTTTCGGATATAACTATGCTGATAAAAATCAGAACATAACAGAGACATCAAAACGATCTCACGGTATGCACGTTGCCGGGATCATTGCTGCAAATACTCAAAAGCTGCAAGGAGTCGCTCCGGAAGCGCAAATTGCCGTGATGAGAGCATTCGGTGCCAATGTACTTTTTGGAGGGACCACTCCGGAGATCTATAACAAGGCGATCGATGATTCCGTAAAGCTTGGAGCGGACAGTATCAACATGAGTTTGGGTGCGACAGGAACGACAGATGGCAGAATGGAGCAAACAACGATCAACGCACTTAAACGAGCTCAAGCTGCGGGCATCGTTGTTGCTATCGCGATCGGTAATGACGGTTTTATGGGATTCGGGGCACTGGAAGGACCGGGAGCAAGCAATCCGGACTTCGGTCTGACAAACTCTCCGGCAGTTGCGGATCTGTCACTTGCGGTCGCATCAGTCGACAATGCCGAGATCAAACAAAGAGGGATCCGTGTAACGGAGGGACCGGGAAAAGAAAAGCTGTTGCTTTACATGCCGACAGACGATAAGCCTTTCCCGGATCAAGCACTTTTGGTCGTAAACTGTGGTCATGGATATGAAGATGAGTTCCCTGACAAAGTCAGAGGTCAAGTTGCTCTGATCCAGCGTGGTGACGGCGAAGGGGAAGGACGAAAGAAAGACTTCAGCTTTGCTGAAAAAATTAGAAATGCTGAGAAAAAAGGCGCGGCTGTCGTTATCGTTTACAATCATCTTGACGAATTCGGTCTGACGCATATGGCAGGAGTCGAGAATGTAAATATCCCTTCCGTCTTTATCAGCAAAGAAGACGGCGAGTACTTGAAGAAAAATCCTCATTATACCGTGTTCTTCGAGACGGATGAAAAAGCACATGTAAATCCTACCGGATACCGAGTTTCAAACTTCTCCAGCTGGGGAGTTTCTCCGGAAGGAAACTTAAAGCCGGATATCTCTGCTCCGGGAGGACAGATCGATTCAAGTGTCAACCAGAACTCTTATGATAAAATGAGCGGAACTTCGATGGCAACACCGCATGTTGCCGGAGGTATCGCCATTGCAAAACAATATGTAGAAAAGAATTTTCCTGAGATCCAAGGCGCAGAAAAGCACAGATTGATCAAAAATCTGTTGATGAGTACGTCAACGCCGTTCCTTGATCCGAAAACAGGTGCTCACGGATCGCCGAGAGGTCAGGGAGCAGGGCTTTTGAACCTTGCAGGAGTGATCAGCTCTTCCGTTGTGATCGAAGGAACGAATCATATCTCAAGTATCAATCTGCGAAATATCACAGGAGATACTGTAACGATCAAAGGTACTTTGCGTAACTATGCGAATGAACCGAAAACATTCAGCTACCATGCCGAGTTGAATACGGATACCGTAGAAAACGGCAAGATCATGCTGAAGCCTAGAAATGTGGAGAGATCTGCGTCTCAAGAGATCACTGTAGATGCTAAGAGTACGAAGGACTTTACGGTAACCTTTGCTCTGGATGCGGGAAAAATGGCACAGTTTGAAAAAGAGATGCCGAACGGATTCTTCCTTGAAGGATTTGTATTCTTTGAGCCGAAAGTAGCAAGCGAAGCGAAGATCAGTGTGCCTTTCGTCGGATTCAAAGGCGATTGGGAAACGATACCGGTGATCGATCCGAGTATCTATCATCACTTGGAAAAAGGCACAAAACCATATTATTATGAAAAAACCGATATCGTAGCGAATGCGTTTACACATCTTTCTTCCAAAGAATCCGGAGAAGAGGTCGTATTGGGACAGGATGCAGGCAGCACATTCGAGGCTCCGAAATTTGCGCTCGATAATATTGCATTTTCTCCGAACAATGACGGAAGAGCGGACACCGCAAACTTTGTCGGAACGTTCTTGAGAAACTATAAAGATTTTGAGATCAATATTTATGATGGAGCGGATAAAACAAAATTAGATCCGATCTATAATGTTTCAAGACCGAATGATTTCGGGATGAAAAATTATGTTATCCTGGGTCCTTTTGGCGGACCGAATCTGGTCTCGACAAAACCGCATTGGAGATGGGACGGTACAAACCTTGCAGGTCTTCAAATGCCGGAAGGAAAATATATTTTTGAAGTAAAAGTAAAACCGGACGGAGAAAGCTATACAAAAGCACAAACGATCCAATTCCCGATCACGATAGATACGACATTCCCTCGAATCGCCAAGAGCAGTTATGATCAAGCGAAGGGAGAGTACAAGCTTCAGGTGATCGAAGAAGGATCCGGGATCCGAACACAAGAGATCTTGATCGGAAAAGACAGTTATAAAGCAAATGAGCAAGGCGTATTTACGCTTCCTGCCGGAACAGATCCGAAAACAGCTGTCTTAAAGATCCAAGACCATGCGCGAAATGCGATCCAGCTTCCGCTCGACAAGTCGATCAAGACCGGAAACGAAAGAATGGTCATCGTTTCACCGATCATCTCATCGGGATCCGTTCCGATGGATAAATTCAAATGGATCGTTCAAGACTCCGAAGGGCATACGGTCGATCCGTATGATCTGAAAGTTGGGAGATATACTCTTTTGATCACTGAAGTGGATGAAAATTTTGAAGTGGATAAGGACCGCATCGAATTTGAGATCACTGAAGCGGATCACAGCAAAGTAGTAGAAGTGAAATTCTCTTACAAAAACAAAACCAAAGTAATAATCATGGTCGATAAGCCGAGAAACAGCAATATGAAAGTTGTTCTGATCGATAAGAACACCGGAAAGGAGTACTTTGCCGTATCTGAATCAAGCAGGACGCAATATGTAGCGATCGTTCCGGAAGGAGAGTATAAGGTCACGGCGAGAGAATTTGATCCGGTCAAATATGTTGCATATGTTGTCAACGGTGAAAACCTGGTCGTCAAAAAGACCGGACTACAGGCAAATTATCCGACAGTCCAACTTATCGAAAAAGAACCGCATGCTGTTACGGTCAACCTCAAAAGAAATGGCTATACAGGTAAAGCGACCCTGGTATTCCGAGGACAGGATGTCCATAATACGATGTATAAGCTTGACCTTGAAGCGAATGAGAACAGCAAACAGGTAACTTTGTTGCGTAACTTACCATTTAAGATCTATGTGACAAATGTTGCCGGCTATGGCGTAGAAGAGCAGGAGTACAAGCCGCACGGATCAACGAATTACACGGTAGAAGTGGAATTGATCAAAGGGAAGGCTCAGATCCCTGTTCCGACCGACAAGAGCGACTTGATGATCCTGATCAATCAGGTCAAAGATTTCAAAGAAAACGACTATGATCCGGATGGATGGGAAGTGTTTGAAGTAGCGTTGGACAAAGCGCAAAAGCTATATGAAGACCCATCTGCAACTCAAGATGATATAGACGCTATGATCAAAGAGCTGAATGAAGCGATCAAAGGACTGTCTCTCTTAAAGGGAGAAGGAAATAAAGCGCTTCTAAAAGCTAAGATCGATGAGGCAAAGGCGATCTTGGAAAGCTTGGGAGATCAATATGAAGAGAAGAGTGTTGAGTTCCTGACTCTGGCGATCCAGGGAGCAGAACTGGTCTTTATGTCAAAAGATCCTCAGTATAACACGGAAAAGCATATCAACGATACGATCAATATGCTTGATCGAGCGATCCAAAACTTGAAGAGAAAAGACGGAAAACTGGATACATCTCAGCTTGAAGTTTTGATCAAAGAATCGGATAAAGTGGTCGAGCAAAAAGATCTTTACAAAGAGAATACGGTCCAAAAACTGGAAACGGCTCTTAAAGATGCGAAGGAAGTGCTGAAAAAAGCGCAAGCTCATAATAAGAAGACCGATCAGGACGATGATGACGATGCAATAACACAAGAAGAGATCCAAAGTGTGATCATCGACCTTCGTTTAGCATTGGCGGGAGTGGAATCAAAGGCTGACAAAACAGCTCTGAAAGAAGAGATCAACAGATCGGAGCAGATAGACCTTAGCCGCTATGAGCTTGAAGGGAAGAGTGAATTCCGTAAAGCGCTGAAGGAAGCGAAGCAGGTCTACTACAACAAGAGATCGCTACAAGATGCCGTAAATAAAGCAGCAGCCGATCTAAAAGCGAAGCGTGAGGCATTGACACCGAAGCAAGGAGGCGGCTCTACAGAAGGAGACAAGTCGATATCCTTTAAGAACAGCGGACTGAATGCTTTCCTTCAGGGTAAGGCGAAAGTAAAGCAGATCGGCAACGGAGCTTATGAATATAAGATCATGACGAAGATGGTGACACTACCATTGAATGGTCAAGATTTTGAAGCAAAAGTTTCGGCGATCAAAGTCAACGGTCAAGTGATCAAGGCAACGGTCGTCAATGGTATGAACGAATTTACTTTCACATTACCAAGCCAAGTGACAGAGCAGAGCGTCGAGCTAACGATCGACCTGTTTGAAGAATTGGGAGCGAAGCCATTGGTCGAAACCTTTGTGTTCCGATAAAATATTGAATACCATGCTCAAAAAAAGGGGGGAGATCTCTCTCCTCCCGTGGTATTTGAGTAGATCGTTGAAAAAATTTTTATTAAGGATATTATTCAACAGATGGCATAGATACGATCCTCGAATATACGATGGATCGTTGCCGAAAGAAAGGAATGTTATGAAAAAAAGATTAGTGAGTTTTTTGTGTGCGGGGCTTTTGGCACTTACTGCGATCCCTGCGTTTGCAGACAATGACAAAGAGTATATGGTACCTGTAAAGATGGTGCAAGCGCATGAAAAAAACAAGCCATCTATGGCGAACCAGGGATTGAAGCCCGAAGCAAAAGTCGTTGTGGATGAAAAGACAAGCGAGGTTACGATCTATCTTCAGCCGGTACAGATCGGTTCTGCAAAAGAAAATATCAACAAATTGTTTGTGATCGAAGGGGACAAAAAGGTTGAGGCTAGCAAATCATCTGTTGATATGAAGCCTTATGATACAAAAGTGGAATTTAAGGTCGATGCGGTAAAGCCGAACGAAGTAACGATCGCAGTCTGGGTAGATGCGATGGATAAGATCGCAGGCGGAAAAGAAGGTGCCGGAGAGCAGAAGGCGATTTTAGTATTCGACTGGACAAAAGCGAAAGAGATCAAGGATGACAAGTCTGAGCCTAAAAAAGATGATAAGATGGACGATGACAAAAAAATGGAAGGCAAGCCGATGGTAAAGAGTGGCATCGAGGTCTATGTATCCGATAAGAAAGTGGAATTCGATACACCGCCGGTCTCTAAAGATGGAAGGATCCTTGTTCCTCTTCGTGCGATCTTTGAAGCACTTGATGCGGAAGTAAAATGGGATGCTGCAACTCAAACGATCACTGCAGTAAAGGATGGAAAGACTCTTACACTTGTGATGAACAAGGCGGAAGCGAAAGTGAATGACGGTACGACTACAAATATGATCAAGTTGGATGTACCGGCAAGTATGCAAAAAGGAAGAACTTATGTGCCGCTAAGATTTATCGGCGAAGCATTCGGAAACAAAGTTGATTTTGAAAAACAGGCAAACGGTAGTCTGATCATGATCAACGACTGATCTGATATCTATACTCATTGATCCCATACGATCGATCCCTACGGAGGATACTTCCAAACATTTGTTGGACCACTGTATCGATCGTATCGAATAGAGAGTGAAAACATTCGTGTTTTCTATCAGGTTTCAGTATGAGATCGGAGAGGTCGTTTCAAGCCTATAAAAAATGGCAAGCTCAAAAGAGTGAGCCATTTTTTTGTATGCAAAAGGAGCTGCTGTAGAATGATCACATCCTGCAACAGCTCCCTATTTTATACTATTATCCGATAAAATAAGCATATTAAAACTTATTTGAACCTATCGTGTCGACCCGATCCTTATGGATGATACTTCCCGATATTCGTGGAGAACTTTATCGACTACATTGAGTAAAAAGATGGAACAAGTTTCTATGCTTTCTATCGGGTTTTGTATA